>NZ_JBHSKS010000007.1:0-215893 GCF_042657405.1 Algoriphagus aquatilis
ATAATGTTCATGGTCAAAACCGTCTATTTTGACCTAATTTAAAGCAAGTTGAAACCCAACTAAAGCAATTGTCACTAACTGTCAGTAAGAACTTATTTGGCTACTGGTATCATTGCGGATATACATAAAAAATAAAATTCATTTTCCTTTTCTTCATTCTCACTTCTAGGCTGCTGGCACAGGAGAACACTGATAACCAAGCCCTTCAGCGAATTCTCGAAGGACAACTGAATCAGGATATCCCGGGAATTTTACTCCATATCCAGTCCGGAAGCGGGGAGATCCATTGGTCAGGTTCAGCAGGATTTTCAGAGAAGGAAACTGGGGAAAAGCTGCTATCCGACCGGACTTTTCGGATAGCAAGCGTAACCAAGACATTTGTGGCAGCATCCCTTATGAGACTTTGGGAAGATGGCAAACTGGCACTTGAAGACCCAATTGCTAACCATATCTCTGATGAACATGCCCAAATCCTGCGTCAGGACTATAAGTTGGACAAGATCAGTATCATCCAGGTTTTGCAGCATAATGCGGGATTTTTTGACCACACCCATGCACCGGCTTTCTTCGAAAAAGTCCTCCAGCCCGGCGGTCACGAATGGACTCGAACAGAGCAGCTAAAACTCTGTGTGGATGGTGGAAACCCGATAGGCAATCCTGGCGAACGATTCAGCTATTCAGACACTGGTTACCTTATTTTGGGAGAAATCATCGAACGAATTCATGGAAAGCCCCTTGGAATTGCTATCCCTGAAATCCTGGGCTTCGAAAAATTGGGGCTTGAAAATACAGCCTTTGAAGGCCTCAATCCCAAAGTCGATCAAGCCAGAATCCATCAGTATTTTCAGGGCAAAGACACCTATTTGTTCCATCCCAGTATGGATTATTTTGGAGGAGGGGGATTACTGTCTACTACGAAAGATTTGACCCAGTTTTTCCTTGCCCTATTTAAAGGAGAAGTGTTCAAAAACACCAAGACTTTAGAAAAAATGCTTGAAGCACCAACTTACTCCGAGAGTCCAATGATGGACTATCGCATTGGGATTTACCGAATTGAAATCAATGGCTTAGAAGCCTTTGCCCATGCGGGATTTTGGGGAACTCAGGCGGTGTATTTTCCTAGTTTGGATCTGGCGATGGCGACCAATTACAGCCAAATCTGGAAAGGAAGAGTCCCACCTGTGTTTGGTGAAGCTTTGGATGTTTTAAGCAGGAAATAAAAATTACCAACCTCATAGCCAGATCAGGGGATAGCAATAGACCCAGTTTGTAAAAATGTAATTCTTTCCTTTCCCTTCCAAAAACCATCTGGACGAGCATAATGGCGACGAAGTCCGGTAAGCTTTTCCAAAAACCCTTTTCTTTTTTTCCTGCCTAGGTGCTTGAGACACCAAAATGGACAGGCTCTTTGCGGCTTTCCATCTTTGCGGGAAACCTTATTGAAAACCCTTCTCAATCGAGCGGCTCTTTTTCCATTGCGCTGGAATTAGATGACTTTTCCAAAGAAGATCCTCGTGTCAAGCGCTGGGGTGCCTTCGATATCTTTTTTTCTACCAAGATGTTGCTCCTGCGGAGCAGGGCTTTCTTGAGAAAGACTAAAACTATGTGTAGCTATGTGTCTACAGTGGTTTAAAAATTCTTTTTTGGAAATCAGAAAGCAGTCTGAAGACTGCATACAGGTAAGCACAAGCCTGCCTACCGGAAGGCAGGTCGATAGACTTGCGCTAATCGGTCTAGCATCATGCATTGGAAAAACCAGCCTGATACCAGCGCAATGGAACAGAATAGACAGTGAGTTTTTTTACCACATAGAAAAAACCATAGACACATAGTCGCACATAGAAAACGCTTTAGCCTTTCCCTTCTCTACGACCTCTGCGCCACTGCGGTGAGTTTCAAAAAGCAGTCTGAGGACTAATCGGAGCCTAACCTCTTACTATCCCATCATTTTTCTTAAATTCCTTTCCAAACCAAGCCATCAAGCACTTGAAAATCAACTTAAATTCCCTTAGCGGCCTCTTGTTTTTTGCCATCCTCCTGATCACCGGATGCAAACCCAATTCATCCACCCAAGAAACTGATTTACCAACGGGATTTATTCTTCAGGAATCAGATTTGCCCGATTACGAAAAAGACATTGACCATCGGGAACTACTGACTGCGCTGGACGACCGATCCGATGAATCCATTCGCACAGGGGAGCACATTTACAACAATACCTGTTTCAACTGCCACGGAAATCCCGATCAGGAAGGATCCATGCCCAATGCCTTCAAATTTTGGGAAGGTGAATTTAAAGTTGGAAAAGACCCCTACTCCATCTATCAAACCCTCACCCGAGGCTATGGCTCCATGCCTCCCCAAGTCAGCCTGACTCCCACCGAAAAATATGACCTCATCAATTACCTGAGGGAAACTTTCATCAGGGAGAAAAATCCGGGACAGTTTGTGGAGATCGATTCTACCTACCTAGCCAGCCTTCCAATGGGAAGCACGACTGGGCCAGCTCCGAAAGAATTTAAGCCTTGGGCAGAAATGGACTACGGCAACTTCCTGATTAACACCTATGAATTGGTAGGCCTGAATGCTCCTGAGCGGGAGCGATCTTCTGGGCCTTCACCCCTTCCCGATGAAAACCTGATCAAAGCTAACTTTGCTTACAAAGGCATTGCCGTGAGACTGGATCAGGGAAAAGGCGGAGTGGCTGCGGGCAAAGCTTGGATGATGTTTGACCATGACTTGATGCGGGTAGCCGGAGCATTGACAGGGGAAGGGTTTATCGATTGGGAAGCGATTCTGTTTAACGGCAAGCACAACATTTCTCCAAGGACTGTGGGTGATCTTCACTTTTCCAATCCGGTTGCTCCTGCTTGGGCAAACCCCTCTACGGGAAAGTTTGACGATCCCCGATTCCAAGCTCGGGATGGAAGAAAGTTTGGCCCACTATCTCGGGAATGGGCGCAATACAAAGGACTCTATCAGTTTAGGGACAGAGTAATCATTTTCTATACCGTGGGAAGTGCCAAGGTGCTGGAAACCTTTGGGCTCGAAACCTTGGAAAACCAACCCATTTTTACCCGAACCCTAAACATTTCTCCTTCTGTAAAGCCTTTGAAAATGCGAATCGCCCCAAAAGGAACGGCAGTTGGATTGGTGGGTGAAGGGGCTGTTTTGAAAGAAGAAAGCGGTTTTCTGGTGATGGAGACTTCCCCTTCTCGACCCATCAAAGTCAAAATCCTAATCGGAAAATCCGGCATCAAGGGGCTTTCGCAGTATGCAAAAACAACCACGCCGCCAGAATCTTTAGAGTCATTGACGACAGGGGGACCTTCCAGATATCCTCAAAAACTAACCTCCGAAGTTCAATCAGGAACCCAAGAGGGGCCTTTTCAAGTGGACATCATGAATCCGCCATTTGACAGCCCTTGGAAAAATCAGTTCCGACTCAGTGGCATTGATTTTTTCAAAGATCCCAACAAAGGTGTAATCTGCTCGACCGACGGGGATGTGTGGATGGTCGAGGGATTCACGAAAAACTCCGGAAATCTCACTTGGCAGCGCATCGCTTCAGGAATGTTTCAGCCCTTGGGCATCAAAGTGGTCAATGAGGAAATCTTTGTCACTTGCCGAGATCAACTGGTGAAACTTCACGACTTCAACGGGGACAGGGAAACCGATTATTACGAAGCCTTCAACAGTGACCACCTAGTCACCGATCATTTCCATGAATTTGCCATGGGGCTGCAAACCGATAAAGAAGGCAATTTCTACTATGCCAAAAGTGCCCGACATGCCCGGGAAGCCTTGGTTCCTCAGCATGGTACCTTGATTAAAGTAAGTAAAGACGGGCAGAAAACAGAAATCATAGCCACCGGCTTCCGCGCTGCCAACGGCGTCTGCATCAACCCGGATGGAACCTTTATCGTGACCGACCAAGAAGGGCATTGGAATCCGATGAACCGCATCAACTGGGTCAAAAAAGGCGGTTTTTATGGAAACATGTTTGGGTTTAATCCCCCAAAAGACAGCACGGAAAAGGGCATGGAGCAGCCCTTGGTATGGGTAGAAAGAGACCGCGATCAGTCCCCGTCCGAACTACTCTGGGTGGACAGCAAAAAATGGGGTGCACTCAACGGAAAGCTGCTGAACCTCTCCTATGGCTATGGGAAAGTGTTTGTGGTTCCATTTGAAAAAGTCGGCAGTCAGGTACAAGGAGGCATTTTTGAGTTGCCCATCCCGAGATTTTCCACTGGAGTGATGCGGGGAAGATTCAATCCCGGGGACGGCCAATTGTACCTTTGCGGCCTGTCAGCCTGGGGTTCTACTCAACCTCAGTTGGGAGGACTTTACCGAATTAGAAAAGTCGATCAGCCTATGGTCATACCGGTAGGTATTCAGGCTACAAAAACCGGAATAACCCTGACCTTTACCGATAATCTGGATGCGACAAGTGTTCAAGATACCTCCCATTTTAGAGTTAAAATCTGGGATTTGCTCCGATCCAGAAAATATGGTTCCAAGCATCACAACGAGCAGATTTTGCAAGTCACCAAAGCCGAATTAAGTCCCGACAAAAAAACAATCAAACTCACCATCCCTAACATCAAACCTACCTGGGGGATGGAAATCCAATACCATATCAAGGATGATCAAGGGGTTTTAAGAGAAGGATTGGTTCAAAACACGATCCATCAGTTGGGGGAAGTCACAACTCGGTAACCTCTCTTATAAATTGGAATGTGGCTTTAGCCCATTCTACACTAGAATCTGCGCACCCTCCTTCGGGCTTTAGCCAAAAAATCCACTTTTATATCTATGGATTTGGCTAAAGCCTAAATCTTTTTGATAGAATTCTTTATCCTCCAACTAAAGTTGGAGGCAATTAAGTGTGAATCGATTTATTTGAATTTGGCTTTATTCCTTAAATGATCTTCTATAAATTGGTTTGCAATGAGGCAATATCTCTTTACACTCCAATGAATTGGAATGTGGCTTTAGCCCATTCTACACTAGAATCTGCGCACCCTCCTTCAGGCTTTAGCCAAAAAATCCACTGTTATATCTATAGATTTGGCTAAAGCCTAAATCTTTTTGATGGAATTCTTTATCCTCCAACTGAAGTTGGAGGCAATTAAATGTGAATTCATAGATGAATTGGAATGTGGCTTTAGCCCAAAATTGAATTCAATTTTCCTTAATTCTAACAAGGATTATCTTTATTCCCCGCCTATCAATTGGAATGTGGCTTTAGCCCATTCTACACTAGAATCTAACCACCCTCCTTCTGGCTTTAGCCCAATGATTATCCAATTTCACTAAACCCTAGCAGCTCTTATAAAACTGCTTTTGGGTCAGTTTCGCCTCAATTTCCTTGGCTGCCTTGGTAATCGAAAGCCCTCCCAAATTAGTACATCTCAGGGTATTGGGAATGCTTTTCCCTACTTCATACATGGTCTCAATCACTTGATCTAAAGGAATCAAATGATCATAATCCGCCAAAGCCATATTGGCACAGGAAAGGGCATTGGAGGCGGCCATGACGTTTCGGTTGAGGCAGGGCGCCTCCACTCGGTTTCCGATCGGATCGCAGATCATTCCCAAGGAACTTTGCAAAGCCATGGAAGCTGCAGAGATACTTTGGATTAAGGATCCTCCTGCCAAATGGACAATAGCTGCTGCGGCCATGGTTGCTCCAGAACCACATTCGGCCTGACAACCTCCAACCTCAGCTGCGAATGTAGAATGCGCAGCAATAAACACCCCGATCAAACCAGAAATGAGTAAAGCCTTATTGGTCTCCTCATCGGAAAGTCCCAAGGAGTCCGCCACCCCCAACACTGCCCCGGGCATTGCTCCGCAGGAACCGGCCGTTGGCGCTGCGACAATCACTCCCATGGAGCTTTTCACTTCCATGATTGCGGACACATACATAATGATTCGATTCAATACATCCCCATCGACCAGCTTCCGTTCCTCCATCATAGACTTGAATTTCACAGACTGTGGGCCAAGAATTCGGTCCTCGAATTTTGTTCCCTTCAAGCCTGTCTCTACTGCATTCTTCAGGATAATTCGGATGTCGTTTATTTTGGAAAGCACTTCCTCCTCAGAAATATTGCCTCGCATACTTTCATAGCGCGCTGCAAGCTGCCAAAGGCTGAGATTCTTGCCTTCATTGTAGGCAAACATTTCATCGCAGGTAATAAAGGGAACGCTGGTGTTTTTCCGTGAAAGCACCGGCAAGACGGGTTTGATTTGCCTTATAGAAATGACTCCATCAATTGCTTTTAATTCCTCCAAGTAGGCTTCATCCAGAAAAGCCTGAGATTTCAAAATCAGGATACCCTTATCATTTGCGTGAATTTCCAAATCCTCAGGCAATCTCGCCTCACGGAGATAAGCATCCAGTTTTTGGGTATTAGAGGAATAGACCAAGGTCAAAAAGCAGTCTCCTGCCAAGGACACTTTCACTCCATCGATTTCCAAGACTTCAATCATTCCGCCTCCTGTGGAAATAGCAATGACCTGATGAGTTTCCCAAGGATTATGAAGGGTGATTTGATAGGTATTGGGATGCTTTTCCTTCAGTTCTTTGATGGTAATGGTAGCCCGGATTCCAGCTCCCCCCAAGTGCATTTCGGAATCAACCAATCGTTCATCATAAGCCTCCCAACCCAAAAATCCTCCAAACAACCCCATATCCGAACCCTGATCTTTATGGGTGGTTGCCAAGGAACCATCCGGATCAAAATCGATCTCAATCCCTGATATACGTCCATCCATCAAGTCATGACAGATTCGTCCGATTCTAAGGGAGGCGGCACAGTGAGAACTGGATGGACCTCTCATTACAGGACCAATTACGTCGTTAAAAATGCTGGGATAGGTCATGGGAATCAATCATTTAAAGTCTCTCCTAAAATAGAGTTAAATCAATCCAATTCAAGTTTTTTTATTACTCTTGCTAAAACTAAAAACCTCCATAAATTGGCTTTTAGACGCCTATTCAAAATCTTATTTCAGAAAAACCTCCTCTTACAATCTATTTTAACTCCTCTCTTATCTCTTTTCATATGGTGACAAAAGCACATGAATGGTCTATATTTAACAGCGTCCCAAAAGCAAACCTTGAATTTCTTATTTCAAAAAACATCGTTTCCTGAAGATTGAATATCCTTTAAATCATCCACCGATTCCTATGAAAAACTCTTTTGCCTTCTTGTTGATTTTTCTGTTCAGCGCTATAGGTAACCTTTATTCCCAAACCGAACTCACCTTAGCTGACATCTTTAAAAACGGAACTTATCGACAAAATCGGTTTGGCCCAATCCGATGGATGAAAGACGGGACAGGCTACTCAAGCATTGAAAAAAATCCCCGGCTAGAGGGAGACGACATGGTGAGATACGATGCAGCCAAGGGCACTCGATCGATCTTGATTTCTGCGGAAGAATTAACCCCGACAGGTGTAAGCAAACCCTTGAGCGTGGCAGATTATCACTGGTCAGAGGACAATAGCAAGCTATTGATTTTCACCAATACCCGAAAAGTATGGCGCTACCATACCCGAGGAGATTATTGGGTGTTGGATTTAAAAACCAGGAAACTCAGCCAACTGGGAAAGGGAATTCCAGCCACCACCTTGATGTTTGCCAAATTTTCCCCTGACGCCACCCGGGTGGCCTATGTGAGTGAAAACAACATTTTCGTAGAATCCCTCGAATCGGGAAAAATCACCCAAATCACCACTGATGGAGACAAAGACATCATCAATGGCACCTTTGACTGGGTCTATGAGGAAGAGCTGGATTGTCGAGATGGTTTCAGATGGAGCCCTGACGGGAAAAACATCGCTTACTGGCAGTCTGACACCAGAGGCGTGGGCACATTTTATCTAATCAACAACCTCGACTCCATCTATTCCAAGCCTATACCGCTGCCCTACCCTAAAGTTGGGCAAACCCTTTCCGCGGTAAAAATCGGCGTAGTATCCAGTGAAGGAGGGCAGACCAAGTGGTTTGATTTCCCAGGCGATCCACGAAACAATTACCTGGCACGAATGGAGTTTATTCCTAATTCTCAGGAAGTGATGGTTCAGCAGCTGAATCGCCCACAAAATCAAAACACAGTTTGGATTGGCGATATCCAAACCCTGTCCTTGTCCAAAATCCTGGTTGAAAAAGATGCTGCCTTTCTGGATATCCATGACAACATCCGCTGGTTGGATGGGGAAAAATTCTTCACCTGGACCAGTGAACGGGACGGTTGGATGCACTTATACAAAGTATCCAGAGATGGAAAAACGGTTGAATTGGTCACGGAGGGGAATTTTGATGTGGAGCGAATCAGCCATATCGACCCAACGAGTGGTTTTGTCTATTACATCGCCTCTCCCGAAAACTTTACCCAACGCTACCTTTATCGCAGTTCGCTGACCAAAAAAGGAAAAGCCGAACGGATCACACCAATGAACCTTTCCGGGCAAAACGGCTATCAAATTTCCACCGATTCAAAATTTGCTATCCACACGTTTCAAAACACCACAACTCCGCCCGTTTATAGTTTGGTCAGTCTTCCCAAGCATGAAACCGTCCGCCTCTTGGAGGATAATAAGGAGCTAAAATCCAAGGTTGCGGCTTTGGATATGAATCCAAAGGAGTTTTTCAAAGTGGACATCGGAGAGGTAGTGTTGGATGGCTGGATGATCAAACCCAAGAATTTTGACCCTACTAAAAAATACCCCCTTATTGCGTTTGTCTATGGCGAACCGGCAAGCTCTACGGTCCAGGATAATTGGGCGGATGGAGACCTGTGGCATCACTACTTAGCAGATTTGGGATACGTCATCATCAGCATCGACAACCGAGGCACTAAAACTCCAAGAGGTAGAGATTGGCGAAAATCGATCTATGGTCAAATTGGAATTCTGGCCTCCTATGACCAAAAGAACGCTGTAGAGCAAGTTCTCAAAACCTATCCATTCATCGATTCCTCACGGGTAGGCTCTTGGGGCTGGAGCGGAGGCGGGCAGATGACCCTGAATTTAATGTTCCGCTTTCCTGAGCTTTACAAGGCTGGAATTGCACTTGCCTTTGTTTCCGACCAGCGACTTTATGACGCCACCTATCAGGAGCGTTACATGGGATTGTTGGAGGAAAACAAGGAAGGATACATCAAGGGATCGCCCATCACCTATGCCGAAAACTTACAAGGTGAGCTCATGATCATCCACGGCACAGGCGATGACAATGTGCATTACCAGAGCTTTGAGATGCTCGTAGACAACCTCATCAAATACAACAAGCCATTCTCCATGATGTCGTACCCGATGCGTTCGCATAGCATCAACGAACGGGAAAACACGTCCCTTCACTTACGGGAAACCATGAAAAACTTCTGGTTGAAAAATTTACCAGCTGGCGGTAGGTAGGATTGGTACTAGGAGAAATAATAAAACAGGATCCACCCTCAATCGATAGAAAAAATTGACATGAACACTTTTTCAAAAGAAACCTACATAGGAAGAAGAAAGCGGCTCAAGGAAAAAATCGGTTCCGGAATTTTGCTTTTTCTTGGAAATGAAGAGAGCAGCAGCAACTTCAAGGACAACTGGTATCCCTTCCGTCAGGACAGTTCCTTCCTCTATTTTTTCGGATTGGACATGCCCGGACTTGCTGCGATCATTGATGTCGATCAGGATTTGGAAATCATCTTTGGAGACAATCTGACCACCCTAGAAGTGATTTGGCAAGGAGCTCATCCGCCCATTTCAGAATTGGCAGAAGCCGTAGGAATCCAAATCACACAAGCCAAAAACGAGTTGCCCAAGTTTTTGGCAAAGCACCCCATTCAGAAAATCCATTTCCTTCCTCCCTATCGGCCTGAAAACAGTCTGAAACTGGCAGAATGGCTTTCCATTCCCAATCCCGAAATTCCTTCCCGAGCTTCCGTAGACTTCATCAAAGCAGTTGTAGCCTTGCGGTCTATCAAGTCTGAAGAGGAAATCAGAGAGATCCACAAGGCCGTGAACATCTCGGTGAGCATGCACAAACGCACAATGAAGGAAGCTAAACCCGGCATGAAGGAGTACCAACTCTTAGGTTTAGTAAATGGGGAAGCCCTCGCTTTGGGAGGACATTTATCCTTCCCTCCTATCATTACCATCAACGGTCAAATTCTGCACAACCACAACTATTCCAATACCCTGACTGAAGGAAAAATGCTTTTGGGTGATTTTGGAGCGGAATCAGCTATGCGGTATGCAGGGGATATTACCCGGACATTTCCCGTGGGAGTGGAATTTTCCTCCTCCCAAAAGGAAATCTATCAGATCGTATTCCATGCCTATCAAGCCGCAGTGGCAGCATTGAAACCGGGGATCCGATTTAAAGACGTGCATTTACTAGCCTGCAAAAGACTGGCAGAAGGCCTGAAGGAGTTGGGCCTTATGAAAGGTAATTTGGACGATGCAGTCGAAAAAGGAGCTCATGCTTTGTTTTTCCAATGTGGATTGGGTCACATGATGGGCTTGGACGTCCATGACATGGAGGACTTGGGCGAGGAGTATGTGGGGTACACCGACGCATTCAAAAAGAGTAAAGAGTTTGGATTAAGATCTTTACGATTAGGGAAAGAACTCGAAAGCGGTTTTGTAATCACCATCGAGCCGGGGATTTATTTCATTCCGCAACTGATCGATCAGTGGCAGGCTGAAAACCTCCACAGCGAGTATATCAACTATGAAAAACTGGCTCAATACCGCAATTTCGGCGGCATCAGGGTAGAAGATGGGTATTGGATTACTGATTCTGGCTCACAGATTTTAGGAGATCCATTGGAGATTGAACTCGCAGACGTAGAGCGGATACGGGGGAAGTAGGCTTGGTCGATTCTTTGATTTGACCATTCCTTTTGGTAGCTTTTTCAACCCAAATCACCTACCATGAAAAAAGCTCTCCTGTCTTTCGTCCTACTGTATATGGCCTTTTCCCACGCCTTTTCACAGGAAAAACCGCTTCGCATTCTGATGATCGGCGCGCATCCAGACGACTGCGACATCAAAAGTGGAGGCACTGCGGCTCTTTTTGCCAAAATGGGTCATGAAGTCAAGTTCCTCTCCGTCACCAACGGGGATGCGGGACACATGGAAATGGGCGGAGGCATGCTTGCTAAGCGTCGCTATGCCGAAACTCAGGAAGTGGCCAAGCGACTGGGAATTCAATACGATGTCTTGGACAATCACGACGGAGAACTACTCCCAACCTTGGAAATCCGACTCGATGTGATCCGAAAAATCCGGGAATGGGGAGCGGATGTGGTGATTTCCCACCGACCCAATGACTATCATCCCGATCACCGCTACACGGGAGTCTTGGTGCAGGATGCGGCCTTTATGGTGGGCGTACCGAATATCGCAGCCGACACTCCTCCCCTTCGCAAAAACCCGGTTTTCCTCTACTATCAGGACAATTTCCAGAAGCCCAATCCTTTTTCACCCGACATCGTGATCGACATCACATCCGTCATTGACCAAAAAATTTATGCCTTGGATGCGCATACTTCACAGTTCTACGAATGGCTTCCTTGGATTGGAAATGAGACCGATGTGATTCCAGAAGGAAAAGAAGAACGCGTCGCCTGGCTGAAATCCAAACGGGCTTTGGCTCCAAACCCTATGGTTAAAAAAGCGCTGGAGGAATGGTATGGTGCCGAAAAAGCGGCTCAGGTGAAGTTTGCTGAAGCTTTTGAAATCTGCGAGTACGGCACGCGGCCTACTCGGGAAGATATATTGAGACTGTTTCCGATGATGGGAAAATGAGCAATGTCAAATGGACAATGATCAATTACCAATGGCGATCCTTCCTTTAACATTGAGTTTGACCAGAGAACAGAAGCCTTTGAAATCTGTGAATACGGCAACAGACCGAGCCGGGAAAATATCCTGAGGCTATTTCCTATGATGGAAAAATGAGCAATGACCAATCAACAATGATCAATGGCGGATCTTCCTTGAAAATTGATAATTGAATTTGATCATTGTTCATTGAATTTGATCATTGTAAATTGAATTCACTCCCTTACCAGGCTCCGATCTTGCTATCCATCCAATTGGAACGGTCGGTGAGGAAGATCTTCAGGTTTTGCACTGCCTGGTCGTAATTGACTCCGATGCCCTGATCCCATTTGGCATAGTTTCGTTCGACCGCTCCGTTTTTCTTCAAGACATTTACCGCATCATCTACCACTTTCTGGATTTGAGAAGGGCTGAGTTCGGCCTGGCGAAGTGCCTGCCATCTCGTCTTTACTGCCTGCTTGAAAACCGGATCTGCCATCAACCTAGTCCACCAAAATGGCACCATCCATGGGTCTCGCTGCACATAATTGTTGTAGTTGATCACCCAATCATTCTTGGGAATCCTATCCCCTTCATCAAAACCGATGTTCATGTCCCAAACCGGCCCCATAGCAAGTTTACCATCCCGATCCTTTTGCAAAAAAGTACTGATTCGATAGGCATCCACGTTGCGGCAGAGCTCCGTGATCAGGAAATAATCCACAAATGAGCCCAAATCAATGTAATTGGTATACGTTCGAGTGGCACCCGAAAAGTCATCCGAAATCAAGGCCTTCTCGAAGTCATTCATGTACTTGGCAATGTACTGCTTCTGAGCAGGTGTGATATTCTCCGCACTTGGATACTCATAGTTAAAATAAGTCTCCAAATACTGCTGAGCGTGGTAAGGAGGCTGGAAAGAGGGGAATGTGATGGGCTTTTGGAAAATATCAAAATTGCTTCGGAAGCTGTTGAACTCGGTATATCGGGCATCGTCATCCCAATTGTTCATGAAGTAAGAAAGCGGCTTCCCATCATGCTCAGGTCCTGCATCGGCTTTATCGATTTTAAGAATATAGCCACCTGTGAGGTTGGTAGAGGATGCATTGAGCGATTTGATATCGATCCGGTTGGAATCCCGCTTGAGTTTTTCACAGAAGAAATACACCCCGAGATACTCTCCATTGACTTCAACCTCTACAAACTGACCTCGACTGGCATATTTTCCGATTTTTCTCGAAAGCTCATAGCCTACATGGTTGTAGATCAAGCTTCGATCCCAAATGTATTTTTCCTTCAAGTTCACCACATGACCGATCAGTCTCCAGTCTTCTTCTACAGGCATGCCAAAAAAAGACACATCTACCCCTTCACCCGCAGCATCGATGGTTTCGAAATTGAAACCCTTCTTGTCCGAAAGTCTAAAGGATGTTTTTCCCCGAAATTCCAGATCAATTCGCTGCTCTTGGATGAGTTTTTTCTTTTGATAGACCTTCATTTTGGCGGGAATCCCGGGTTCGTAAGGGATATCTTTCCCTTGTGTATCGATCACCAAATAGGGCAATTCACTCTCTTTTGTATCAACAGCAAAGACTTGGCCGTCATCTCCTTTGGGGACAATGACCTCAATGGGCTCCTCACAGGAAAGGAAAATGGAAAAGGAGAAAATCAGCCCCAGGACACGGGCAAATCGGAGGGATTTTTTAACACTAAGAGAAATCACAGAATGACATTTTCTGCAAAGAAGGAGTTTTTTAAAGAAAAGTCTAACTAAATAACTTGAAACAACCCAGATTTTACACAAAGATGAACCTTAACATTGAATCTACTTTCCTATCAAAAGGCACTGGATAGGTAATTCAAAAAGAATCAGTACTTTTTGGCAGTAAGCCATTTCGAAGATAGCTCAAACCTAAAATTGACCCTTTTACCACGATGATCACGCCTTTACTTAAGCATTCCATTTCCTGCTTTGCTTCACTCCTTTTTCTGGGTCTTTCTACCGGTTTTGCACAGCATTCCATTTTGCCTGCAGAAAGCAGAGTTGAGATTTTTCCCCGTCAAACCCAACACGTGCACGGCAGCAGCTTGGTAGCTTTGCCAAACGGAGATCTTTTGGCGGTCTGGTTTCAGGGTTCGGGTGAGCGGACAGCGGATGATGTATTGTTGATGGGGGCAAGAAAATCCAAAAATTCCAACACTTGGACTGCCCCTTTTATCATGGCAGACACGCCGGGCATTCCTGATTGCAATCCTGTCCTTTTCCTCAACACAAAAAATGAACTCTTCCTCGTATGGATCGCCGTCCTAGGCAATCGCTGGGAGCATTCGATTCTAAGGGTCAAACGAAGCTTGGATTTCCTCCAATCCGGTGCTCCTACTTGGCACTGGCAAGACAATATTTTCCTCAAGCCGGGAGATGAATTCGCTGAGGAAGTCAAAGCAAAATTCAAAGAATTGCCTGATGCCGATTTGGCTTGGGCGGAGTATGCCCCTGCTTACGAGCGGATGATTGCTGAGGCAAGTTTGGACTCCAAAAAACGCAGCATTGGCTGGATGACAAGGATCAAACCACTACTTATCGATGGCAAAATCATCCTTCCCTTGTATTCCGATGGTTTCAATTTTTCGATAATGGCCATTTCAGAAGATCATGGAGACACGTGGAAACCCGGCAAACCCTTGGTAGGAAAAGGGCCTATTCAGCCCGCTTTGGCGAAAAGAAAGAATGGAGAACTCGTGGCGATGCTTCGGGATTCGGGAGATGGACCCACGATGATTCAGCAAAGCATCTCCAGGGATGGGGGAATTTCTTGGACTGCTGCTCAAAAAACCGAACTACCAAACACAGCAAGTGTGGAACTACTCACACTCCAAGACGGAAGATGGTGGCTGGTGGGAAATGACCTGCACGACGGTCGCTATCGGTTGGCCCTATGGATTTCCGAAGACGAGGGAAAAACTTGGTCTTCGCCTCAATATTTGGAAAACGACCTGAGCAAGGCAGGAAGCTTTTCATATCCTTCCCTTATTCAGGATACTGACGGAAAAGTGCATCTCACCTATTCCAGCCATTTTCCCGATCGGAAGACCATCCAATATGTACGGATAGACCCGAAGGCGGTGAAGTAAGCATTGATTGAAAGGGGGTGGATCACAGCCTCTCCAGCATACCCATTAATTTAGCACGCACTTCACTAGCCAGCGATTCAATAGCCGGATTTTGCACCACTGACATCGCCGCTGCAGGATCCATGATGGTCACTTCATACTGGTCCCCACCGAGACTTCTCAAGGTCACATTGCAGGGCAAAAGAGTGCTCACGTGCGGTTCTGCAGTCAAGACTTTATCCGCAAATACCGGATTGCAAGCTCCCAAAATCAGAAATGGCGGATAGTCTTTGTCCAGCTTCTTTTTCATCGTAGCTTGAAGGTCTATTTCAGTCAAAATCCCGAAGCCTTCTTCTTTTAAGGCAGCTTCTACTTTAGCTCTCAGCGAGACTAGATCTGGAGATGCGACAAGTTTGGATTGGTAATAGATCATGTTGGGGTGGCTTTGGTCAGTAATTATTTTCTACGAAAAAGAGCCACAGTGTAATTCTGTGGACTCCCTGAAGGGGTAATATGATCGTAATTCAGGCTTTTGATACAGTCAAATTCTTGGATGAACATGGACTTCAAATCAGCCTCATCGTATTGCTGTACGGGTAGGCCACTACAAGTAGATGGTCCAGATCTGGAAAAGGTCATAAGCAACAAATATCCACCTGAGACTATCGATCTCTCCACCAAACTACTGTAGGTCTGCTGGTCATTGGGTTCGGTGAGAAAATGAAAAACTGCCCGATCATGCCATAAATCAACCTTAGCACTGGATTCAAATTCAAGAATGTCGGAAACTTCCCAGGTTACTTTTGAAGCAGATGGACCTAGGCGGTTTTGTGCTTTTTGCAAAGCGGATTCAGAAATATCCAAGAGGGTCACGTGCACATACCCTTGATCCACCAACCAATCCACCAGGAATCCATCACCTCCTCCCACATCGATGATGGAGGCATTTTTAGACAGGTTAAGCTGATCAATCCACTCGATGGAAACTCGTGGCACTTGCTGAAACCAGCCAACCTTGGTGGTATCTTTGGTCTGATAGACTGCTTCCCAATGCTCTTTTTTTACATTTCCCATGATTTTTAAAAAGAAGTTTAAAAGTGGATCTAAGACTTCTTCTTAACAGTGACTTGGGTTACAGATACGTCTTTACAAAGGATTACAGGTCTCAAGTTTTTTTCCCTGATTAAAATCATACTTCTAAGCCTTGAAATATCAGGTCAACACCTGCCGAAGGAGGGTAATTTTGCCAACTCTATTCCATTGTCTTTTCGTTTAAGTTGACATTCAAATGATTTCTACTCCTCATTCTTTTCATATCCCTGTCATGGGTCTCGGCTACACTGTGGACACCCCAATCAAAGTAGCGCCTTTGGGGATTTCCAGCGTCGTCTCTATCATGGACGACCATCTGTTGGAAGAAATGAGAAAGATCTATTCCGAAAAATCAGGACTTCCCTTTTTTCCCATTTCTGAAAAATCACCGGACTACCGAGCCGAACGTATCAAATCCTACTTGAACCTCCTTCATGACTTGGTAGAAAAAAAACTCATTGAAATCAAGGACTTCGAATCTCTCGAGGATGATTCTTTTCTGGGTTACCTAGACCTATTGCCCAGCAATCATCCCATCCATTTACTTATCCAGGAGTCAAAAGATGCTGACTTTATCCAAAAGCAACTCTACATTGCTCAAATCCGCGAAATGATCCTTCCCGGCAGCATCGATGTCAACATCATGACCAAAGTGGATAAGCTTAACTCAGACGAAGAGGGCAATGAACTTCCAAGGGAATATTCGGATGCGCTATCCGCCTTAAGAGGGTTTGCCATGAGCAAAATCGACGGCGCAGTGATCTTCTCAGCAGGAATGAACCCTGCCCTTTATGCCTATGCGGAGCAGTTTACCGACTTTTTCCCCAACTCCATGGGCGAACTCAAAAAACGGATCATCCTCAAAGTCAGCGATTACCGTTCGGCCTTGATCCAAGGTAAATTTCTGGCCAAAAAAGGACTTTGGGTTTCAGAATTCCGAATCGAATCGGGACTCAACTGCGGTGGACATGCTTTTGCAACCGATGGATTTTTGATCGGCCCGATCTTGGAAGAATTCAAAGCCAATCGTGAGGAGCTCAAAAGTGCACTTTTCGATCTATGCCAAAAGTCATTACTGGATAAGGAAAAGATAAGCTTCTTTGACATGCCTCCTTTGAAAATCACTTATCAGGGAGGCATCGGCACTCACGAAGAAGATAAATTTCTCCGTACGTTTTACCAGCTTGACGGCACAGGTTGGGGAAGTCCATTCCTTTTGGTGCCTGAAGCTACATCAGTAGATGAGGACACCTTGCAGCGAATATTGGCTGCAAAAAAGTCTGACTATTTTCTCAGCCATGCTTCTCCTTTAGGCGTCCCGTTTAATAACCTTAAAACCTCGAGCGGAGAAGATCAGCGAAAAAATCGAATAGAAAACAATCGTCCGGGAAGCCCTTGCTACAAAAAGTTTCTTTCCTTCAGTACCGAATTCACAGAAAAACCGATCTGCACAGCTTCCCGTCAGTACCAAAATCTGAAAACCAAACTCTTCCAAACCGGCGCCATTTCTCAGACCGATTTGGAAGAAACGCTTGCCAAAGATTGCCTCTGCGAAGGGCTGAGTGCACCTGCTATTCTTGCCAATGGGGGAGCACCCAAACGTAACCTCAATGCAGTCACCATTTGTCCGGGACCCAATTTGGCTTACTTCAAAGGAATCTTCAGTCTTAAGGAAATGGTCGATCACATCTATGGTAAAATCAGACTTCAACTGGACTACGAGCGGCCGCATGTATTCGTCAAGGAACTCCAACTTTACGTCGACTACCTCAAAAATGAATGGGAAAAACTCGGCCCAGAGGTGAACGCCAAACAGGCCAATTACCTCGAAAAATTCAAAGCAAACCTTCAAAAAGGCACTGAATACTACCAATCCTTGATTGATCAGATTCAACTGGACACCGAAGAAGTGATCCAACAAATGAAAGATCAGTTGCATGAAGCCTTGATGAAATTAGAGGATCTCAAACCCGCGTTGGTGGAGTCCAGATGATCAGCATCACCAAAAAAATAGAGTTTGAGTCAGCTCACAGACTCAGCAATTACCTTGGCCCATGCAAAGAAATCCATGGTCATACCTACAAACTCGAAGTGACCGTAACAGGTCCCATAGACCCAGATACCGATATGGTTATGGATTTTAAAGAGTTGAAAAAAATCCTTCAAAAAGCCGTGCTGAATCATTTAGATCATGCCTTAATTCTGAAGGAAAGCGAAGAAAACCGGAAAATTTTCTCCGGCTATTCCGGCAAAATCACCTGGATGGAAACCGAACCAACTGCTGAACGAATGATTCAATGGATTTTTCTCCAAATCAGAAAAGAACTTCCCCATACAATCGAACTCGTCGATCTGACACTATATGAGACATCAGGAAGTTTTGCAAGTTGGAAAAAATAATATTGGATATTTTTGTCCTTTATTTAGCCAATCGTAAATTTGAAAACTGAAAGGGGACAAGGCCCCTTTTCTTTGGTGAATATAAAGGATATTATTGTCCTTTATTACAAATCTAGATGTACTTATCCAAAACATGAAACTCAATTCTTTCAAAGCCCTACATCTACTGCCACTGGTATTCCTCAGCTTGTTGCTGGGTATCTCCGGGGGTTGGATTAGACTTGGGAGCTTAGTGGTTCCAATTTCAGAGGCGGGGGTCTATCACGGTTTGATTATGACAGGTGGATTTTTAGGTACGCTGATTTCAATAGAGCGGGCCATGATCATGGAAAAGAAAACTTGGCTAATCATCCCTTTGCTCACTGGAGCCTCTTTGATACCTTTTTTCTTGGGAATTGACGAGATCGGCTTATTCCTACTGATGGCGGGTTCTTTAGGCTTGAGTTTAATTATGCATTTACAGTCGCTAAAGCATCCGAAGTTTCATACAGCCTTGCTGTATGCAGGAGCAGTGTCATGGTTTATCGGAAATTACATGTCTTGGCATACTGGACTCATTGCTGCAGGCAGCACGTGGTGGATAGGATTTCTATTGTTTACCATTGTAGGTGAACGATTGGAGTTGAGTCAGTTTTTACCGGTTCCCTCCTGGTCCAAACACGCATTGAAATTACTTCTCGCTCTATTCGCCATCGGGTTGGCAATCCCTTTCCATTCTTGGGGCAATGAGATCATGGGGCTTTCCGCCCTCCTCATATCGGCTTGGCTTTTGGTTTTTGACATGGCCAAAGTAATCTCAAAAAAGTCAGGACAATTCCGGTACATCGGAATCGGGCTTCGGGTAGGATATGTATGGCTTGGTATTCATGGGTTGATTTTGCTAGGGATGGAAAGTCATGCCATCTATTATGACTTGATGCTGCATACCTTCTTCTTAGGATTTACCTTCTCCATGATTTGGGCCCATGCACCAATTATTTTCCCAACCATTTTTGGAATACGGGAGTCTCCTTACCATCCCATCTTATGGTCCACTTGGATTAGTTTTCAAGTGAGCTTATTGGGAAGGATTCTATCGAGTTTATGGGGAGAATTTCAACTCCGACAACTCTTCGGCATCCTTAACGGATACCTCATTTTGATTCAGTTTATCCTGATGGTTGGGATAATCCTATGGAAAATAAATCAAAATCAATCTTTGAGGATCTGATTTTTCCATTTCATTTCTAGCTATGATTTGTATCTCCGACCCAATCACACAACTGTATGCATTCCATGGTTGAGACCTAAGGATTCCCAAATACAGGGTTCCCAGTTTCTGAATAGATTAACATTTATTCACCCAAATCCGCCCTTGGATTTTAAAAAAAAGACCAGGAAGGATTTTAGAGTCCTGCCAGATCTTTCAAACTTTTTCAATCATGCCTTTTTCCCTCCATGACTTTAAATACATGAAGAACTGCAGGAAAAACTGCATCAATCGATTCACCTGCACCCGAAGTAGAACCCGGCAAGGCCAAAATGATCGTGCTGCCTATCTGTCCTGCCAACGAGCGGGAAAGCATAGCATAAGGAGTGCGTAGTTGCCCATAATCTCGGATGGCTTCCTCGATGCCGGGGATTCTTCGATCCAAAACTGCTTCCAATGCTTCCGGAGTCACATCACGAGGAGATAGGCCCGTTCCGCCCGTGAAAATCAACAAGTCTACGCCTGATTTTGAAGCCTCTTTTGCTAAATTCTGAATCTGGTTCTTATCATCGGGGATGATCACTTTTCCCAAAACGCTTACTCCATGCTTTTCCAGTTTTTCACGGATTACCTCACCTGCTCGGTCCTCTCCTTTTCCCGAAGAAATGGTGTCAGAGCAAACCACAATACGGGCTGTGATTGACTTGTCTCCAACAGGAGTACGATCTGACTTTCCGCCTCTTTTCTCCACAAGCTTGATCTGCTCGATACTTACGCCCTTATCGATTGGCTTGAGCATGTCATACATCGTCAGTGCGACCACGGAGGCAGCATGCATAGCTTCAACCTCTACACCTGTTTTGTAGATCGTGTGGATTTCGACAAAAATCTTCACTTCCAGCTCCCCCACTTCATAGCTGACAGCGGTAAATTCTACCGGAAGCGGATGGCAATCGGGAATCATATCTGCTGTCCTCTTGGCGGCAAAAAGTCCAGCTACACGGGCACACTCAAGCACATCTCCTTTAGGGACAGCTCTATTTTGAATCGCTTGGATCGTTTCGGGCAAACTGACTTTGACAATGGCTTGGGCAATAGCTTTGCGGAGGGTGTTACTTTTAGGTGTGATGTTGACCATTTAACTTGGACTTAAACTTTTTGAAGATACCAAATCGTGGATAAAATCCTTGAGATGCTCAATCTCCACGTGATCCATGAGCACAATTTTATACCATTGATTGGACTCGTCATGAGATTGAGGAACAAGGTTGTATTTATGAGCAATGGACTCGGGTACACATTCGGATCGGATGGTGACGATGTTCATCTCGGGTTCGCGAAAATAACTTACACCCAGCTGATCCAATTGCTTACACAGCCAATTGGTGCGCATCTTGATCACAGAGATTTTTTCATACCACTTGTGCGGGCCGTAAGTGGTGAGAATCACCCAAACTGCGACGGCATTGGCTCCCGAACGGCTTCCGCAAAGGGTCAGGTCCATTCCTTCTACGTATTGAGCTTCGGAGGTCAGAACGTTTTCGATGAGGCCCTTTCGACAAACAAAAATCCCTGTACCATAAGGTGCCTGAAGCATCTTATGGGCATCAATCGTAATGGAAGAAATATCAGGATTGGAAAAATTGATCTGATTTTCAAAATCTCCAAAAGGATAGACAAATCCCCCATAAGCACCATCCACATGCAGCCTAAAGGGCAGTTGATATTCTTTGAATCGATCCGAATAAACGTTGGGATCATCCACCGAGCCAAACATGGTCGTGCCCATATTGGAGACTGCGATGAAGTATTTCTTCCCTTTGGCAAGACAAGCTTTGACTCCGGCCTCCACTGCTTCTGGTAAGATTTGACGAGTAACTGGGTCAACTGCTATTTTTTCCCAGTCCAGCATCAGGAGGTTGGCCGCTTTTGGAATGGAATAATGCGTGTCTTCAGAGGCTAAGATCACGATTTCGTCGAGCTTTGCTCCATGCTTTTTGAGGTATTCATTTCGATAGATCCAGATTGCCTGCACATTGGCTTCAGTACCTCCGGGAGAAATGTAACCATCATATTGGCCATCTTCGATTTTAAATAAGTCTACCGCAATCATGCTCAACACCTCCCGCTCAATCGCTTGTGTGCCACGAAACGCAAACTCAGAAGTTCCAAAGGTATGACAGCCGATATGATTGGGATTAGCCACAAACGTACTCAGTACCGGTGCCTCGCGGAGAAAAAGAGCGTCATTGGAAAAGACTTTATCATCTAAGCGAGATGCGGGATATCCAAGACTGGCATCTTTGTAAAAATCCACATTGTCTTTCAAGGCCTGCTGCACCCGAGAGAGTCGTTCCTCCGGCGTAAGTTTTTTCCAGTAAGTCATTTCGATGATCATAGCAAAAAGAGAGTTGGGTTTACAAGGATAAAAATACCCCTTCTTTTCCTGCAAAAAACTAGTAAACCAACAATCTTACAGAAGATCCCATACTCACCTTCCATCAACTGAAAAAAGGAGGGTAAATGAAAACATAATAAAGGATTTATTTGTCTTTTATTTTTCACCTTATTACATTTGATCGTCCTGAAGAGCAAAAACAGGATGCCCAGATATCCAACATCATCAATCCCTACACTATGAAAAAGTTGTTTTATCTCCCCGTTTTCCATCTGATTCTGGCCGTCTGCTCCTGCGGCGGTCAGGCTACAGAAAGCACTACAGAAGAAACTGCCCCGGGACCGGGACAGTCTGCGGTGCAGGATGATATGTCTAACCCCAACGTGGTACAAGTAGCCCTTGGCTCTGCAGACCACAGTACACTGGTGGCTGCTTTGAAAGCAGCAAATTATGTGGACGCTTTGACCAATGTGGGACCATTCACGGTATTTGCTCCTACCAACGCAGCTTTTGATGCCTTGCCTGCTGGTACTGTAGAAAATCTGGTCAAACCCGAAAATCAGCGAAATCTCAGGGACATCCTAGAGTATCATGTGCTATTGGGTGTATATAAGCCTGGTGACTTTGTCAATGAAAGAAATCTCGGAACGGCCGACGGCAGGTCGGTCTCCATTGCCGTATCAGCTGACGGCATAGTCACCATCAATGGCGCTAAAATCATCGCTACAGTACCGGCATCCAATGGTATTATTCATGTGATAGACCAAGTCCTTTTGCCAAAATAATTTTTCGGGTTATACAAGGTTGTTATGGTTTTTCTTTGAAAAGGCCGGTTATATGTAGCATCCGGCTTTTTTGATTTGCCATGAGCAACTTATATTTCGGACAAATTTATCCAACATGTTTTCACAAGCTACCAAATATGCAATCAAGGCTGTCATCTACATTTGGACCCAAAGTTTGGAGGACAGGAAAGTAGGAGCTAAAGAAATTGGAGCAAAAATCGATGCACCTGAAGCCTTCACCGCCAAAATCCTCCAGACTTTGGTGCGGGCAAAAGTGATTGGTTCTTTTAAAGGTCCAACAGGAGGTTTTTTTGTAGACGAAACACATGCCCAGGTGACGTTGAAAGATGTAATCAAAGCGGTGGATGGAGACCATTTATTTTCAGGTTGCAGCCTTGGGCTGCCAAAATGCTCCGAAAAAAATCCATGTCCCCTTCATTTCGAAGTAGTCAAAGTAAGAAAGGAAATGGATCACATGCTTACCTTTAAGAGCATCAAACACCTAGCGGTCGAAGTAATTAAGGGAGAAACTCGCCTTTCGCAGCTTACTTCTCTAGGAATTGACAATTAAATCTTATTTTTTTAATTTATTTAAATCGAAAATTGACCTCTTATCTAAAAATTGAACAGTTTTTAACTCATTTTTCGACTAAAATCCAATTTTTAGAAGCAAAATGTAATTTTTCATAAATAAAATGGCTTAAAAGGATAAAAATACCCAGTAGTGGGTATTTTTGCATGAATCTTATTTAGGATATTTGATCACCCAACAGACCGCATTTCAGAGCCCTCGAAATTTATCGCCCACCCTTTAAATCCGAGTATTTCTGAAGGCAAACCATTACCCCAAAAGTCTCTAAGTGACAGATTACCCATGGACGAGTTCAAACCTAGTTATCACCAAAGTGATGTGAGAGATTTCATCACTGAGACCCGGCTCAAGGTATCCGAGTATTCCTTCAACCAAGTACAGCAAGCCTCCATCGATGCTCGATTGGGAAATTTGCTGACTATGGTGGAAAAAGCGGACGAGTTAGAAAAAAACAGTTTGGCAGAGTACTTTGTATTTCTGCACCAGTTGATCATCGAAAAGTCAAAATGCTTTCTGTTTATCGATGATTTGATCATGAAAAAAACAAGAAAAAATTAAAGGAGAAGAGTTCTGCGAAGTAGGTTAACCTAGGTCCATTTCCCGATTACAAAAAGGAAATGAATCTAGGTTTTTTCATGCCCTTAACTGCTTTAATCCCTTAATTTCAAGACTCACTAGTGTGTGTACAAAGTGCTTCAAAATCAATCGCTTTGCTGAATCTTATCCCCACAAATAGGTTCACCGGAGAATTGTTATTTCTATTTTGTTAAAACCTTGGTTTCTTTCATTTTGAACGCTTGCCCTTGTGCCATAGGGACAAAAATTGACTGAAGGAAATACATCTTCAGGGTTTAATTCTGTTGTTCAATTTTCTTTCTTCTTTCCCGAATATCATCCACCCGCTCTTTACTTACTCCCCAAACCTTCCCTTTGGCTGCATCGTCGAGCAATCTGTCAATGTAGCCTTGGCTAATTTGCGAACTGTCTTTGTATTTCACCCGAAGTGATTCTAATCGGGCGTGAAGGTCTCTTTTCACTGTAGCATAGGCCGGATCATTGTAGACATTTTTAAGCTCCTGGGGATCTTTGATGCGGTCGATCAACTCCCACTGATCTTCCACAAAATAATAATGTATAAGCTTATACTCTTTGGTCACAATGGCATAATGCCGATTAACCATGTGTTCGGCCGGGTATTCATAGTAATGGTAATAGACCGCATCTCTTTTCCATTTTTCAGTATTGCCTGTCAAAAGCGGAATTAAACTCTCCCCTTGCATATCAGCAGGTGCTGCAACCCCAGCAGCCTCCAAAAAAGTCTGCGCAAAATCCAAGTTCTGAACCAAAGCCTCGGAGCGAGTTCCAGGCTGAGTTTTTCCGGGCCAGGCCACCAAAAGCGGGGTCTTGAATGATTCATCGTAGATAAAACGCTTATCGTACCAGCCATGCTCTCCCAGGTAAAATCCTTGGTCAGAGGTATACACGATGATCGTATTTGCCATCAGATTATTCGCCTCGAGATAGTCCAGGAGTCTTCCTACATTTTCATCAACGGCTTGGATCGTACCCAAATAGTCTTGCATGTAGCGCTGATATTTCCAGCGCATCTTGTCTGGGTCGGTCATCGTGGGAAATTTTTTTACAAATTCCTCCTCGATCGGTCCATAGTATTTTCGAAAGGTTGCGGCTTGAGAAGGAGTAAATCGAGCAAATTCGCTTTTATACCTTATCGAATCATACCCACCTACATCGGCAATGCCCAATTTCTTCAGAATAGTAGGACTCAGCTTATTATCTCCCGACCACCCCATGTCTTTGAGGATGTTCATTTCCGCTTCTTTGGCAGGTGAAGTACGGCCAGAATAATCATCAAAAAGAGTCTCCGGCTCCGGAAAAGTACGATTGGTAAACTCCTCCATGTGTCGCTCTGCCATCAGCCAAGGTCGATGCGGAGACTTGTGAAGGTACATCAGCATAAAAGGCTGATCAGCCTTTCGCTCTTTCTGTAGCCAGTCTAAGGTCATATCGGTCACGATATCGGTGACATAGCCTTCTACTTTAATGTTACCCTCATTTTTGGTGATAAACTCAGGGTTATAGTACGATCCCTGGCCCGGCAAAATCTTAAACTGGTCAAAGCCTTTGGGATTGTTACCAAAATGAAGCTTGCCAAACATGGCTGTCTGATATCCTGACTTTTGCAAGAGTTGAGGAAAAGTCACATTGGTTGTATCAAAGGGAAAATGGTTATCAATTTTCCCATTCAAGTGTGAATGCTTTCCTGTCAAAATTGTAGCCCGACTCGGTGCACAGATCGAATTGGTCACCGATGCTTGGGTGAAAAGCATTCCCATTTTGGCGATTCGATCAATATTTGGAGTCTCGATGAGTTTGTTATCGTAAGCCGAAATAGCTTGATAGGCATGGTCATCGGACATGATAAAGATGATATTGGGCCGGTCAGATTTCGGGCTTGGCTGTGTCCAAGCGGTAAAGGAAAAGGCGAAAAGCCCTATGACCGAGAATAAAATTCGATACACCATGGTTTGATTTTTTTAGGAATATAAGAAGTCCTTTAATTAGACTTTTTCCTGTTTTCCAAGATCTGTTTAGTCACCTCTTTATTGGCTCCACCAAACTGCTGATTTTGCTCCAATCGATCCAGATATCGATCAATATAGCTTTGCGAAAGCTCTTTGCTATCCCCATATTTCTCCCTCAAGCCCTCAAGTTTGCGATGCAATTCCGCTTTGATTTCGGCGTAGGCAGGATCATCGTACACGTTTTTAAGTTCCTGAGGATCCTTGATACGATCGATCAGTTCCCATTCGTCTGTGTCAAAATAGTAATTCGTCAGCTTGTATTCTTTGGTCACGATGGCATAGTGTCGCTTCACCATGTGCACGGAGGGGTACTCGTAATAGTGGTAATACACCGCATCCCGAGTCCATTTTTCAGTATTGCCTGTAAGGAGTGGAACCAGACTTTCTCCCTGCATGTCTGCCGGTGCTGGGATGCCGGCTGCCTCCAGAAAGGTCTGGGCAAAATCCAAGTTCTGCACCATTTCATTGGTCTTACTTCCCGCCTTTACCTTGCCCGGCCAAGCCACCAAAAGCGGGGTTTTGAAGCTTTCATCATAGACAAATCGCTTGTCAAACCATCCATGCTCTCCCAGGTAAAATCCCTGATCGGACGTATACACAATGATGGTATTTTCCATCAGGTTATTTTGCTCCAAATAATCGAGAACCCTGCCCACATTTTCATCCACGGCCTGAATTGTCCCCAAGTAATCCTGCATGTAGCGCTGATAGCGCCACTGCATTTTTTCCTTTTCGGTCATGTTCGGAAATGCCTTTTTGAACTCCTCGTTCATCGGACCATAGACGCCATCCCAATTAGCACGCTGAGCTGGATTTAAGCGTCCTACTTCCCGATTAAATGCGCCTTTATCCCAACCGGATGCATCTGGGATCCCTAATTCGTCCATGACTTCAGGGTAAATTTTGGAATCACCCGCCCAGTTCATGTGCTTCAGAAGGTTCATCTCAGCCTCTTTGGCCGCCCGACCGCGACCCGAATAATCGTCAAAAAGCGTGGCAGGCTCAGGAAAAGTCCTTTTTGAAAAATCGGCTATATGTCTTTCTGCCGGAAGCCACTCGCGGTGGGGTGCTTTGTGAAGGTAGAACAGCAAAAAAGGCTGATCCTTCTTCCGCTCATTTTGCAGCCAATCCAAGGTCATGTCCGTGATGATGTCGGTGACATAGCCTTCGACTTTGATATTCCCTTCGTTCTTGGTGATAAAATCAGGATTGTAATAGGCCCCTTGACCCGGTAAAATCTTGAATTGATCAAAACCCTTGGGATTGTTTCCAAAGTGCAGTTTGCCAAACATGGCTGTCTGATAACCGGCTTTTTGGAAAAGCTGAGGAAAAGTCACGTTGGTGGTATCGAATGGAAAATCATTGTCAATTTTCCCATTTAAATGGCTGTGCTTACCTGTCAAAATCGTCGCACGACTGGGCGCACAGATGGAATTGGTCACCGTGGCATTGGTAAACAGCATCCCCATCTTAGCAATCCGGTCGATATTGGGCGTCTCGATCAGGTGATTGCTGTAAGCCGAGATCGCTTGATAGGCATGATCATCGGACATGATGAAAATAATGTTGGGAGGGGAAGTAGTCTTTTCATCTGCAGACTTACAGGAAATCAGAAAGGATAAGACGATCAAAAGTCCAATGCAAAGAGAAGATTTGGTCATAATGGGCCGAATTAATCTTTCAATAAAGGCACCTCTCTAATCAACTCCAAAGAAAAGTTGACAAACGGAATTTTCGATCTTCACCAACTTACCTACCAAAGAAAAAACTGATTCCAAGATTTTTATCGGATAAAAAGAAATTCGACCAGCCTTTTTGACCAATCTACCTACTGAAATGAAGGAAGTTTAGTATGTTAAAATTCTCTTTCCTTCAAAAAGCTCTTACATGAAGAATTACTTCTTGTTTTTATTGGCCCTTTTAGCTTGGTCTTGCCAAGAAAAAGAACCTATCCAGCCCAACATTCTTTTCCTTTTTGCTGATGATCAGCGGGCGGATGCTTTGGGAATTGCTGGAAATACCATCCTCCGCACTCCAACCATCGATCAATTGGCTAACGAGGGAGTTCGATTTACCAACGCCTACGTCATGGGAGGTCATCATGGTGCCATTTGCATGGCTAGTCGTGCGATGCTATTCAGCGGAAGGCAACTTTTCAATGTTTACGACCGACTTCAAGGTCTTGAGACCATGACGATGGATTTTGCCAAAGCGGGATATACCACCTTTGGAACAGGCAAATGGCATAATGAAAAAGAAGCCTTCGAGGCGAGTTTTCAACAAGGGAAAACGGTGTACCTGGGTGGAATGGCCGACCACTACGCCATAGCTGTTCAAGATTACGATTCGTTGGGTAGACTTGGAGAGCCAGAAATAAAGGGCTACTCCACAGAAATTTTTACCCAAAGCGCGATAGACTTTATCAAATCCCAAGAAGGCGCGACCAATCCCTTCTTTTGTTATGTAGCATTTACGGTTCCTCATGACCCGTACTCACCCAAACCAGAATTTATCGGAAAGTATCCTGATGGAAGTATTCCTTTGCCTCCCAACTACCTCCCACTTCATCCATTCCAATTTGACCAGTTGACTGTCCGAGATGAAAACCTCACCGGATGGCCCAGAAAACCGGAGGTGATTCAAATGCTATTGTCGGATTACTATGGGATGATCTCGCATCTCGACTCCCAAATCTCCAAGATCATCACCGCACTTAAAGAGACAGGGCGATTTGAAAATACCATCATAGTCTATGCCGCTGATAATGGGCTGGCGGCAGGAAGTCATGGGCTTCTGGGCAAGCAATCCCTCTACGAACACAGCATCAAAGTCCCCTTGATTATTCAAGGACCGGGGATTCCTAAAGACAAAAGTTTCGATGCCTTTGCCTACATCCATGACATCTACCCCACGTTGGCAGAATTGGCTGGGCTACCCAAGCGTGAAGATTTGGATGGAAAAAGTCTGGTTCCAGTCATCCGAGGAGACCAAAAGCAAATTCGTGAAGTCATGTTTAATGCCTATCGCCATACCGTAAGGTCAGTCAGAAAAGAAAACTGGAAGTTGATTCGATATCCGGAACGAGATTTTACCCAACTTTTTGACTTGTCTAATGACCCGCACGAGATTAAAAACCTTGCCGAGGACATGACCTATTCCAACAAGAAAAAAGAACTGATCGATCTGCTGGGAAAAAGCCAGCTTTCTTTCGGAGACACAGTTTCATACACCGCAAAAAACCTAAAACCGCTCGCCTATAATCCCGATACCTTGGTCAGAAAACCCGATCAGTGGCAGCCTGAGTACGTGCTCAAAAGGTATTTCGATCTCATAAAATAAGGAGCTACAAATTAAAATATCAGCTAATGGCATAAAAAAACCAGTCCCGAAACTCAGGACTGGCTTTGATCTAGTATGACCTAGAATTAAAACTTCAGCGCAAAGGTCATGTAGAACGTACGTCCATCCGCTGGCATGATTCCCGGCCCAGGGTATCCACCCGCTCTTCGGGTGAAGTAGCGCTCATCGGTCAGATTGTTTACTCCTGCCTTCAGAGAGTGCTGTTTCCAGATATTCCAGCTGGCAGAAAGATCCTGTACCCGGTAGGCAGGTATTGCACCTACTGTCGCTGCTGCATTGGCAACTTCCGTGTTGGAAGCATCCGAATAGGCTTTCCCGATATCACTCATCTGCCAAGTCATGGAGAATTTACCCAAGTTGTACGTCGCTCCATAGCGATTGATCTTTCTTGGTGCATTTTCTACTTGGTTACCCTTTAGGTTTCTGGTGGTGATCTGACCATTGCTGACCGAGGTCACCTCAAAGTCGCCGTAAGTGGCATCGATAAAGGCCAAAGAGGTAAATAGATGCACATATCCCACATTGGAACTTCCGAAGAAAGCGGTCACTGGGTCAAATTCGATGTACCCCTCAAATCCTCTGCTCACAGAATTTCCCAAATTGGTGCGGAACTGGTAAATGCTGCCATCAGGTCTTGCCTGAGCGATAGTTCCTATACGATCGGCATAATTGAGGTGGAAGTAGCCCAAGTCAAACTTCAAGTAGGAAGCCAGGCTGCCTCGGTATCCAAAATCAATGTTATGTCCTCTGGAATCGCTGAGATTTTCATCAATCACATCCGTAGTTGCCGGAGGTGTCAAGTCAGAGATCAGCACAGGTCTGTACGCCTGAGAGAAGTTGGCATAAAACTCCGAATTCTTGGTTACGTGGTATTCTGCCCCCACTCCAAAAATCGCGAAAGAACGCGTCCTGCTGATTTGATCCAACAGCTGTGGATTACCATTGACGATGTTGAATTGGCCTTCCATGATGGATCGAATATTTTCCACACGAACTCCACCGGTAACCAAAAATTTATCCGAGAATCGGAACACATTTTCGACAAATGCCGCCAAGTTGATGTTGGAGAAATCCAGGTCTCTTCGGTAATCCCCTGCTGCTACAGAAAAATCCATATCTCTACCTGAAGTACCCACACCCAACTGCTTGCGATCGATGTGCCCATTGAAATAACGAAGTCCGGATACTAGAGTCTGCTCTTTTCCAAATAGCTGATAAGAAGAACTCAATCTGATTTCAGAACCATACGTCGTGTAATAGTCTCTATCTACTTGACGATTGCCCAAGTCATCTTCCACATTGATCGGTCTCATGAAGCCGACACTGTTTCGCTCGGCAAAGGTTCCGAAAGCTTTCCAGCTCAGTTTGGTCTTTGGAGACACCAAGTATTCTGCCGAGAAAGATGGAATAAACCAAGGTGTACTAAACCAGTTTCTGGCACGTGTACTTTGACGCGAGTCTTCTGCAAACTGGGCATCAGTCAAACCTCCAGGTTGTTGACTTTCTGTGGTCATGTAAGTCATTTCCATTCCCAGTTTCAGCCTATTGCTTGCGGCATAGTTGACCTCCATGTGTGCATGATCGGTATTGAAATAGCCGTTTTCTCTCCAGCCATTACCTACTCTTTTTTGGTAATAAGCCGCGTAGTTCCATTTACCTTCGGTACCTCCCACATAATTAAAGGAGCTGAAAAGGCCATTGCTTCCTACGGTATTGATGGTCTCCGCAGTAAATCGGGTGGACTTGTCAGGTCGTCTGATCACAAAGTTCATCAAGCCTCCAAACTGAGAACCATACTGAAGCGAAGAGGCTCCTCTGACAATTTCGATCTGCTCGACCACTTCCATCGGAGGTGTAAAATACGCCTCAGGATAACCCATTGGATCAGGCGTGATGTCGTAGCCATTCATTCGCACATTGAATTCCCAAGAGCGATTTGGGCTCAACCCTCTTGAAGCAACACCTAGCTGGATTCCAGAACCATCATTTTCCCAGATTGTGATTCCCGGCGTCTTCGCAAAAATCTGACGGCTGTTATTCATAGCCAAGTTTGCATTAAGTTCAGAGATTTTGATCACCTCGTTCTTTTTGCCAGCGTTGATCCGAAAATCCTCTACTTCTGCCAAGTGGCTATGACCGGCTATTCCCCTGCTGGCTGACAATCGAAATTCATCCAGCATGTAGGCTTGCTCTTTCATGATGAAATTCAATTCCTTAGATTCCTCAGATTCGATAAAAAACTCCTGCACCAAAGTCTCAAAGCCGACCAGACTGATTTGCAGTTTATATGTTCCTTTTGGGAAATCCTTCAATTCATAGTTCCCCTTTAGATCAGACTGTACGCCTCTCACTGTACCTACCAGCGCCACCGATGCACCTTGAACCGGCAGTTGGTTTTCATCTACAATTTTCCCTTTCAACACATTCTTTTGAGCAAATCCAGGCACTGAAAGCATCAGGAACAAACTCATCAATAGGAAGTACATTCTCATCTTTATCTAGACTTAGTTTAAATAACGATGCAAACTTAAAGCGCAATCTCAAACTACGCAATCTTTATTTAGACTTTTTCTAATTAATTTTTCAAAACCTTTTTTGCTGGCCAAAGTTGGCTTTCGCAATCTCCTCATCGATTGGAACTTGTGCTTTGGGCTATTTTTCTCCATCAAAAAATGAAACAAATGCTGTTTGGTTACAGCCTCCGCTACTGACTTTTCAAATTGGTTTTTATGGTCAATTCGTGTAGTTTCCAAGAAAAATAACCCTATCATGAATCGTCTACTCGGCTTTTTGCTCACTTTCTTGATACCTCTCCTTTGCCAAGCCCAGGAGCGAGCCATGGTTTTTCAAAGAGGAAAAGAAGGGCATGCCATCTACCGGATTCCTGCCATCATTTCCCTTCCCAATGGAGAACTTTTGGCTTTTGCGGAAGGCCGAGTCAACGGGAGTGATGACTATGGAGATGTTAATCTGGTGATGAAGCGGAGTGCAGATCAGGGAAAAACTTGGTCAAGTATCCAGACCTTAGTCGATTACGACACCCTACAGGCGGGGAATCCTGCACCGGTGGTGGACCTTTTTGACCCAAAACATGCTCAGGGAGTGATCTTTCTGTTTTATAACACTGGAAATAATCACGAATACGATATCAGAATGAATAAAGGAGTTCGTGAAATCTGGCAGATTAAGTCCTATGACTTGGGAAAAAGCTGGTCCGCGCCCGAAAACATTACCAGGCAGGTTCACCGACCCAATCATCCTACTTTCAATCCTTCCTACGCTTTCAAAGAAGACTGGCGAAGCTACGCCAATACACCGGGCCATGCTTTCCAGTTTCAAAAAGGACCTTATGCAGGACGGATTTTCGTGGCAGCAAATCACTCTGCGGGACCGCCTCAAGATCAGTTTGCAGAATATCAAGCTCATGGATTTTTTACCGATGACCATGGAAATAGCTTTGGCATTTCCGAGTCCATCCAATTTCCAGGGAGCAATGAATCCATCGCTGCCGAACTCACAAACGGACGAATGATCATGAGCATCCGAAACCAAAAAGGCGACATTCGCCAGCGGATTCTTGCCTACTCTTCGGATGGTGGAAAAACCTGGGACGAGCAATACTTCGATCCTCAACTTCCTGACCCTGTAAACCAAGCTTCAATTTTGGATTTAGGAGAAAAGGATGGGAAAACCATTCTGGCACACTCAAATGCTGCTGATGAACAGCATCGAAATAATTTAACGATCAAACTTAGCTTTGACGAAGGCAAGACTTGGTCAAAATCCATCTTAATAGACCGCACCGACGACCCCAAAAAACAAGCTTGGACAGCCTATTCTGATTTGGTCAAGCTCAGTGACTCCTCGATAGGCATCCTCTACGAGCGGGATAATTATCAGGAGATTGTTTTCCAAGTTGTGGACTGGAAGAAATAAAAAAGGCGACATCGCTGCCGCCTTCTCACATTTACTTCAATTTCTTCAATCCTTTTAATTCCTCTTTGCTTGCTTCCCGGATTCGGATGGCATAACCTCCTCCGGGTGCGGAAAACTGCTTCAACACAGATTTGGCATCGACTACTACTTTTCGGATTTCGTAGGCTTGAGGATTGGTTTTGAAGTGGGCATCAGCTTTGTCCGCATAGATCTCGGCGATGTACATTTTCCCTGAATCGAGGAAATCTAACGTTACCTGACCGGTTCTTCCCTCCATGCCATTGACATTTCCCACAAACCACTCTCCCGTACCTTTTGCCTTTCTGGCAATGGTCAAAAAGTAGCCGGGCTCAGCTTCTAGGTACAGACTCTTTTCCCAGTCCAAGGCCACATCCTTGATAAACTGAAAAGCATCCGGGAAGCGGTCATAGTTTTCCGGAAAATCCGCAGCCATCTGGAGTGGTGAATACATCGTGACATAGAGCGCCAACTGATTAGCCAAGGTGCTGTTGACATGGCTGCCATTGTGTACATCCATCTCAAAAACACCGGGCGTATAATCCATCGGTCCACCGATCTGTCGGGTGAAGGGCAGGATGGTCACGTGATTGGCCTTGGAACCTCCAAACGCTTGGTATTCGGTACCTCTTGCTGATTCATTCGCGATCAGGTTTGGCCAAGTACGGCCCACACCTGTCGGACGCACCGCCTCATGGGCATTGACCATGAGTTGGTATTCAGCTGCTTTTTCGATGGCGTATTGGTAGTGATTGGCCAACCATTGGCTGTAGTGGTATTCGCCTCTTGGAAGCATGTCACCGACGTAACCGCTTTTCACTGCGGGATAACCGTAGTCTTTCATGAGCTGATAGGCTTTGTCTAGGTGTCGCTCGTAGTTGCGGGCAGAAGAAGAGGTTTCGTGGTGCATGATCATCTGTACTCCCTTTTCTTTTGCGTAAGCAGAAATACCCTTCAGGTCAAAGTCCGGGTACGGCGTCAAAAAGTCAAAGACATAGTCCTTGGAGTTGCCAAACCAGTCTTCCCAGCCCACATTCCAGCCTTCGACCAATACTCCGTCAAAGCCATGTTTGGCCGCAAAGTCAATGTATTTTTTCACGTTTTCGGTAGTGGCACCGTGTGTACCATTGGGTTTAGCTTTGGTGTAATCTGTCTCGCCGAGCTTGATGGCTTTGTAATCATTGGTGTAGGACCAAGAGCTTTTTCCGGTGATCATTTCCCACCAAACACCCACGTATTTCATGGGCTTGATCCAGGAAGGATCTTTGATTTTGGAGGGCTCGTTGAGGTTGTAGGTGATTCGGGAAGCCAAAATTTCACCGGCATTTTTACCTGCAATGATGGTTCTCCAAGGAGTCTGGGCAGGTGTATAGAGATATCCTTTGTCTCCGATCGCATCCGGAGTCAGATGTGAGGTGAAGACCATTTTCTCATCATCCAGCTCCAAGTGCATGGCAGGATAATCAATCAAAGCCGCTTCGTGCAAATTGATGTAAAGCCCATCGGCTGACTTCATCATCAGGGAAGTCTGCACCCCTGTATCCGAAAAAGGTGTCTGAGACGCGTTGGGAGTAATGGCTGACTTCATCAAGCTACGGATTTCGCTGAGTTTGGATTCGGTAAAATCGTACTCTTGGGTATCGTAATCCCCGGGAATCCAAAAAGCAGTATGGTCTCCGGTCAAGGCAAACTGCGTCTTTTCCTCCTTCACGACGAAATAGCCCATCTTTTCCTGCAGCGGAAACTCATAGCGAAAACCCAAGCCTTCGTCAAAAGCCCGAAAACGGATGATCATTTTTCTGCCCGTTTTCACTTGGGTCAATTCGACCATCAGCTCGTTGTAGTGGTTACGGATTTGACTCTCCTCACCCCATACCGGCTTCCAAGTCTCGTCGAAAGAGGACGTTTCTGTCTTGGTTACTTGAAACCCATCCAGCAGATCGATGTCGTCATTTTTCAGATCAAAGCCCAAGGAACTTGGTAGGATGATTGGCGAGCCATCCAAATTAATACGGTATTGCGGCTGGCCTTTGTCGGAAAGGCTAAATTCCATGGAAAGTCGCTTGGCAGGCGACTCCAAGACTTGTGCCCCGACTTTTCCCAACCCGAGGAAAAATAGGAGAATTAACAAATTGATTTTATTCATACTAAGAGGTATTGGACTTGAAAAGAAAGCTTTCCAAACCCGGATGGTGAACGATAAATAATTACTTAGATTTATTCGGTTTCAAATCTAGGACGTATGATGACCCTAAAAAACTATTTCTCAAGATTCTCGGCACTATCAATAACACTTTGCTTGGCTTCTTCATCCTGCCAGTCGCCTTCCTCCACAGAGGAAGTGGCAACGGTTGATTTTAAAACTCCAAATTTCAGACTTGTACCTACCGACACATTTCATTTCAACAACTTTGTGGACTGCAACATGGCGGAAGCCTGGGTGGGTGACACCCTGCGGATTTTCCCGGGGAAATATGGAGAAGATCCCGTTTGGGGCTATGCCACCGACTTGAAATTTGCTTCAGGAGCCAATGCAGATGAGATTTTTAGCACTCCTTCAGAAAAGTATATCGCACCAAGGATGCCCAAAAACGCCCCGGTGGGCCAACCCGGCCTTCATGGTGCAGTCTGGTTTGAGACCGTATATCAAGACTCAAGAGATACCTCTGGTCGAACCCTCTATGCGATCTACCACAATGAAAATTATCCTGAAACCCTCCCATTTAATCCGCAAACGGAAGAGGGCTATATCGATCAAAACTGGCCTTTGGGACTGACAGAACGGATCACTCCCGCAGCAGTGCCTCGAATCGGTGTGATGAAATCCATCGACGGAGGTTGGAATTGGGAGAACAAGGGACTTTTTCTCGAAGACAAACAGCCCAGGATGATCCTCAAGCCGCATAACATCTCCAAGACCTTTGCCGGTGGAGTCGGTGACCCAAGCGCCGTGGCTGTGGATGATTACTTGTACCTGTTTTATGGAGAATACGGCTATCCTGGGGAATACAATCCCGAAACCTACTCTACTGAAACCGAAGCCTCCGGCCAATGCATCAGCGTAGCTCGGATCAAAATCAGTGACCTCGAAGATCCTCAAGGCAAGGCCAAACGATGGGATGGCAAAGGGTTCAATGCCGATTGGGATGGAATCGGGTCTCCGATCTCTTCACTTCAGATCTCCAAAGAAAATGGCGGAGGACCAGCTTCCTCTCCTCAGGGAGGATTTCACTGGGGGCCATCCGTGAGCTGGAATACCTACCTCGAATGCTGGGTGATGTTGATGGGCCATGTCGAAGGACAGTCTTGGGTAGGGGACAAAATTTACATTTCATTCAATCCCCATCGTGACTTGGGCGAAGGTGCCAATTCCCAAGCTTGGACCGCACCCAAACTTCTGGTTCAAAAACCCGGTCACGTCATTTGGTATCCCTCCCTTCAGCCGCTAAACACTCCAGAAGATATTGCTGCCAAAAACACTAGCCTCAAATTGGGCAAAAAAGCCAGGTTGTTTTTCAAATATTCTGACCTGGGTAAATACATGTCGGAATACATCGTCGAGTTTGAAAAATAAATCTTTGCCTGAATCCACCATTCGTCCCTTTCTATCAACCCAAACTAATCTCCTTTATGAAAAAACAAGCATTTTGGAATTCCCATCTGGGCATTCTAGTAGCCTTAGGGCTTCTTTTTACTTTTTCCTGTAAAACATTTACTGATCAAGCGCCGGTAGAAACAAGGTCTGCCACCATTTTAAAAGACTACGTTCACGCTCCGGACAGCACTTTTCGCTACGAAATCGTCCACTCCGTCCCCGGAGAGCAGTATGATTACCATGTGTTGAAAATGTATTCCCAGCACTGGCTGAGCCCCGATATCGTGGACAAAACCGAATGGTGGCACTGGATCTCAATGGTCGTACCAAAGAATACCCCGTTTGAAACAGGAATGCTCTGGATCAGCGGAGGCAATACCAATTCCAACCTACCTGAAAGCCCCAATGACTTGATCCTTGCGGCTGCCACTCGTACCAATTCCATCGTGGCTCAAATCCACAATGTGCCTTTTCAGCCCATCACTTTTGCCAATGACACCTTTGGTGAGCGCTACGAGGATGAGATCATTTCTTACGGCTGGAGAAAATTTCTCGAAGGAGGTGCCAAAGATGAAGATGCGATCTGGCTAGCAAGACTCCCCATGACCAAAGCGGCCAAACTCGCCATGGATGCCGTGACCGATGTGGTCAAAAAGCAATACAGCAAGGATTTGAAAACCTACGTGGTGGGTGGTGCCTCCAAAAGAGGCTGGACTACTTGGACGACTGCAGCCGCGGATGACCGGGTAATCGCAGTCGTGCCTGTCGTCATTGACCTGCTCAATCTGGTTCCATCCTTTCAGCATCATTGGAGAAATTACGGTTTCTGGGCTCCTGCCGTGGGTGACTATGTCCGCGAGGGTGTCATGGACTGGGTAGGCACACCCGAATTTGACCGAATGATGGAGATCACGGAGCCTTATTCTTTCCGCAAGGACTACGACATGCCCAAGCTGATTATCAATGCGGCGGGTGACGAGTTTTTCCAACCGGACAGCTGGAAATTTTACTGGGACAGTTTACCCGGAGAAAAACACGTGATGTATGTTCCCAACTCGGGACACGATGTGGGAGACTCCGATGCCCTTCCCAATCTGATTTCATTCTACAAATCCATTCTCGATCAAGCGAAAAGACCGAGCTATGGCTGGAAAGTGGAAGGCGATCAAATCAAAGTCACCTTCGACCCTGCCAATAAACCTGCAGCGATCAAACTCTGGTCTGCCTACAATCCCTTGGCTAGGGATTTCCGAATTGATGTATTCGGTCCCAATTGGGCTTCAGAGGAAATTCCTGTGCCTGACTCAGGTGAGTTAATAGTAGATATGACGACTCCTGAAACAGGTTATCGGGGCTACTTTGTGGAATTGACCTATGGCGGAGATCATCCGTTGAAGGTAACCTCAGGCATCGATGTACTCCCGAGGACTTATCCTTTTGAGCCCTTTGTATCCAAAAAATAAGCGAAATAACTTCTTCAGGAGGCAATTTTAATGCCTCCTGAATCCTTTTCTCTCCAGGTAAAATCCTATCTTCCTACTGGCGACAAGTAAACAAGTTCCAACCATTTGGTTTTCAATTTCCTCATTCAAAACCATTTAGATCATTAAGAGAATTAAGAATTGTAGTTAGCCACATTTTTGAGAAAATGTCATCTTTCGAAAAAGCAACTCCTCTAAATCCCCTTAATTTCTCAATGGTTCAAATCGAATTCACTTTTGATTTCATTTAACCATCATTGATTTTCAATGGTCAAATAAAATCTCGCATGGATTAAAATCAACCCAATTTATGGCGCTTGTCTCATACTCGATTTCATTTGAAAGTTTAGAACTACCTATAGGCGATTCCACATCTCCAATGTCCTCTCATGAAAACTATCTTGAACTTATTCGTAGCACTCTTCATTCCCCTGATCGCCATGTCTCAAACGCAACCCAACTACGACGAAAGCAAGGTTCCTGCGCTCCACTTGCCTGATCCTTTTGTAAGTGAAAAAGGAAAGCAAATACGCTCAGTGGAAGATTGGGAAAAGGTGAGAAGACCGGAAATCTTCAGACTGTTTGAGTCAGAAGTATATGGTCAGTTGCCCAAAGACTTTGATGCGATCTCTTTTGAAGTGGTCAAGGAAAATGCAAATCCCTTCCCAGAAGCAGCAGACCTGGAGGAAGTAAATATTACCGTAAGCAGAAACGGAAAAAGCCACACCCTGCGGATCAATTTTTTCCTTCCCAAATTCCAAAAAGGTCCTTTTCCTGTCATTCTGCTAATCAATTACCTCCCAACTTATCCCGATGGGAAACTGGTGGACGAGGCCTTTTGGCCGGTGCGGGAACTGATCCAAAGAGGCTTTGCCACGGCATCTTTCCATGCGGAAACCGTCGCTCCCGACGATGCCAAGACCTTCCAAAACGGAATCATTTCCACGCTCTATCCCGAGCAAATCGAAAAAAAAGATGGTCTGAAAGCCTTCGGCGCTTGGGGTTGGGCAGCGATGCGAGCCATGGATTATTTTGAACAGCATCCGAGGATTGATGCTAAAAGATCTGTGCTCGTCGGACACTCTCGAACAGGAAAAACTGCCCTTTGGACCTCAGCCAATGATCCCCGATGGGCCATCACCTACGCCAACGAATCCGGCTGCGGCGGGGCGGCACTCTCCAAACGGAAATATGGAGAGACCGTGGAAGCGATCAATAACCGATTTCCTCACTGGTTTGCCGATAACTTCCGCAAGTACAATGGCAAGGAAGAAACCCTTCCGCTCGACCAACATCTCTTGCCTGGATTGATTGCTCCAAGAGCGGTCTATTATTCCTCAGCCCGTGGCGACCAATGGGCCGATCCGAAAGGAGAATATTTGGGAATCCAGCTGGGAAGCCGTATAGCAGCAGAGATTTATGGAAAAAAGGCTGTATTCGAAAAATCATTCGAAGAACTGAACGGGCCTGTTCATCATGAGTCCGTTGGCTACCATATCCGGGAAGGCAAACATGACTTGACTTGGGAAGATTGGAGGATCTTTTTGGAGTTTGTGAGCAACAATCTTTGAACACCGACCAAAGGCATACAGGTCACTGCCGGACAGTTTATTTCAAAACTCCGGCTTTTTTAATACTTTAATACGAGTTATCCATTTAGCGAACCGCTCAACCCATGCATTATTTACTCATTTTATTCTTCCTCACTTCCTTTGGGAGTGAGGAATTTTCTTCTGATAGACCAGAAGTAAAAGTCCTTAAATCCGGATTCATCTACGAGTCCGCACCTTTTCCCACTTGCCATGCCTCTACCTTGGTGGAAACACCCGAAGGAATCCTTGCCGCTTGGTTTGGAGGAACTTACGAGCGCCACCCCGACGTAAGCATTTACACTTCGCTCCTCCAAAAAGGTGCCTGGTCCACTCCCAAACTGGTCGCTGACGGCATCGAAAATGAAGTCTTCCGCAACCCCACTTGGAATCCAGTCCTTCACCGCAAAGCAGACGGCAAGCTTATCCTTTTCTACAAGGAGGGCCCCAACCCAAGAGAATGGTGGGGACTCTATAAAGTCTCGGAGGACAATGGGAAAACTTGGTCAAAAGAAGTTCAAATCCCACCAGGTTTCCTTGGTCCGGTGAAAAATAAAGCAGAAGTTCTTCCCGACGGTAGACTGCTTCATCCGAGCAGCTTTGAGGTCAACAACGTGTGGAATTCCCATGTGGAAATCACCGATCCGGATTTGAAAACCTGGGAAAAAGTAGCGATCGAAGGGCCTTTTGGAGCCATACAGCCTACAGCACTTTTCCATCCAGGTGGAAAAATTCAATTACTCTTCCGTACCCAGCAGGGAGAAATCGCTACTTCTTGGTCTTCTGATAATGGTAAATCCTGGAGCACCATGACCGGAACTGGTCTCGTGCACAATAACTCAGGCATCGATGCAGTCACCCTGAAAAACGGCTATCACCTCCTGCTATGCAATCCCCTCAAAAAAGGTCGAACCAAACTCAGCCTTATGGGTTCCGCAGACGGAATCACCTGGGAAGAGCTTTTGGTATTGGAAAACACTGCCGAGGGAGAGTATAGCTATCCTGCCATCATCCAAGCCCAAGACGGGACAGTCCACCTGTCCTACACCCATTATCGCACCAAGGTGAAGTACTTCCACCTCAGCCTTTAATCACAGCCCAAGCCAGCCTATGAAACCTAGCCAAACTTTTCACGGAATCATCCCGCCGATGATTACGCCGCTCAATCCGGATTATTCCCTGGATGTAGACCATACCATCGCCATGGTGAATCACCTGCTGGAAGGTGGTGTCCATGGCATTTTTATTTTGGGAACCACCGGAGAGTCCACGAGTTTGAGTTCGGATGTCAAAAGTGACCTCATCAGACAAGTTTGTCGCCAAGTCAATGGCCGAGTACCGGTTTTGGTGGGGATTACCGATTGCTCATTTGTGGAAAGTTTGGACTTGGCAGCTATCGCCGCAGAGTCCGGCGCGGCAGCTTTGGTAGCAGCGCCGCCCTTTTACATGAACATAGGACAGGAGGAGTTGGCCGTTTACTATCGCAAATTGGCAGATGCAGTTCCTCTTCCGCTGTTTTTGTACAACATGCCCTCGCACACAAAGATCTTTATCGATACTGCAACGGTAAAGTCACTTTCCTCCCACCCCAACATCATTGGCATCAAGGACAGCAGTGGAGACCTGGACAATTTCCAATCACTTTGCCAGGCATTCAAAGCTCATCCTGAGTTTAAACTATTCGTCGGACCAGAGGAAATACTTTCCCAAACCCTCGAAATGGGCGGTCATGGTGGCGTAACAGGAGGTGCAAATCTTTTTCCGGAACTTTATGTACAGGCATATGATGCCTTTCGTTCAGGGGAAAAAAGCAGGCTCAAAGAACTGCAAGAGACCATTCTTTTCCTGAGCAAAAACATCTATCAAAATCAGGCTTATAAATCCTGCTACCTCAAGGGGCTCAAAGCCGCGATGTCTTTCGAAGGATTGTGCAGGGGAATCTTAGCCCCACCACTTTTTGCCTACAGCGAAGAGGAAAAGAAAACCCTTCATGAAAAGTACCTCCTTGTAAAAGAAAAAGTAATGGAAACCGTCGCCCACTGATTTTCTCCAAAAAACTACAATTACCCAACCGAACATGCCAATTTTCGATTTAGCCATCTTCTTGGTGTATATGCTCGCGATTGTGGGATTTGGGATTTCTTTCTCCTTCAAAAAGCGTAGTGCTTCCGATTTCACCACAGGAGGAGGGAGACTGCCGGCATGGGCGATTGGCATGTCTATCTTTGCCACCTTTGTGAGCAGCATCAGCTTTTTGGCGCTACCCGGAAATGCCTATGGAGGCAATTGGAATGGATTTGTGTTCAGCCTTTCGATTCCTTTGGCGGCTTGGGTGGCTGTTCGGTTTTTTGTCCCACTTTATCGCAAACTCCAAAGCGAATCGGCTTATTTCTACTTCGAGCAACGATTTGGTGCTTGGGCCAGGATCTATGCCTCACTATGCTACCTGCTTACCCAACTGGCGCGAATGGGAGCCATCATGTACCTCTTGGCCCTGCCGATGAATGCCTTGTTGGGCTGGAGTATTCCCTTGATCATTGTCATCACTGGAATTAGCGTGGTGGTCTATTCCATGTTTGGAGGCATCGAAGCGGTAGTCTGGACCGACGCGGTGCAGGGAATCATCCTGATCGGTGGAGCATTGGCTTGCTTAGGAGTGATCTTTTTCAGTATTCCGGGAGGCCCAGTCGAGGTATTCCGTATCGCTCAGGAGTCGGATAAATTCAGCCTTGGGAGCTTCCATCTGGACTTTACCACGTCCACTTTTTGGATGGTGTTGATTTACGGTCTGTTTATCAACATGCAGAATTTCGGCATTGACCAAAGCTATGTTCAGCGCTACCTGACTGCACGCACCGAGGCAGAAGCCAAAAAATCCACCTGGCTGGGAAGCTTGCTTTATTTACCCGTTTCCTTTGTTTTTTTCTTTATCGGCACGGCCCTTTTTGCCTATTACCAAGCTCAGCCTACCCTGCTACCCGATGGCATCGCACCTGACAAAGTCTTTCCTCATTTCATTGTCAACCAATTGCCGGCAGGAGTGACAGGCCTACTGATCGCTTCCATCTTTGCAGCAGGCATGAGTACGGTCTCCACCAGTATCAACAGTTCGGCAACAGTGATTCTTTCCGATCATTTCAAAAAGTATATCCATCCCAATTCTTCCGAAAAACTTTCCCTTCGCGTACTTCGGCTTTCTTCCCTAGGGATGGGCTTGGCCAGTATTCTGGTAGGCTTGGCCTTCAATGGGGTGACCAGTGCCTTGGATGCCTGGTGGGCACTCTCTTCGATCTTCAGCGGTGGGATATTGGGACTTTTCCTCTTGGGTTTGCTGTCCAAAGCCCAAAAACCTCAAGCAGTACTTGGAGTCATCTTGGGTGTTTTAGTCATCGCTTGGATGAGTCTATCTGTCATCTTGGCCAAAAACGGCATGGATCCTTCCCTCGCCAATCCGCTACATACCAACATGACGATTGTGATGGGTACGGCGGTGGTGTTTTTAGTGGGGTTTGGGTTGGCTTTAATTTGGAAAAAGGATTGATCTAAAAACTCAGATTATTATCCGCTAACCACCCTACTCTCCAAAAAAGGAAGCCATTCTTCCGCTTGTCGCTCGGCATATTCGGAGAGGAAATAGGAAAGGGAGGGTTTGAATGGCTCAGTGCGGAGAACCATGCCGGCTTGCTCGGGAGTTTTGTCTCCTTTGCTCACATTGCAGCGGTTGCAGGCAGTGACAAGATTAGTCCAAGTGGTTTTGCCACCTTTGGAGCGAGGCACCACGTGGTCAATGGTCAGGTGACGTTTGCTGCCGCAGTATTGGCACTCTCCTTTGTCTCTCCGGAAAAGGTTGGCACGATTGAGCAAAACGCCTTTGAAGGGAATGTTTTTGTAATGGGCTAGGCGGATGACAGCTGGGTATTGAAAGCTGCGGGAAACAGTACGGATCTCCAGTGTTTCATAGGTGGAGAGCACATTGGCTTTTTCCAAAAGAACCAGGACGATAGCCTTCTGGACCGGCACCACAGCGACCGGCGAATGATCCAAGTTTAACACCAACACCCTTTTTTCCATACTCCTAACTGATGATCGATCGCGAATCCAAAACGACCTGTTCGCTGGAATTGTTTCTCAAAAAATCTTCCCACTCATCTACGTCAGAAATCTTCATCCGGTGGTCCATCCAGAGAATCTGCTCTGCGCCAAGGTAAAGTCCGTAGTGTGTTTTCTGCCTTTCCAGATCTCTGAAAACAAACAAATCACCCGGCTCCACTTCTTCGGGAGTGACGCTTTTCCCGGGAACCTTTCCCGAAATCCATGAATATCCTCCAATCAAAAAAATCAGTGGAAATGCATGCGCCTCATCCAAACCAAAGATGCTGCGACCGCCAGCCTGAAAAGGAGCATGGAGGTAGCGGAGGGCGATTTCTGCGATTTCCTCTCTTGAAGCTTTGGAAGCATGCGGTCGAAAAGTCCCCGTAAAACCGATATGATCCTGCCAATTGAAAAGTTCGAGTTCGGAAAAATGGAGTCGACTTCCGGGAAGTAGGTAAAGGCTGGCACCGAGGTATTCGATGGCAGCAATTGGGCTCGTGACACTCTGAAAGTCCTGATTGAGAAATTTCTGGTATTCATCGCCCGTGATTTCCTTGATCAGTTTGGCCCAAACCCAGCCACCGATCCCGGTATCTTCATGATAAACCCTGAACCACTGCCGATCAGAAGTGAGCCCGTTGATCTGATAGCATTCGCCAAAAAGGAGTTGGGTGACTAGGGCAGAATCAAAAGTGGGATGATGGTAGACAGGCAGCATAGTCTGCCTGCAAATCCCGTAAGCATCAATCAAAGGCCATTCGCTGGAGCTCCCTTTTTGCATCTTTTTCCTTTAGGTCCTGTCGTTTATCGTGGATTTTCTTTCCTCGAGCCAGGGCAATTTCCATTTTGGCTTTGCCTCGGTCATTGATAAATATACGAACCGGAATGATTGCAAGACCCTTTTCCTGGGACTTAGTTTGGAGCTTTTCCAACTCTTTCTTGTTGAGCAGCAACTTTCTGTCACTCACCGCCTCATGGTTATAGCTAGCCGCCATGCTGTAAGGAGAGATGTGCATCTGACGGATAAAAAGTTCGCCTTCATAAAATACGCAATACGCCTCTGTCAAGGACACTTTCGCCTCCCGGATCGACTTGATCTCGGTACCCTTGAGCATCAGACCAGCCACATAGGTGTCGATGAATTCAAACTCGAAGCTTGCCTTCTTATTTTTGATGTTGACGACCTTTTCGAAACGGTTGGACTTGGTGGACATATTCAGAGTTTCATTTTGGCCAAGGGAGTTACGTCCATTCCGACGAATTCTCCTTTGAGGTACTTGTAGTGGGCAGCCATGGCAATCATGGCGGCATTGTCAGTGCAGTATTCGAATTTAGGGATGTAGAGGTTCCAGCCTTTTCGGCGGGAAAGCTCCGTCAGGGCTGCTCTCAATCCCGAGTTGGCAGAGACGCCTCCTGCGATGGCAATTTCCTTGACTCCATATTGCTTTACAGCCTCCTTGAGCTTGATAAGGAGCATCTCTATCAAGGTATATTGGATACTGGCGCAAAGGTCAGGTAAATTTTGCTCGATAAAATTCGGATTTTCCTGAAGCCGGTCACGGAGGTAATACAGCACGGCAGTTTTGATCCCTGAGAATGAATAATTCAGGCCCGGCATTCGAGTTATCGGAAATGTGAAAGCTTTGGGATTACCCTCTTTGGCGTATTTATCAACCAAAGGCCCACCGGGATACGGTAAACCGAGCAATTTGGCGGTTTTGTCAAAAGCCTCTCCTACGGCATCATCCTGTGTCTCACCGATGACTTCCATATCCAAGTGATCCTTCACCAAAACGAGTTGTGTATGCCCCCCACTGACTGTGAGACAAATGAATGGGAAGCTAGGCTTAGGATCTTCGATAAAATGTGCCAACACATGGGCTTGCATGTGGTTGATGTCAATCAGCGGGATATTCAATGCTCTGGCAAATGCCTTGGCAAAACTCACACCGACCAGCAGGGACCCCATCAAACCCGGTCCCCGGGTAAAGGCAACCGCAGAAAGCTGCTCTTTGGAGATTCCGGAAGTAGAAATCGCTTCTTGGATGACAGGGATCAAGTTTTCCTGATGGGCACGAGAGGCCAACTCGGGTACCACCCCCCCATATTTTTCATGAACCGATTGTGTGGCCACAATATTATTGAGTACTTTGCCATTTACTATAATGGAGGCAGAAGTCTCGTCACACGAGGACTCAATTGCTAGTATAGAAATATCGTTGGTACCCATTGGAAAAGAAGCCGAAAGTTAGGGATTTTTTGCACAAAGCTTTCCGAGTGATTCTCTGGGTAGTATTTTCTACCCTGCTTCTTTTGATTGGACTGGGTCTAGCCCTTCAAGTAAATTCGATTCAAAATTGGGCCATAGACAAAGTGGCGGGATATCTCAATGACCGCACGAGCTTCCGTACCGAGATTGGAAATATTCGCATTTCTTGGTGGGATGCACTCACGCTGGAAAATCTCCAAATCTATGATCATCGGGACAGCCTGATGATCGGGGCAGAAAAGGCCTACGCAGATTTTGCGCTTCTTTCCTTGATTCCTCCGGGAGATCCCAACATAGATGCCGTGAGGTTGGAAAAAGCCGAATTAAATCTCATCACTCATTCGGGAGATTCGCTCATAAATATCAACCGATGGGTAAAAGAACTCACACAGGTATTTGGGTCGACCAAAAAGAGTACTTCCGCAACCCGTTTTTTCATTTCTTCCATCGAATTGCGTCAGTCGGAATTTGCTTTGCTGGATCTCCGAACCGATCCCATCTCGGAGGGATTTGACTACACTCGGCTAGAGTTTAAAGAAGTGACTGCCAATGCGGATAAATTCAGTTTTGTGGGAAGTAAGCTTGGCTTGGACATCAAGTTGCTTTCAGGAATTGAAGGAAATTCAGGGCTAAAAATCCAAGATCTGAAAACTAATCTGACCTATGATCCCAAGTATTTGGAATTGGCAAACCTCAATCTGAAAACCGACAAAAGCCAGATTAAGAACTATCTCCGGATGGATATTACCGGCCCTAAAGGATATTCAGATTTTCTCCATCAGGTAAAACTGACCGCCCGCATGGAGGAAACAAAAATCCATCTCGCTGATCTAAGAATTTTTGCCCCAATGCTCCCTGAGATTGAAACTGAAATATATCTCAGTGGTGAAGTGGCAGGGCCTGTTTCTGAGCTTTCTTCAGAGGAGTTTTTGGTACGAATAGGAGAAAAAACCGCTCTTTTTGGTTCTTTTCTGGTGGATGGTCTGCCAGATATAGACAACACCTATCTCAACCTCTCCCTCAAAAACTCAGTCATCTTCGCCGGGGATCTAGCACCATACTTAAGTCCCGAAATCCAAAAAGAGATCAAAAAATTCAACACCATCAGGTTGGATGCGGATTTCGCCGGGGTGCTCAACCGATTCACTACTACGGGGGATTTCCGAACCAACATCGGAAACTTCAGTGGCAGAGTAAATTATGATCTGGTAAAAGGTGTGCCTTCCATCGTATCCCGACTAAAGGTCCAAAATCTTGATTTGGGAATTTTGACTGAGGACAAAGAACTCCTTCAAAAAGTATCATTGGAAGGAAATGTAAACATCAAAGGCTCTTCGGTCGCCACTGCCTTGGTCGATCTCAATGCCAAAATCAGTCAGCTGGGTATCAATCAGTACAATTTCACCAACATCACCACCGATGCTACTTATGGCCTCAACCTATTTCGCGGAAACCTTGCCATTAATGACCCCAACCTAAAAGCACGAGTAAAAGGCTACCTTAATCTGAATGAATCCATCGATTCAGTCAGACTGAATGTTGAATTAGATACGATGTTTTTGGATCGAATCAATTTGATGGATAAAGAGACCTTTTTGAGTGGGGATTTGGACATTGATACTAAAGGAATCACGCTGGATAAGCTGGAGGGAATTGCAAGGTTTAACAACATCAAGGCTGGTTACGAAGGGAGAGAACTGGAAGTGGGAGACTTCTTTTTTCAATCGCTTTTTGCCGGAGGTACACGGACATTGTCCCTCAATTCGGATTATTTGGTAGTCGCAGCATCTGGCCAGTTTAATCTCGAGCAAATGGCCAAAGATTTGGATATTCTTGGAAGGCAATACCTCGCCATTTTGCTGAATGAGGAACAGCCTCAGGCAGATCTCGAAGAAAACTTCTCTGAAACCTACAGTTTGGATCTCAACATTCGGATGAATGACATCAATCCACTGATCCAGCTGTTTCAGCCAGACCTTAGTATTTCCAAAAACACAATTTTGGAAGGTGCCTTTTATCAAACAAAAGAAAATACCGTATTCAACTTTTTCACCTCCATCGACTCGATCAACTATCAGGGAAATCAGGCCTATGGGACCAACATTGACTTCAACACCTCCAAACTCCTAAACTCAAAAGACATTCTTGCGTCTTTCTACGTCTATTCCAAGGAACAGAAGGTTGGCAAAAACTTACGATTTAAAAACCTTGGCTTAGAAGCTATTTGGGACCAAACCAACTTGGATTTATTAATCAGTTTGGATCAGGATTCGACCCAGAGCAAGGCGCGAATCGAAGCCGAGACGAAATTTTCCACTGCAGGCACATTTTTGAAATTCAAGCCATCGCTACTACGGGTACTCAATCGAGAGTGGCAGTTTGACCCTGAAAATCTGGTATCGCTCTCTCAAGGAGAGGTCACCATTGACAAGCTGATTGTATCCAATGAGGAGCAGGAACTGGGGTTGCAAGGTAAGATCAGTCCCAATCCAGAAGAAAATCTAGACATCATCATCAAACAGGTAGAATTGGACCTGCTCAATACGATTACCTCTTTGGATTTTGCAGGAAAAGCCGATGGCAGCTTTCGACTCAGCAACTTGATCAACCAAGCCGAACTGGATGGGACGCTACATATTGAGGGACTAGAAATCAACGATTTCCCAATTGGAGAAATCGATGCTTCCACAACTTTAGGAGCTGAAGACCTAATCTTGAAAGTAGAAAACTATTTCAACGGCCAGAAAAAAATAGACATCGAGGGCACCCTTGGTCTTGCGTATCAAAACTTGGATATGGATGCCCAAATGACCCAAGCCAACCTGGTGATTTTTGAGCCTTTCCTGTCGAAATACATCACAAATCTGGGAGGTACAGTTAGCGGAAATCTGCAACTCCGAGGTACTGTAGAAGTGCCAGAACTTCTCGGAAGTGGACGAATCGATCAAGGAAAACTCCGCATTAATTACCTCAACACTTCCTATCAGATCGATGGAAGCATACTTTTCCGACCGACCCAAATCAGCTTCCAAGACCTGATTTTCAGAGATATCAATGGAAATAGAGCCACATTTACAGGTGGGTTGAATCATCAAGGATTTGAAAACATCTTCCTGGACATCAACTCGCGATTAAGCAATTTTCAAGTGCTCAACACCAGTGCTAGAGACAACGAATTGTTTTACGGGACTGCCTTTGCCAGTGGGACCTTAGGCATACGAGGAAGTACCAGCAACCTGGATGTAATCGCCAGAGCAACCACTCAGGCAAATACCCGAATTTCGATTCCATTGACCAGTTCCAACGAGCAATACCAGGAGGATTTTATCCAAATCATCAACGTACAAGATACCGTCAGAATCAGAGCTCTCGCGGAAGAGGTAAACCGATTGGAGATTGAAAACATCCGCTTGAATTTCATAATCGACGTGACTCCGGACGCCTTTGCCGAAATCATCATTGATCCAAAAACAGGAGAAAGTATCCAAGGTAGAGGCAGAGGAGTCTTGAATATGAACATAGACACCCAAGGCAACTTTTCGCTAGCCGGCAATTACGAAATAGTGGAAGGATTGTACAATTTCTCCCTATATAATGTCGTGAAGAAAAAATTTGAGGTACAACCCGGAGGTCGTATTACTTGGTTTGGTGATCCATACACCGGTGTAATGAACCTGAAAGCCTTCTATGAAGAAAGCCTTTCCCTCCAACCTCTCATCAACACCAACAATCCCGCCCAGGAAAACAGTCAGATGAGACGGCGCTTCCCAGTCAAAGTAGTGATGGACCTGCAGGGAGAATTGCTGTCTCCTACCTTCAAATTTGGGTTTGACTTTTCTGAGTTCCCTTCTTCTGGTGATGTGCAAACGACCATTTCAGCCTTCCAAAACAGGGTGGCAGCCGACGAACAGGAAATGAATCGTCAGGTGTTTTCAGTCATCATGACGCGTAATTTTTCACCTGAAGGACAGTTTACCGGTGTTTCTTCGCTTTCCTCCAGTGTAAGTAACCTGCTTTCTTCTCAATTAAATACTGCCTTGGGGCAAGTGGACAAAAATCTCGAGGTAAACATTGACTTGGCCACCTTGGATCAAAATGCATTGGAAAACTTCCAGCTGAGTGTGGCCTATACGTTCCTCGATGGTCGATTGCGAGTATCAAGAGACGGAGGATTTACAGACAATCGGGGCAATGCCAGTGCGGCCTCCATCATCGGAGACTGGCAGGCTGAATACATGATCACCGAGGATGGGGTATATCGTCTGAGGATTTTTAACCGAAACAACTTCAATACCTTCACCTCACTTTCTTTGACCCAAAACGTCCTGTCTTACGGAGCCTCAGTTACCCAAAACGTTTCGTTCAACTCCTTTAGTGAGCTTTTTGCGAAGATTGCAAGAAGGCGTGTCAGCCGTCTTTCTGTGCAGGATTCCGATGACTTTTTGAGAAATGAATATGGAGGCGAAGAAAATTGGACACCGATCACTCCGGAAAATTTCCCTAGACGAGAGCCTGAAAATGATAGTCTTCGGGTAGAAAAAGTACCTGCCAAGGAAGATTGGTAAAACATTTTGTCCTTTCCTGACTTTCTTCAAAAAAGAACCACCATGAAGAAGATCACCCTGTGCTGGTTTCGCAGAGACCTCAGAACAGACGACAATACCGCCCTCTTTTACGCCTTGCAGCAGGAACCTGAGGTACTGCCTCTTTTTATTTTTGACAAAAACATCCTTGACTTACTTGAGGACAAATCCGACGCACGGGTTCAGTTTATCCTCCAAAAGGTCGGCGAACTCAAGTCTTTTTTCGAACAAAAAGGAGGCTCTATGCTGATCAAATACGGCAAACCGGAAGAAGTGTACTCCGAGCTTCTCGGGGAATATGACATCCAAGCTGTATACACCAACCGAGACTATGAACCCTACGCGAAGAAAAGAGACGGAGGGATCGAAGCCCTATTAAAGGAAAAAAACATCCCCTTCCTCACCTTCAAAGATCAGGTGATTTTTGAGCCGGGAGAAATCCTGAACGGTTCAGGGGAGTTTTACAAAGTATTCACTCCTTTCAGCAAAAACTGGCTGGATAAATTCAAGCAGACCAAAACCCAACCCCTCTCCGAACCCAACTGGAAAAACTTAGCCAAGTCCTCTCCGCTTCCTGAGATTTCCTTGTCAGAAATGGGTTTTTTACCATCTCCAATTGAAATCCCATCAGCAATCGCAGATCAGGATATCATCAGACATTACGATGAAAACCGAAATTTCCCCGCGAAAAAAGGAACCACCCGACTGGGTATCCATCTCAGATTTGGGACGATTTCGGTGAGAAAACTGGCCCTGATCGCCTCCCAACTCAATGAGACCTATCTCAATGAGCTGATCTGGAGGGAATTTTACATGATGATCCTAGCCTATAATCCCCAGGTGGTAGAAAAGGCCTTCAAACCCGCCTATGATCATATTCCTTGGAGAAATAATGAACAGGAATTTAAAGCTTGGTGCGAAGGCAAAACAGGCTTCCCAATCGTGGATGCAGGCATGAGAGAGCTGAACGCGACAGGCTTTATGCACAATCGCGTGAGGATGGTCGTGGCCTCTTTTCTCACCAAGCACCTACTCATCGACTGGAGATGGGGTGAAGCCTATTTTGCCAAGAAGCTTTTAGACTTTGAGCTGGCATCCAACAATGGGGGCTGGCAATGGGCTGCTGGCACAGGAACCGATGCCCAACCCTACTTCCGTGTATTTAATCCTGACTCCCAAACTGAGAAATTTGACAAGGACCTGAAGTATATTAAAAAGTGGATTCCTGAATTAGGAACAAATTCTTACCCAAAGCCGATTGTAGATCATAAATTTGCCCGCACAAGGGCAATAGACACCTACAAAAAAGCTTTGGAACAATGAATATCGGAGATAGAGTAAGATTACTGCATGGCAAAGAGGAAGGTATCGTCAGAAAAGTATCTTCCGGAGGACGAATAGAAGTAGAAATCGAAGATGGATTCATCATCCCTGCGATCAAGTCAGAAGTGGTCATCATTGCTGAGGCTGAGAAAAGCTACTTTGGTGATGTACCTGCCACGGCGAAAGAATCCGAAGCCCCGCTCCCTATCTCTGCTCCAAAAGATCAAGGTCTCTACTTGGCTTTTCTCCCAATCAATGATCAGAATCTGAGTCTTTACCTGATCAATGACAGCCATCAACCCTACCTGGTACATGCGTCGGAGGTATTTGGGAATAATCACCGAACACTATTTGCAGGTGCACTCAACGGTGGAGAGCATAAAAAAATAGACGATCGGCTGATGAAGGAAATCGATGATTGGCCGGCCTTTTTGCTTCGCTTTATCCCCATCCAAAACAGGCTGGAAAGGGCCATCCCTGCCTTTGAGCGACAGCTGAAGATGAAACCGACCCAATTTTTCAAACACCTGAGCAAAGCGCCGATTTTGGGTAAAAATGTCTACCTCTTTGCCATGGAGCGGACGACCAAAGATCTGGACATCCGAAGTCTCAATGCAGAACTGAGTCAAATCCAACCTGCACCCGAAGCCCCCAAACCCCAAAAACCCGCTCGCTCCATTGACCTTCACATCGAAGTACTTCATCCACAATCCGATAAACTCAGTAATTCTGAAAAAATGAGAATTCAGCTGGAAGCTTTTGAGAAAAATCTCAATCAGGCGATTCTTTCGGGAATGGACGAAATCACCTTCATCCATGGACTGGGAAATGGGGTTTTGAGAAAAGAAATACACAAGCGATTGAGCCAATTAGGAAATATTAAGTACTTTCAGGACACCCAGAAGGACCAGTGGGGATACGGTGCCACACTGGTGAGAATTTCCTAAACTATGCAGGTCAAGACTTCCCCTGTCTTTCAGATTTTCTTACAGCAACACCAAGAGGCAAAAACTCTTTTCCTGGATTTGGGAAAAGAAATCAAGTCCAAAAAAGCCATTCAATTGCTGGGACACATGGAGTTTTTGGAACTCTACACCGAGCTCCTGACTAAGATCCACTTCGAGGATAAAACGCTAAGTCAAATGCTGTTTTCTCCTCTTCAAAAACTCAAAAAGTCACTCAAGAAAATCCAGCATCTCAAGCTGGTTGAAAAAAATCTTAAAGCTAAAGAAAGTGCCTCCGGGCAAAAATTTGAAAGTTTCCGCAGCTACCTCTCGTCCCAAAAGCGGATTATGCAAAAGGAAACGTTTGACTTGGTGGTAGGCAGTTCGCTAAAAACTTGGGAGGAACTATTGGACCGATCCCATCAAGCCAGCAAAGGGATCAAGCCACTTACCATCAGCACAGCAATCCATCAGTTAGTTCAGGAAGAACTGGAATTAGCTACCAATGATGTCAAAAGTCCCATGAGTACCCAGAGCTTCAGAGACTTATTTGAAAGCTTCCGTAAGGTCATCATGTTGGAAAACATCCTCCTTCATTTGGGTTTCAATTCGATTTTTATCCCTCAAATCCACCAAGAGCTTCAATCAGTAAAAAATGGGCTTAAGCCTTGGTACGCCAATCACCTGACTTTTCAGACCATGACCCATTTTCTTTCTGAAAAAGAAGATGTATCCAAAAAGTACCTAGACTGGATTAAAGAACTCAAGGAAGAGAAAAAGAACCTTTCTGCCGAGATCGAAAAACAGGCCTTTGAATTAGTGAGAAAAGTGATTTCCTAGTTTTCGGCAACCTCACCCAAATTCAATGCATCAAAAAAGCCCTCCGTTTCGGAAGGGCTTTGCTTTTATATTTTTGCCAGAGCCTGTGCAATGTCATTTTTGAGGTCTTCGGCATCCTCCACACCGACACTCAGTCGGATCAGAGAGTCTACCAAACCTACTTTTTCTCGTTCCTCTTTTGGAATAGAAGCGTGCGTCATGGTAGCAGGATGTCCGCAGAGCGACTCTACCCCTCCAAGGGATTCTGCAAGGGCGAATAGCTCGAGATTTTCCATTACTTTTTTGGCATCCTCCAATTTGTTTCCGACTAGGGTGAATGAAATCATACCTCCATAATCCTTCATTTGCTTCTTTGCAATCTCATGATTAGGGTGATCTTCAAAACCCGGCCAATAAACTTTGGCTACTTTTGGGTGATTTTTGAGGTAAGCGGCGATCGTTTTACCGTTTTGGCTGTGACGTTCCATTCTTAGATGAAGTGTCTTGATGCCTCTTAGCACCAAAAAGCAATCTTGAGGACCCGGAGTAGCACCACAGGCATTTTGAAGAAAAACCAATCGAGAAGCCAATTCATCATCATTCACAACCAAGGCTCCCATGACCACATCCGAATGACCTCCTAGATACTTGGTCACGGAGTGCATGACGATATCAGACCCAAAATCCAAGGGATTCTGTAGATAGGGAGAGGCAAAGGTATTGTCGACTGCCAGAAGGATTCCATGCTTTTTGGAAAAAGCTGCCATCGCCTTTAGATCGATGATGTTCATCATCGGGTTGGTGGGCGTTTCTACCCAAACCATCTTGGTGCGCTCGTTGACATACTGAGAAAGCTTCTCCGGCTCATTCATCGGCACGAAGTGAAACTTGATCCCATACCGCTCAAAAACTTTGGTAAACAGTCGGTATGTCCCTCCATACAGGTCGTTGGTAGAAATGATTTCATCGCCGGGATTAAACAGTTTTACCACTGCATCGATGGCACCCAGGCCTGAAGAAAAGCAGATGCCGTGTTTTCCGTTTTCCAGAGCTGCAATGCTGTTTTGAAGCGCCGTTCGGGTAGGGTTGTGGGTTCGGCTGTACTCATATCCCAGGTGATCTCCCGGAGATTTTTGCACATAGGTGGAAGTCTGGAAAATCGGAGTCATAATAGCACCTGTGGATGGGTCAGGGCTCACTCCTGCATGAATGGCTTTGGTACCAAATTTCATGTTCAAGTTGGTTATCTTATCGTGGCGATGTATTTATCTGCAGCTAGTCTTTTGTCGAAGGGTGAAAATCCAATCCTAGATGCTAAACTTGCTCTTGCTTTGCTTTCAAAAGCACCCAAAGATGACAAAAAAGGCTAGTATTTTCAAGGTTTTAGTCGAGTACTTCAGGTTCCACCCCAATGCTGTTTTGGGTTGGATTTGGGTGAGTTTGGTTCCACTTTTAGGTTCCTTAGTATTTGCGTCAACCTATTTTTGGGTAGAAAAAATTCATGTACAAAGTATCGCAGATCATTTTCTGCTTACGCTAAGTCTTTCCCTGATTTTGGGATTAGCCCTACTTCCCACCACGCTGACCGCCTTAGCTTGTGGATTTTTCTGGGGCTGGCTGGGATTTCCCGATTTACTGCTTGGTTACATTCTTGCGAATATCTTGGGTTATAGGATTGGAAAAGGACTAAATACTGATTTTTTACCACTTCTTTTCGCCAAAAACCCCAGAATTAAAACACAGATCGAATCCCGAATGGAGCGTCCTGAGGGACTGATTTTTTTCATTCGGATCAGCCCGGTAATCCCTTTTGCTATTTCAAATTTCCTATTTGCAAGTATGGGGATTTCGCTACGAAAAGTCTTACTATTTGGTGTGCCTGGGATGCTTCCACGAACCTTCATCGCCTTCGCTACAGGCATGATTGCTAATTCATTTTTAGGAGCCAAGCAGGCTCTTAACCATCCTTACCAGTGGGGAATTCTGATTTTCCTGCTCTTGATTAGTGGAGTTGGACTGTATCAGAGTTGGAAGAAAGGAAAAGCTTAGCGCAAGAGGTACATTTTGCCATATCCTTTGGTAAAGCCCTTGTCTCCGGCAGTGGGTCGGTGCTCCATGAATTGACCATTTTTCCTCACTAGCACGCGGTAGATATACACCCCGTTGGCCAGTTGATCTCCAAACTCATCTCTACCATCCCAAGCATACTCCGTAAGGTTATTTCCGATCCTTATAGGGCCCAACTCGGATTGAAGAATTTCGCGGACCACCCTTCCAGTCACGGTCATAATCTGAATCTTGATCTCATCTGGCACCTCTGATCCTGTCAGTGTAAAGACAAATCTCACTGAAGTACTGAATGGATTGGGATAAGGATAAAAGTTGGTGATCTGAGATTCATTGACCACCTCAAAACTGATTTCGTATGGCTGTGGAGAATCCTCATTGGTGATTCTCAAGGTATAAACACCATCCTCCAGCGGGCCAGGCACAAAAGAAACTCTAAAATTAGATTCTTGAGAGGCAGGTGACCAAGTCAGATTTGGATTAGAGAAATTGATTTTTTTGAACTGGCAGCCATCACAATTTTGACGTAGGAAAAGCTCCATTCCTACGGTATCCTTTTTGTACAACAGGGTCTGATCATTAATCAACTGGGCAGTGATCATGACCGTAGGTGAGACCAAGTCTCCGTCCAAAATGTACACCCCATCAAAATTGACATCCAGCAAGGAACTTGAGTTGTCTTGCTCCACGTCAAACACTACTCCCAGGTCAATGAGATTGTTTCTAAAGGATTGTTCTTGGAGAATTCTCGGATTGGCAAATACCTCCAACGAGGTCTCACCAGCTTTACCAATGGTATTGAAGTCAAGAGAAAAATCCACTTGAGCTCCAGCCTTTACCGGTGCTATTTTTTTACTCAGATTATCGGTTTTTCGTGTTGGTAAGTGCACGAGTTTGAAATCCACCCGAATCGAATCGGTAAAATCGTAGATCGAGGCATTTCTGAATGCAAATTCGAGTCGGGCTGACTGACCTTCTCTAAGCCTTAGCCTTTCGGCCGGTTTTTTCTGGATCAAGACCCCTTCGGGTACTCCGGTGAAATTCACTTGCCACTTATCCAATTGAGCCGGTGCTGTGGCGTTGGGATCATCCATGGTATATCTCAATCTCAGAAAGGGATACTGCGAAGGATTGATAAAGGAAAGATCCAATTGACTTTCTGTTCTATTGGAAACCAGGATATTTTCTTCCCCATCCTCGGTCACCCCGATTACATCAAAATTGGTGTATTCTTCTTCGTTGATCCAAGTTCTGTTATTTACATTTCTGAAAAACCGCTCCCAAGAGGAAGCAGGCCCAATCCTAGGAGTAAGGATTACTCCATTGGTTAAATAACCATCCAATTCAGTCTCAAAGCTCAATGTTTGCTGTCTAGCAGGCACTTGAAAATTCGGATTCCCAACGATCTCTATAGCTTCCCCTGCACGCATTCCTTTTCTCCCATAAAGAATATAAGGATCTCCTGACTGCAAAGCTCTGAGGGTGGCCTCATTGGCACCAAACGCTCTCAGACTCTGATAAGCTCGATCAGGCCAAGCATCAAAAGTGACATTGCCTACAGAGAAAATAATCACATAATCCCCATCTTTCACTCCCCTGACGTAATCCTGCAAAGTTGTGTTACCAGGTGTAGTGATCCAAGCATTTTGGATACTTTGGATCAACTGAGGCACTCTGCCACAGGCTCTTGAGTCCAGAATATCAAATCCGGGTACGGGAATCGCCAAGTAGGGTAGCAAGGTTTTTTGGTCTATGGCTACCAGTCCAAGGGATCCATTTGGACAAAGTCGGCTATTGGCATTGTTGACATTGTCAATGATCTGAGGGACCTGATTGAGGTAAAACTGTGTATTCCTAAAGGTCAGTGAATCTACACCAGTACCTACCGTAAACACTTCTATTCCTGCTTTTTGCCTTACAAACTTCCAACCTTTATCCAATTCCAGGTTTTCCATTTGGGTTTGTTTCAGTTGGGCTTCCACCCGCTGAGTCCAACCATTGCCGGTATTGGGGATATAAGAAAAACTGGAAACCGTCCATGCATCGGATTCACCTGGAAGGGGATCTTGGTATTTAGTCCTCCAAAAATAGGTTGTGGAATCCGCACCTGTTAAAAGTGTCACAGGCCATTCCACTACCCCAGTTGTGGTAGCTCTCAGTTCTTTTCTAAAGACAGAATTGAATTGAGCTGTTGTATCCAATTGGATAATAATAGTTCGATTATCTCCCACTCGGCCGGGTATCTGAGTGAGAAGTTTGAGTTCCTTTTCTTTGACTATTCCAAAATCAATGGGATACAGATTGACGGTACCACTGAGCGGGATGAAGGCCGTGTAAGACACTGAATTATTGGCAAAAGTCATTTCTGAGACCTTTCGATCATCATTGATCAGGATTGTGAACACATTTTCCCCTGCCGCTTCCACCTGAAAATTAGGGACTGAAAAAACCAAGGTATCCAGTCTTGAAACAGAAGGTATTTTGATCGGATCATAGGTCAAGATGGTTCCATCGAGGAGTTTGCGCTCCACCCTATATCTGATCGAATCGGTATCGGTGATCCCGATATTTCTCAGGACAAAGCTGAGCTTGAGGCTGTCGGAAATCGCTGAAATAGGTGAACCGTCAAAGGTTTCAAGTTTGACTTCTTCAAGTTTGACTGAGTAATCCGGCTTATTAGCAGGGAAAATTCTGGCCGCAGGATCTCCCAGCATGACCATTTGCTCCATGTGAGAATAGTTCAAAGGAGAAGTACCATATGCTGTGACAAAGAACTCTTCGGATTTCCTCTTGATCTCCCCAACAGTCTGGTGAATAGTAGTACTATCAGAAAATGCGTATTTGTAAAAGGCCTCTGAATAACGTCTAAGGATCACGTCCACACCGATAGAGGTATTCGCCATGATATTTGATGCTCCTTTTTGAGGAGTTATCACCCAATCTTCGCCCTGAGTATAAGTAGTGCCATAAGCACTTCCATAGTCACAGCCATTGAATAACATGACGGGATATTTTCCCCGATTGGCATAGCCTAAAGTAGGATCAGACGCAAATCCTATTTCGATATCAATTACGGTGGGCGAACCGTGACCAAAGAAAGTCAGCATAGACCTTCCCTCATTCAAATCACCCGTAATGTCTATGGCTTCAATCACCGAATTGGACCTCTTGCGATAGGTGCTCACATTTCCACCTAAAAACGGACCTTCTGCAATTGTCTTGAATCCATTTAGAAAATTAAAATAGCGCTCCAGTTCAAATTCGGAAACTCCACCACTGAGGTGCACCAATTCCTTTTGCCATGGTTCAGATACACCCACCTGGTCTTTCTCTATGGCCTTTTCAAGGTAATCAGCCAACTGCTGTGCAGATTTGGCAGGAATACGACCTACTGCCATGGCCGGTATGGTTGGCTTGGCAGGGTTGATTTCCAAGACATAGACGTTGTCAGAAAAAGGATAGCCTCCCACGGGCACCAAATCCTGAAAATCAAATGCCTGGGGTGCATTACGGTAATAAACTGTCGCGTTGCCCAATCTACCTTGTGAAAAAACAGCTAAAGACCTCGCAGCCAAAAGCAAATGGGTGGGTTTATGTACAGGCCAATAGGCTTTCAAAAACTCATAAAGTGCGACCGGAGATTTTTCTCCATAGGCATACTGATCATAAATCTCCTCCATCCTCACGGTAAGCGTATCATACCCCCCGCCCAATGGTGATGCTCGATGCTCCGCATAGCTTTTCAGGGGATTTTGAAATTTGGAGGTGGGTTTTTCCAAAGCACGGGCTCCCACCAACAGGAAATCTGCTTTTTGAGCAAGGTAATTTCGGAATCGAACAGGAGTAAGCTTTTGGACCGAAGTGACTGCTTTTTCCTGCTGAACCCAAATGGAACTTTCTTTTCCTGTTACTGCCCCTTGAAAAGTCACCGTGGTACCTGATTTGACGACTTGTACTTTTTGCGCTGAAAAAAGATCGCTGACATCATAGGCAACATAATTCTCCTGAGCCTGATTGATAACTACTCGCTGGTTTCCCGCCGGAAAAATCATCACTTGAGAAACAAAATCGCCATTAGAAACCGGTTTTCTGAACTTTACCTTGGCATAAGCGATCGAAATATTGTCTGTTGACTGAGCTCCTTGTGGATTGACCCGGACGACCAAGCTCCCGTTAGGATTAAAGTCGGTCATCTGAAGGGGAAGTGTCAGCTGAGGATAATCAAAATTGAGAAAAGAAGAAGTCGTCAATACTCTTTGATTGGTAGCAAGCGGCCCTGCACTGATGACTGCAGCATGAGGGTTTTCGGATCTCCCAACAAGACCGATTTCCAGAGTTGCCGATCCGAAAGAAAGCAAAGCACCCAAGTTTGAAAAAGTAAGGTCACGAGGTGCACCTTTGGTGATGACGGTTCCCATCCATCCCTGACCTTGGTCATATTCCGACTTGCGAAAACCCAACGTGTATGCAATGCCTAAGGAATATTGGTCAGCCAAGACTTGAAGCTGCTCTGTCTCAAAGGACGTTGCCAAAGGGTTAGTAACAGCAGCAGGACCTCGTACCAACATCCGCTTACCGGGTACACCAGGAGTGACTGTCAGAAAAAAGGCAGTGGTATCTGTGTAGGTATTGAAATAAGGATTCGGGATTTTATCGAAATTTCGATAGAGCTTTTTGTCTAATTCCGCATCATTGCGTCTTCCATAAAAATCGATGAAATCAGATGCATCCACTTTTCCATCCGACTCTCCTTCGATATGGATAGCCACTTCCTTTCCCCGGTGAAAAACCCGAATATTCCTGGGATCTAGATTTTGCAGATTAAGACCTGAGGAAGCAAGAACAGCAGGTGTAATTCGATAGATCCCGTCTTTGGCGGTAGGAATTTTATAATAAGTCAGCGAATAGTCATACCAAATGGGGTCTTGAGCCTGAACCTGAGTCCCTACTCCAAAAAACAAAAGCAGGCAAACCACCCGAATCAACCTAGTCATTCTTGCCATCCTTTAAATTTTCTAACATCTTCTCCCAACTTTTCTAATCGCACCTTTACACTGAAAACATGTGAATAAGGACTCTCGGAAACGTCACCCAAATCAGATAAGGAGTAATCAATCTGAACTTGTTCAGTTATGCTCACCCCCAACCCTGCACTTGGTAAAAAATCCATCGAGGTATTGCCTTGAAAATCCTTGATTTGCTGAAAATTGCGAACCCCTGCCCGTAAGTAGGCCAAATTCTTAAATCCCAGTTCCAATCCGATTCGTGGGTCGATGCTGACCATCTCTGAAGAAATGAGGGTATTTCTTGGTCCGTCAAAAGTGGCCTCCAAATCCAAAGCAGCCACCATAGAAAAGGTAGAGCCCAGTTTTCTGTCATAGGAAATACTCCCAATCGCTCTTGGGAGAGTCAATTCCACGGTGTTGATAGGGATTTCGTTATTGGTTTGCGCATAGACGGCTCTGACTTGGTCTGCATCATGGGCCCATGCATTGTAAGTAGTGGTGATATCTTTCAGCATCAAGCCAAAAGTCAGTTGCTTGGATCTGTAAATTCCTCCGATATCCAGCCCAAATCCCCAGGCCTGGGCAAATTTGCCCACATTGCGATGAATGACTTTGGCATTTGCCCCCAATTTGAGGCGGTCGGAAATGTCTCTCCCAAAACTGAGTAAAAGGGCATAATCCGCTGCATTGAAAAATTGGATATTGTCATAATTCAAAGCCCCATTAGCATCGTATAGAAATCTGGTATCTGGGATATCATCTACTCCAAATCGGATCAGTGATACAGCCACTTGATTTTGATTGCCAAAAGGTGTGGTAAATCCAAGATAGTCGTATTGAGCGATGCCGGCAAAGTACTCGGCATGCATCAACGAAAACTCATACTGATGCCTGATGGAGGTGAGTGCGGCGGGGTTCCAATAGGCTGCCGTGACATCTCTGACAGAAGAAACCTGCGCACCCCCCATGGCCAAAGACCTTGCGCCTACTCCAATATTCAAAAACTCATTGGAGTACTTCGGAGTCAGGCTTTGGGAGTAGACCAGCTGACCCGAAATTCCACTTAGAAATAGGAGAAGGACACCTAAAAATCTCACGCTCGTTGAATTCACAACCACAAATTAATTTAATTTCAAAAATACCCTCAGAATTATCTCTTTTTAATGCATTTACCTGCTCCAAATTGTACATGATCGGACACTTTAGTGTCCTGTAGTTGAACATGAACAAGCAGGTTAAATAGAATCATCAACTAGGCAGTTTGATTTTTTTTCATGCCTGGCAAAAGCAAAAAGTATCTCAATTTTCAATAGAGCCACATTTCAAACTTCGAAAAGAAAAATATACACTCTTTTTGGCAAGGAATCAGGTAATACAAGGTAGCTTGGTAAAGATTGGTATTACTTTTTCATTTAAGGTCACGAGGGAAAAGCACCATGCCCTTTTCCAACACCTAAAAACAAGCCACATGAATGTCGCCAACACACAGATACAGATGCGAAAAGGACTCTTGGAGTTTTGCATTCTGCACATCATCTCACGCGGCGAGGTGTACACCTCAGACCTGATCGATGAACTCACCCAAGCCCAAATGATCGTGGTCGAAGGCACCTTGTATCCCTTGCTGAACCGACTCAAATCTGCCGAACTGGTCGCCTATCGATGGGTAGAATCGGAGGCCGGTCCTCCCAGAAAATACTACTCCATTACAGAAGAAGGTAAAAAATTCCTCGCCACGCTCTCAGAAACATGGAATGCCCTCGTCAATTCCACACTTCAAATCACTTCCAAGAATTGATCGGCTAAGACAACACACGCATCATGAAAAAGACTATAAGTATCAACATCAGCGGTATCCTATTCCACATCGAGGAAGATGGATATGACACCCTTAGAAAATACCTGGATGCCATCAACAAGCACTTTTCAGGGTATAAGGACAGCAAAGAAATCATTTCAGATATCGAAAACCGGATCGCTGAAATTTTCCTATCCAATCTCAAAAACAACAAACAAGTCATCACCGCAGAAAACGTGGATAAGCTCATTGAGAAAATGGGGACCATCGCCGATTTCAATGCTGTAGATGAAGAAGTGGAAGAGCCGACAGCAGAATCTGAAAAGGATGATTTCTACAAGTATGTCACCCCACCTAGTCAAGATGGAGGCGGTTACAAAAAACTCATGCGGATGGAGACTAAGAAAATCCTTGGTGGCGTCTGCGCAGGAATCGCCCACTACTTTTCCATTGACCCGCTATGGACACGATTGATTGCCATTCTGCTTTTATTCAGTGGCAACATCAATTTCAGGCCCGATTTTCTGGACATCACCCCCTTTGACAATTTCAGATTCAGCCTGAGCTTTGGCTTTTTCACCCTGATCGCCTACATCGTACTTTGGGTTATCCTTCCGGTATCCTACGAAGTTGTCGAGGACAAAAACATCAAGAAGCTATTTCGGAATCCGGACGACAAAGTAATCGGTGGGGTATCGAGCGGCTTGTCTGCCTACTTCGGAGTAGAGGCACTTTATGTTCGTTTGGCTTTTGTGATTTTGACCTTCGCCGGAGGCTCAGGCTTATTGATCTACCTGATCCTCTGGATCATCACTCCTGTAGCTAGCTCGATCACGGAGCGAATCAAGATGAAAGGCGGGGAAATCACTCTGGATAGCATTGATTCGACCATTAAAGAAACCATCAATCCCATCCCTCCCCAACCGGAGTCATCTACCAAGAAAATCCTAATGGCACCTTTTCGGATATTGGGCAAAGTGATTGATGCCGTGGGTTCGGCCTTGGGACCTTTGGGCAGATTTATTGCCCACGTAATCAGGGTAGTGTTTGGCCTGATCATTTTCTTCCTTGGATTATGCTTGACCATCGCTCCATTACTTGCCTTGGCAGTATACTTTGGTGTGACTGATGCTGATTACAGAGCATTTTTGGACAATTTCCCAATTGAGCTTTTCACTGACTTAGTACCTGTATGGCTAGTGGTAGCTTCCTTGGGATTGGTTTTCATCCCGGGAATTGTGATCCTGCTTTTAGGCTTGAGTGTATTGGCCCAGAAGAACCTCGTGGGTGGTAGATTTGGATTAGTCGCATTGGCACTTTGGTTACTGTGTATCGGGATTGCCGGTTTCCAGATTCCAAAAATCGTCGCCCAGTTCAAAGAAGAAAACACCCTGGAGACCAATGCTGCACTTCCCGTGAGTTCAGGTGTCTTGATCTTGAAAGCCAATGATATAGAAGATGAAGAGCTTTTCAATAAAGCCAACCTTCGAATAATCGGAGTACAAGACTCGGTAATTTCCTTGAAACAGGAATTCTTTGCTAGAGGGAGATCCAAGCAAGAGGCCTTGGAAAATGCCAAAAAACTTACTTACAACTACTCAGTAATGGATTCAGTCGTAACCTTTGATGAGGGATACGATCTCAGATCGCTGGACAGCTTCCGTGATCAGCGAATCGATCTCACCTTGGAAATACCTTACGATAGACCTTTCATCATGGAAAGGTCCTTACTCGAAATCCTGAGAAACACCATCTACGATAATGGCTATCGTTCTTCTGATGTTCGACCTGAGGCGGTATGGGTATTTAACCAAGCCGGATTGATTTGTCTTACCTGTCAAGGGGAAAAAGGCGACAGAAAATCTTGGGAAGACTATGAGGAAAAAAAGACCGAGCTGGATTCGGCCACCAAAGCCAAAGCAGATAGCCTAACTCGATCCAAATTCACGAATGCCCCTTTCATGAAAAATTAAGCAATATCACCACCTAAAATTCCAAAAGAGGCGCCTAGCGGTGCCTCTTTTTTTGTACCTTCTATTCTAAACCCAAACCTCATGAATATTACAGCCAAATTTTTAGGAGGATCCGGCGTAGTGACCGGTTCCAAATACCTGATTGACCTTGGAGATTTCGAATTTCTGGTGGACTGCGGCCTCTTCCAAGGTCCAAAAGCCTTAAGAGAACTCAACTGGGATAAATTCCCCATGCCGGTGGCGGATCTGGAAGCTATTGTACTGACTCATGCACACCTGGACCACATCGGCTACCTTCCCAAACTGGTCAAGCAAGGCTTCAATGGACCGATCTATTGTACAAAAGCCACTGCCGATCTTGCCAAAATTCTTCTGCTCGACTCAGGAAAACTCCAAGAAGAAGAAGCGGAATTTGCTCGCAAAAAAGGATACTCTCGACACGAAGATCCTCAGCCTCTTTACACCATGGAAGATGCTGAATCTGTCTTTCCTCTACTCGTCCCACAGCCATTTGAAACTCCCTTTTCCATCCATCCTGCAGTCACCGTGACCTTCTTTCATGCAGGGCATATCTTGGGTGCTTCCATTGTCAAATTTGTCATCAAAGGAGAACATCAAACCAAAAGACTGGTGTTTTCAGGCGATTTGGGGAGATACAAAGACCCTATTTTGTACCCACCTACCCGAATTCCAAAAGCAGATATTCTATGGATTGAGTCCACTTATGGCGACAGAAAATCACCGGTTCAAAAACCTGAAGAAGACCTCGCCAGAGCTATTCGGGACACTTTTGACCGAGGAGGAATGGTCATTATCCCTGCTTTTGCGGTAGGTAGGACGCAATTGCTCATGTATCATCTCTATCAGTTGATGGAAAAAGGAAAGATCCCCAAAGTCCCGATTTTTGTGGACAGCCCGATGGCCATTGACGCCACTAGGCTATACCTGGACTATCATGCAGACCACCGATTAAGTGCCATGCTCGAAGAAGAGCATCATCCATTCAAGCATCCTCAGTTGAGGTATTTTCAAAAGCAAGAACAATCCATGTCACTCAATGACTATAAAGGAAATGCCATCATCGTGTCTGCCAGTGGCATGGCCACTGGAGGGCGAGTGCTGCATCACTTCTTTCACCATTTACCTCATGAAAAAAATGGAGTTATCGTGGTGGGTTACCAAGCAGAAGGCACAAGGGGAAGAAGACTCCTTGAAGGCGAACCTACCTTAAAAATCTATGGACATGACATCCCTGTAAAAGCCAAGATCTATTCTATTGAAGGTCTTTCCGCACATGCAGACCAAGAGGAATTAATAGATTGGGCAGAAGGATTTTGCGAAAAGCCCAAGTTAACCTTTGTAGTGCATGGCGAAAAGGAAAGCGCAGAGACATTGGCATCCAAGCTTAAAAATGAATTGGGTTGGAATACAGTAATCCCTCAATACCTGGAGTCATTTGTTCTTTTCGAGGGAATTTAAAACCCAACATGAATAAAACCTTGATCGTATCAGTTGGATAAAACAAAACCTCTATCTATCTCATCGCTATGAAAAAAATACTTGCACTGATCTTTTGGGCGGCTTTAGTGGCATCTGTCGCCCAAGCCCAAGAAACTTCACAGGCTTCCTTTCCGGGAGAATTTAAAGTGGTGACCATCGTGGAATCCATTGTACCCATGGGGCTAGGTCGAAGCCGAATCATCGATAGCCAGACCCAAGTCGATGCCAGCCTATTTACGACTCAACGTACGGACGGGAAAACAAGCAGCCAAAAAGAAATAGACCGGGAAGACATCAAAGTCAATGAATTGGAAGAAACCAAATTGCTGAACTTCTTCAGCGCTGCGGGGATCAATTTTCAAAATATTGCCTCCAATGATGCCGTCATTGCCTCCAAAATCAACAGTATGTTGATGCAAGGTTGGAAATTGACATTTGTGACTTCCGGAGTAGAAAGTAACGCAGGAACGGAGGATGGTCAAGGCATTTTCATCACCCGATTGTTTTTCAGCAAGTAAATACCCAGAACTTTCTCAAAATGAAAAAGCCTCGGAAGTTTTACGCTCCGAGGCTTTTGCTAGGCTTAAATATTAAAGCTTAATCTGCTTTTTCTTTCTTTTGAACCGTGATGCTTAGCTCAGTTCCCTCACCAGAGTAATCCGCTGTAATTACATCACCTTCAGACAGGTCTCCTTTCAGAATTTCCTCAGCGATGGCATCCTCCAAGTATTTCTGGATGGCTCGATTCAGAGGACGTGCTCCGTACTGCTGATCGTAACCCTTTTCTGCCAAGAAGTCTTTCGCTTTTTCAGTCAATTCAATTTTGTACCCAAGCTCTGTGATTCTTCTGAACAACTTGCCCAAACTGATGTCGATGATCTTAAAGATATGCTCTTTGGTGAGTGAGTTGAACACAACCACATCGTCCAAACGATTCAGAAATTCTGGACTGAAAGCCTTTTTCAAAGCAGACTGAATGGTAGACTTCATGATGTCGTCCATTCCTTCCTGCTTGGCACGATTGGCAAAACCAATACCCGCACCAAAGTCTTTGAGGTCACGCACCCCGATATTGGACGTCATGATGATGATGGTATTTCTGAAATCCACCCTTCTTCCCAATCCGTCTGTCAGGATTCCATCATCGAGCACCTGAAGAAGAATGTTAAATACATCCGGGTGAGCTTTTTCGATTTCATCAAGCAATACAACGGAGTAGGGCTTTCTTCTTACTTTTTCCGTCAGCTGACCGCCTTCTTCATAGCCCACATAGCCTGGAGGCGCTCCCACCAACCTGGATACAGAGAATTTCTCCATGTATTCAGACATATCGATTCGGATTAAGGAATCTTCTTTGTCAAACAAGTATGTGGCAAGAGTCTTGGCTAGCTCTGTCTTACCTACGCCTGTTGGTCCTAAGAATATAAATGAACCGATTGGCTTTTTAGGATCTTTCAGACCTACTCGAGTACGTTGGATGGCTTTAGTCAGTTTTTTGATCGCTTCTTCCTGACCGATAACCTTTCCTTTCAGCTCTTCACCCATATTGAGCAACTTGTTGCCTTCATTTTGAGCGATTCGCTTGGCAGGGATTCCGGTCATCATGGCGATTACCTCAGCCACATGATCTTCATCTACTGTAAATCGTTTGGATTTACTTTCATCCTCCCATCTGGTTTTGGCAGTTTCCAACTGCTCTAGAAGTTTCTTTTCTTTATCTCTTAGCTGTGCTGCTTCTTCGTATTTCTGGGATTTTACCACACGGTTTTTCTCCGCTTTGATATTTTCCACTTCAGATTCCAGCTTCAGGATTTCCTCAGGTACATGGATATTGTTGATATGCACTCTTGCGCCTGCTTCATCCAAGATATCAATAGCTTTATCCGGAAGGAATCGGTCAGAAATATATCGGTCAGACAATTTCACACAAGCCTCAATGGCTGCAGGAGTGTAGACCACATTGTGGTGATCCTCGTACTTGTCTTTGATGTTGTTCAAAATCTGAATCGTCTCTTCCGGTGAAGTAGCATCTACCATCACCATTTGGAAACGGCGGGCTAGCGCACCGTCTTTTTCAATGTATTGACGGTATTCATCGAGTGTGGTGGCTCCGATGCATTGGATTTCTCCACGTGCAAGGGCCGGTTTAAACATATTGGAAGCATCCAAGGAACCTGAAGCTCCGCCGGCACCGACGATGGTATGCAACTCATCGATGAAAAGGATCACATTTGGAGATTTCTCAAGCTCGTTCATCACGGCTTTCATTCGCTCTTCAAACTGACCTCGGTATTTGGTACCTGCGACCAAAGAAGCTAGATCCAGAGTCACCACACGCTTGTTAAACAAAACGCGGGACACTTTTTTCTGAACTATTCTCAGTGCAAGACCTTCAGCAATCGCTGTCTTTCCTACACCGGGTTCACCGATCAGGATCGGGTTGTTTTTCTTTCTTCTGGATAAAATCTGAGCGACGCGTTCGATTTCTTTCTCACGTCCAATAATGGGATCAAGCTTGTCATCTTCTGCCATTTTGGTGAGATCGCGACCGAAGTTATCCAAAACAGGGGTTCTGGATTTTTCTGTGCCCGGCTTGGAAGCAGCACCACCGCCGCCAGGATTAGAAGAACCAAAAAGCTTGGATCCATCGTCATCACCGTCTTCCGCTTCAGCCCTCGCTTTTGGCATAGAACCGGCATCGGACTGCATTTCAAGCATATCCTTGATGGTGTCGTAGCTTACTTCAAACTTATTTAAAATCTGAGTTGCGATATTGTCCTCATCACGCAGGATAGATAGAAGCAAATGCTCGGTACCGATCAGTTGACTTTTAAATATTTTGGCCTCGAGATAGGTTATCTTCAGTACTTTTTCAGACTGTCTGGTCAATGGAATATTGGCCATGTTTTTCACGTTGTGGTTGGCCGTACCTTTTACCGCTCTTTCAATGGCATTGCGGAGTTCATCCAGCGGAATACCAAGCTTCTTAAGAATGGAAACAGCTACACCTTCTCCCTCTCGGATCATACCAAGCAAGAGGTGCTCTGTGCCTATGTAATCATGTCCCAGACGAAGGGCTTCTTCGCGGCTGAGAGAGATCACCTCTTTGACTCTGTTCGAAAATTTTGCTTCCATTTAATTCCTTTCTGATTATCTAATAAATCTGTACGTATGTTACCGAATTTGTTTTAAAAACACAATCCTTTTAACGATTGTTCATGGTTTTTTTAGGGATTGTTTCAGAACCTTTTCTGCCTCAGGGCCTACACAAAACAACAAATCCAATATGCTGAGGTTCGGTTCAAAGTCTAAGCCAAAAAGCTGAGGATATGGGGTAGCCTGATAGTAACTTCTATTGTAAAAAGCGCCTTTGGGCACTATTTGGCCTCTTAAATCAACTATTTCACCGATGGTTTCTTTATTTTCCAAGACAGTGATCTTGACAGGTCGGCGGAGCAATTTGAGACAGATTGTCAGAAGTTGAAGATTCAGGTCCCACAGATTTGAATGCTGCCGCTCCAATATTGGTTGGAAATAGGGAAAAAAGTATTCGAAAAAGGGTGCTTTTCCATAGGCGCTTTGAATCCCACGTAGGTGAATAGCCTGCCACTTTTGCCCATAATCGATTTTAACCTCACGCATTGGGATTCTAGGCCGCCTTCCCTGAATTGGAATACTTAATGTCTCTACCTTGTTTGCCAAAAGAATGCGGGTACGATTGAGGAATGACTGTCGCTGATAGAGATCTTGGGGAAAAAGCAAAAGCTCCTCTGCACCATCAATGGCAGTGAAAAATTCCAAGCTAGGAAGGTAATGTAGGTCGATGGCTACGCGAGTCAAGGGAAAGTGGGGTTCAGGGTTTTTCGGTCAATGGTCAATGTTCTTTATTCAATGTTCGAAATTCAAAAATTTCGAATATTGAACACCGAATGAGGAATATCGAAGTTAAATCTAGCTTCTAGCATCATTCAAAGAATCTCCTCCAACTGCCCCAATCCTTCACGGACTACTACTACTTCATCTCCCGTGCAATCCAAAATAGTAGAAGGCATATTGGATCCGTAGCCTCCATCGATCACGACATCGACCAGGTTTTGGTATTTGTCGAAAATCAATTCCGGATCGGTGCTGTATTCGATGATTTCATCCTCATCCCGGATGGAAGTGGATAGAATGGGTTGACCTAGCTCTTCCACAATCGCCCTCGGAATGCCATGATTAGGCACCCTGATGCCGACGGTTTTTTTATTACTATGAAGAATCTTAGGGACCTGCGAACTAGCCTCTAAAATAAAAGTGAACGGACCTGGCAGACCTTTTTTCATCATTTTGAAAACCGGCTTGGAGATGATTCGAGTATATTGAGAGATATTACTCAGGTCTGCGCACACAAACGAAAAATTGTGCTTTTTGGGATTGATGCCTTTAATTCGGCAGATTTTCTCCACGGCTTTTTGGTTGGTAATGTCGCAGCCCATCCCATAAACCGTATCCGTGGGATAGATAATTACTCCCCCATTTCTGAGCACTTCCACGATCTGCCGCACTCTTCGCGGATCGGGATTTTCCTCGTACAATCTGATAAATTCAGCCATGGCTTCCCTTTCATTTGGTCATACAAGGTTAATCCATTTTTCTGTCAATTCATGCAAAATCGGAAGATCTGCAGGGGCTAAATCCAAAGAAAAAAGCTGATTTTGGTCATACCAGCCGTATTGAGCATGCTCAGCCAAGTCGATCTCTCCCCCGATCCACTGCGCAACAAATGGGAGTAAACGAATGGTTTTGGTCGGGTAGTCAAATTCAACAGGGGTCAGCGTTGCTGTCACTCGAATATCAATCGCCAATTCTTCCTTGATTTCCCTGATCAAACAGCTTTCGGGGTCTTCACCTTCCTCCAACTTGCCCCCCGGAAACTCCCATTTACCTGGCAAATCCATAGATTCAGACCGCTGTGCCAAAAGGACTTTTCCGTCCTGAAGGATAATGGCACAGGTGACGGGGATGATTTTCATAAACTTGACAGCTGGAATAAAACTTACCTGCAAAAATAGAAATGCGGCGGAAAAACGGTGGAAATATAACTCGCTTCGCTCATTGAAATAAGGAAACAGAAGACGCTCTCGCTCGATGAAAGCGGATGGGCAGGTCCCGGAAAGTAAGAGACTTATTTCTATTTATTTCCTATTTCCATTTATCTCCTAACTCCATTTATCTCCCATCCCCCTTTATCTCCGATCTCCATTAATTTCCTATTTTTGCCCTCTATGCAACTCGAAAAGCGCAAAAAATTCACGCTGGTTCTGCTGATCGCGATCTCTGTTCTGGCCATTTCAATGACCTTTTACTTCTATCAGGTCTTTTTCAGTCCCAACACCCTGGTGGAATCTGACCAGCCATATACATTGAAAATCCCCACCAACTCGGTCTATAAAAATGTGGTGGACCAGCTCTACAATGAAAAAGTCATAAATGATGCCTTGAGTTTTGGCTTCGTTTCCAAAATATTGGGCTATCAAGAAGCCGTAAAGCCAGGATTGTACAAGATTGATCCCAAAATGAACAACCTGCAGCTGGTACGCATGCTGCGATCAGGGAGACAGACGCCCGTAAGAGTGACTTTTAATAACGTTCGGACCAAAACAGATTTAGCAGAAAAAATCACTGCCAACCTAGAGGTGACCAAAGAACAATTTTTGGAGTTGATTCAGGATTCTGTGTATATCCGCAAGTTTGATTTTGAAGAAGAGACGGTCATGAGCATGTTCATCCCAAATACTTACGAATTCTGGTGGAACACCAGTGCGGAGGAGCTCTTTGACCGGATGCACAAGGAATATGTAACCTTTTGGACAGAGGAGCGAAAGAAGAAAGCACAGGCTATGGGTCTAAGCCAAAAAGAAGTCAGCACACTGGCTTCCATCGTACAGGCAGAAAGCCAAAAAGCTGATGAAAGACCAAAAATCGCCGGTGTTTACCTTAACAGACTTCGCATTGGCATGCCTCTCCAAGCTGACCCTACGTTGGTATTTGCAGCAGGAGATTTTACCATCAAGCGACTTACGGGAGTTCATATGGCCATAGACAGCCCTTACAATACCTACAAATACGCCGGACTTCCTCCAGGTCCGATCAACTTGCCTGACATCAACTCCCTCGATGCCGTACTGAATGCCGAGCAGCACAAGTACATGTATTTCTGTGCTAAGGAGGATTTCTCGGGTTACCATACCTTTGCTGTCACCTACAACGAGCACATCAACAACGCGTCCAGGTACCAACGCGCACTCAATGCTGCCAAAATTTTCTGATATGTTTCAAGCCGAAACCCAAATTCGAGTTCGCTATGCTGAAACAGACCAAATGGGCTACGTCTATTATGGAAACTATGCCGTGTATTTTGAGGTAGCACGGGTGGAAGCGATGCGTTCGGCGGGATTTTCTTATCGGGAAATGGAGGAAAATGGCGTAATGATGCCTGTTTTGGAAAGCCACTTTCGCTACCTAAAGCCGGGAAAATACGATGAACTGCTTACCATCAAAACCCTCATCCCTGAACTCCCGGGAGTCAGAATACGATTTGAATATCAAGTCATGAATGAATCAGGGGAAGTAATTACGGAAGGTTGGACCACCTTGGCATTTTTGAAAAAAGACTCCCACACCCCCACCCGACCACCGGGAAATTTGCTAGCTTTATTAAAACCATTTTTTAACTAAACACCAATCTGACGTGGTCAAGGAGAAAATCTTCAAATGGAGAATCAGGATACAGCTAAAAGCCAGGCATCTGAAAAGAATCCATTTTGGGAGCCCTGAAAAAAACCTGTATGATGTAAGTCGGATTTTTATCCAGCAGCTCAAAAAAGATGACATCAACGAGCGGGCGGGATCCATGGCTTTCAGCTACACCATCGCTCTTTTTCCGCTTTTGCTCTTTTTGCTCAACCTAGTGCCTTACATGCAGGACCTATTTCCGGTAGTTACCACCGAAAACATCCTGTCTTTTGTCCAAAGCATCATGCCCGAGGACATTTACCAAAATATCGAAACCACACTCATGGACATTGTATCCAAGCCGAGACAAAGTTTGCTTTCGTTTGGATTTTTCTTTGCACTATTTGCCTCGACACAGGGGGTAGTTTCCATGATGGCATCGTTTAATTCTGTCTACAAGACGAAGGAAAACCGTGGATTTTTTGTCACTCGATTAATTGCCATTTCCATTGTAGTGGCCTTGGTATTGACAATCATTGCAGCAAGCACGGTAATGATTTTTGGCAGCCTATTTATCGGCAGACTGGACGAGCTGCATCTGTTCAACAGCAGCTTTATGATCTTTTTGTTCAATACGCTGAAGTTCCTCATCCTGCTCACGGTCTTTTATATCACCTCAGCCTTTATCTTTCGATTTGCACCCGCGATTCACGACAAGTGGCATTTTTTCTCCACCGGTGCCCAATTGGCAGGACTGCTGATCACCTTTGCGTTTTATGGATTTATTTTTTACCTCGAAAACTTCGCCAGTTACAACAAGCTTTATGGCTCCATCGGGACAGTGATCGCGCTGATGCTATGGCTTTACCTGACCTCGATCATAGTATTGGTCTGCTTTGAAGTCAATGTGAGTTTTGATCTTGCGGAGGAAAAGCAAAAGGAGCGGGAAAGGCGTAGAAAAGTACTGACTATGGAATCCGATGTAAATTAATACCAGAAAAATCAGGCACTTAGAAGAAAAAATCACGTGGCTCTTGTCAAAAAAGGGGAAAGCATATACTTTTGCACACCTGATCGAAAAAATCACACGCACAGAGGAGTGGCAGAGTGGTCGATCGCGGCGGTCTTGAAAACCGTTGTACCGAGAGGTACCGGGGGTTCGAATCCCTCCTCCTCTGCAAATACAAGCCCTAACTACTTGATAAAAAAAGAGTTAGGGTTTATTTTTTAGTGTCAGTAGCGAATTTAGTAGCGAATATGTTAAATTTTTGAATTAATGCTCCAAGGTGCATAGCACACGGAATAACATTATATTGTGATATTAAGGATATTTTAATCAATTCAATCCCTTATCCCATCATATTTCACACTATAATGTGATTTATGTTTGATTTTAAATAAATGAACAATATTTTAGTGTAAAAATCACATTATAATGACAATTGAGGAGATTGGAACTGTCATTCGAGAACGGAGAAAGCTACTGGGAATTAACCAGCCGAACTTAGCCGAAATGGCACAAGTCAGTATAAACACGCTCTACAAACTTGAGCGCGGAGAGTTTAATCCCTCGGTGAAAATCCTTAACCAACTGGCAGAAATCTTGGGTTTGGAGCTAAGTCTTGGTCTTAAAAAAACTGACCGATGAGAAGTGCCGCAGTCTTACGAAATGGGGAACAGGTTGGACTTTTGATCAAAGAAAGCCCAAAACGGTATCGATTTGTCTATGACGAGGCTTGGCTTAATGATCCCACCAAGCCCTCAATCAGCCTTACCCTCCCAAAGGTTCAAAAGGAATTTGTCTCAGATTATTTATTCCCGTTCTTCTTCAATATGCTTTCAGAAGGTGTAAACCTGAAACTCCAGGCCAGAAGACTACAGATTGATGAAAACGACTTTTTCTCCCTGTTACTCCAAACTTCCACCACGGACACCATCGGGGCTGTCACTCTAAAAGAACTCTAATCCATGGAATTAAAACTGACCACTTGCCCGATTACCCTTGCCAAAGGATTTGACCAATACAGTCCTTTAGGACTACGGCAACTTTTCGGTGGACGCAAGACTTCCTATTTTCTTCCATATGAAAGCCACCAGCCCACAAATGAATCCGAAATGGAAGAAATGCTGGAAAACAGAAAACGTATATCTATTTCTGGAGCCCAGGAAAAGCTTTCTGCCATTTGGGAAAAAGGAAACATTCGCTTGACAAAGGAAGGAGAAAAAGGAACCTACATCCTTAAACCGATACCCCGTGATATGGACCGTATCGAAATGGTCCCCGCTAATGAACATCTGACCATGCAGATTGCAAAGCAAGTGTATAGCTTGAAAACAGCAGAAAATGGGCTGATATTCTACAGAAATGGAGAACCAGCTTATTTGACCAAGCGATTTGATATCGATGCGAATTCCGAAAAAAAGCTTGGCTTAGAAGACTTTGCCACACTTGCAGGCAAAACCAAGGAAACAGATGGAGAAGAATTCAAGTACAATTCCAGCTACGAAGCGATTGCCGACTTGATAAAAAAGTACGTAGGAGCATATCCGGTGGCTTTGGAAGAATTCTACAAACTTGTCGTTTTCAATTTCCTGTTTTCAAACGGAGATGCACATTTAAAAAATTTCAGTTTGCTGGAAACTTCTCAGGGTGATTATATACTAAGCCCAGCGTATGATTTGATCAATACGCGGCTTCATGTCAAGGATCCTGAGTTAGCGCTGAAAGATGGCTTGTTCAAAAATGACTACTACACTCCAAGTTTCGAAGCCAATGGCTTTTTAGCCTATGATGATTTTTGGGAATTTGGTTCGAAAATCGGCCTGATTAAATCCAGGCTTGCAAAGATTTTGAATGAATTCCGGAACCCAAAATCGGAAGTTGGAGATTTGACCGAAAGGAGCTATCTGGACGAAACCTGCAAGAAACTTTACTTGGACACGTATCAGACCAGGCTAAAGGCATTGAATAGTTCATTTTTAAAGTTGATTTAAGAAACCTCCCAGTATTTAAAGGTTAAAAACAACTTTTCTCTTGAAGAATTGAGAGTTATCAACCGAGATCCTTTTTCTTTTGACTGACATTTCGTGTTCGATCCAGGGTGAATTTCAATTCTGAATTTTCATCTTGCCTACAAGAGTAAATTCTACTTCCGTTTTCTAAACAAGGGTAAAAAATGGTAAAATTTACCCTCGTTGCTTTTACGAGTGTAAATTACTTTCAACAAAGGGTAATCAATCTTTTTTATTCTTTTGTTCATTTTTAATATTTGTTCACGATTCGTGAACTTTATATATTTGTGAACATGAAAGAATATAAAATATTAGATCAAACGTTTCAAAGCGTTTTTCCAATTCTCCATTGCACGGGAAACTGGGAAAAACATGCCAATAAGGAAATGGATGCTCTGGTAACCATGATCTTCCCAATTGGTGAATTCCACTTTGACACATTGCTCAAACAAGAAGTACGAGAAAACACCATCAGAATTATCCAGAATTTGAATGATACTTATCCCAATTTTTTGCTGGTGGCTTATAGAATCTATCCAAAATATAGGCAATTGCTTCAGGAGATGAGAATCAATTATCTGGAGGCGAACGGAAATGGTTTCATTCAAAAAAACGGACTATATATCTTGATCGACAAGTTTGCACCACTAAAAGAAGACACGGAGGATGCAACCAGAGCTTTTACAAAAACCGGCTTACGGGTATTTTTCCAGTTATTAGTAGATGACAAAAATTTAGAAACCAACCAACGTGACCTTGCCCATCAGGCAGGAGTCGCTTTGGGAAATGTTCCCTTAGTCCTGAATAACCTCAAGGAAGCCGGCCTATTGGTAAAGACAAAAACAAATGGTTACCGATGGGTAAATAAAGAGGAAGCCATAGCCACTTGGATCAGCGGATACAGAAATACGCTCAAGCCTTCTTTGTATCAAGGAAGGTACCGATTACCCAAGGACGCCACTTGGACAGAGATACAACTTCCTACTTCAAAGACGAGGTGGGGTGGTGAACCCGGTGGTGATATTTTGACCAATTACCTCAGGCCGGAGCGATTTACCTTGTTTACAGAACTAAACAAACCAGAATTCATCAAAGCAACTCGGATGATGCCTGACAAAAATGGAGAGGTAGAGGTTTATGCAACCTTTTGGGACAAGCATGGTAAAGTTGATCAGTGTGCCCCACCCCTATTAGTGTACGCCGATTTAATGATTAATGGAAATAAAAGAAGCTTGGAAACAGCGAACATGATTTATGAGCAATACCTCAGAGAGCTATAAACAATTGGGAATTCCCATTGAATTAACAAGAGCTACTCCGTGTTCGAATCTCTTCACTTACCGTTCATCACAATTTTTACTAAAAAAAGTGGGTCAGAAAAATCGAGACCTATCGCCAACCCAGCATCTCAAAACCCTGTTTATCAGGTTAATAAATCAGATTATTCGAATCCCTCCTCCTCTGCATTCAAACAGCCAAGCCAATGCTTGGCTGTTTTCATTTCTAGTCATCGGGCCCACCCTGCATACTGGCCCCTCGCTAAATCTTTCCTCAGGAAAGATTTGAACGCTCGGCCCTCTCCTCCTCTACATCTAAAGGCTGAAGAAATTCAGCCTTTTTTCGTCTTGGGCCGTTGAATCTGCCTTGCTCCCAACAAGTAGGATAAATGGCACTTCGCCAATTTTTTATTTGAAAGATTTCTAAACGCTGCTATCAATTTCTATAAAACAAAAAAGCCAAGCTTTCACTTGGCATTTCAATTAGTTGAAGGAAGAGTTACACTCCTTCTTTCTTATAAAATTCCCTGACAAAGGCCAAGAGTTGGTTTTCGGTGAGCTTGTCTGACCGCTCTACAGAAAGCCACTTTCCTTCAAATGCTTTTTTCTCTCTGAGTCGGTTTTTCATCCGCTCCTTCATGGTGCCCGGACCAAAAAGTAAAATATCTTCGAAATTTGCCAGCTTTTGCTCCATCATCCTCATGTATTCATTGATCTCGTTTTGGACGATGTGATGCTTTTTGTACTCGTTGTTGGAAACATGCACTGGGTTGGGAGAAAACCTACTCATGTCTCTGCCTTCTCCTTCGATTCGCTTGATACTCTCAAAAGGAGACTCTACCGTCTCCAAAAGTCTGACTTGCCCACTTTTGAATCCGATCAAATGAGCCTTGGAATGGTCTATCCATACCCCGACTTGCTTGTAGTGTTCCATGGTTTATTGGGTTTTGAATGGTTAAAGATTAAATCAATCTACTAGTATCTGTGCTTAAAATAACAATCAGAAACTCTAACGCTTACAGATAGTTAGCAATTTTAAATCAAAGAAAAAAGTACTTTTTTCAACCCTTTTGGATCAACTCAAACGGATCGAATTCAATAAAATCATTTGACTCTTCCTTCTGAATAAAGGTCGTATGCTGCCACCAAAGTCTGCGTGGCAGGGGATTCACCATACCGCTCATAGCTGTCGATATCTAGCCGTTTTTCGACAAAAACAGGCACATACTTTCCATCTAATTCATCCCATAAGATCAAAAGGTAAGCATAGGGTATCCTGCTGCTTCTCCCCAACTCAAACCATGATTCAAAAAGTGATTCGGGCAGTGACTTGGGATACTCGGGACTGTCAAACATGGGAGAAGGTAAAATCAATTTCGCTTGAAATATAGGAAATGTCAGAAACCTGCCCGCATTAGTTGTTATTCCATTTTGGGTTCAAGATGTGACCTATCCAAATTCCGACTATTTAGTCCATTCGGTTTGTTGGGAAATAAACCTTGAAATTTGAACCTTTACCAACCTCGCTGTCAACGGTAATGTCTCCCCCGGCATTGTTGATAATTTTTTTCACCAGATATAACCCTACTCCTATTCCCTCCACATGATCGTGAGCACGGTGAAAAGCACCAAATATTTTATTCCTTTGACTTTCTTCAATGCCTAATCCATTGTCTTGAATACTTAAGAGTAGCTCCCCATTCAAATTCTCTGTTCGAATAGTTACTTCCAGTTCCCTTTCGGGAGATCTATACTTCATAGCGTTACTTAGAATGTTGAAGAGGATACTCCTTAAATTCTTTTTTGAAAATTGGATCTCAGGCTCTTTTAAATCATAATTGATCTTATACGTCAAATTGACAAATCTATCCTTCAGAGTCATTTCAACTTCAGTGAGCAAATCTCTTAACTTAACCTTCTCAGGCACATCAATTTCTGTTTCGATTTTGACTACGTCTGTGAGTTCACGAATGATGTTACTTAGATTAGCAATCGAATTGTCTGTCATATTTACCAATTCCAACAAATCCGTGGATTGGGGTTCTAATTCTGCCTTCAAAAGAGAAATACAGGTTTTCAAATTGCCTAATGGACCTCTCAAATCATGTGAAACTGAATAAATAAATGTCTTGTGCTCATCATTGATTCGTGACAGTTTATCCTGCACCTTTTTCAGCTCGGTAATATCATTAAAGGTGATGATCACCCCATCGTTTTTATTGTCCTGCTGTTTTACATAGGGTATACCCATCATTTGATACCACCTTCCATCTAGGGTTTGTACCTCTTTTTTCACAACCTCCGAAGAAACGATTACCTTCTCGATATCCGTAATCACAGTCGAAAAGCGAATATTGGTGGTAATATCACTGATCGCCCTGCCGATATCGCTCTCTTTGAGGTTGATCTGACGAATCGCTGAAGGTGTAAATTTTCTTAGGATAAGATCTTGATCCACATACAATTGCGCATTGACAGTCGATCTGAAATAGTTATTCAAATCATCATTCAACTCCGCCAATTCTTTGATTTTGAGCTGATACTCGTTATTGACGGTTTGTAGTTCTTCATTGACTGACTGAAGCTCCTCATTGACACTTTGCATTTCTTCATTACTCGAAATGAGCTCTTCATTGTAGGAGGAAATGTTATCATTGGATTCTTCCAAAGCGCTGTTGGCTACAGTCAGTTTTTGTTTGGTCTCTGCCAGTTCCTCTTTGAGATCTTCCAGATGCTGGAGTACCTGTGCCTCCTTTTCAAAATTGATAGGTGCAGGCTGGAGTACTTTTTTAGTATTGTCATCAGTGAAGAGAACTAAAAAATAGTCAGGTACAGCACCTGCATCTGATAAAAATGGCTTTACCAAGACATTGACTGAATGTGACTTTTTATCCCTGTAGAAACTTACTTTTTTAACACCGGACTCCCGATTGCTTTTCAATGCCTGACGGATACTCGTAGAGGTAGCTATAGACAGTTCTTCTGGCAGCATCTCCAAGAGGTTAAAATTGAAAAGTTTGGGAAGCAGGTATTTTTCATAGTTACCCAGACTCTGGACTATTTTAAGATCTCCATTGACCCAAATTGCTGCCTCGAAGCCAGATATTTCCAAGAGTGATTGGTTAATAAGGTCCAGTAAGTTGCCTTTTTCAGTGTTTCTTTGTGCGACTGAAGCTTGGTTTATACTTTCCCATTGCCTTTCAAGGACTGGAGTACTATAGGATGTATCTCTAAAGTTTCGGACTACTTCAATACTTTTAAATATTCTCCATTTCTTATTCACCTCGATAAAAGACTTTTTTAACTCTCCGAGACTTTCACTGGGACCTAAAAACAGGTATCCTCCCAAATTAAGACAGAAATGAAGGGAAGTAAGGATTTTCTTCTGTAGGATGGGATTGATGTAGATGAGAAGATTCCTGCAGCTGATCAAGTCTATTTTGCCATAAGGAGGCTGCTTGACAATATCATGATCGGCGAAAATGAGCATTTTCCTGATGTTATCTCTCACTTTATAATGATCGCCCTGCTTGGTGAAAAATCTACTTAACCTTTCTTCGGACACCTCATTTTCAATTCGTGCGGGGTAGATGCCTTTGGAGGCCTGTTGAAGGGCTGCTTTATCTATATCGCTGGCAAAAATCTTTACTTCAAGATTTTTTTTCTTCTCTGTGAGGTGCTCTGAAATCAGGATAGCCAGTGAGTATGCTTCCTCTCCGGTAGCACATCCTACTACCCAAACTTTAAAAGTGTCGACCTGTAATTTATTTTCAACGATCTCAGGAATGACTTTTTCCTTGATCACCTCAAATGCTTCTTTATCTCTGAAAAACTTTGTCACACTGATCAAAAACTCTTTTGCCAAATTTGAAATTTCAGAAGGATTAGCCTCAAGAAAAGCCACATATTCCGCTAGAGAAGTCACCTTATTCTTGGCCATTCTCAAGACAATCCTCCTCACAATCGTGGGGCGCTTATACTCTGAAAAATCCAAAGGAGTATGCTTTTGGATCAATCCAAGGATCTTCAATAAGTCTGATTCATGATCCTTGCTAGCATGATTAGAAAAATCATTTTCTAAATCATTGCTTTTGAGATGCATGATGATTTCTTCCGGAATCAATTCTGGAGGAAGGATTACATCCACATGGCCTGAATCAATGGCGCTTTGAGGCATCCCTTCAAACTTGGCACTTTGAGGATCCTGTACAATGACAAAACCACCGTTTCTCTTAACGGATGCGATTCCTTTAGTACCATCAGTGCCCGTACCAGAGAGAATCACAGCAATGCTTTTATCCTTATGGCTCTCCGCGAGGGAATCAAAAAAAATGTCAATTGACTTATTGGGCTGAAAGGGCTTAATATCAGTCAGAAACAACCTGCGATTTTTGATGGTCATATTCTTCCCTTTAGGCATCAGATAAACATGATTTGTTTCCACAAACATCTCATTTTCGGCAACCGTGATTTTGAGTTTGCTATGGTTCGCCAAAAGCTCTGACATGAAACTTTTATGATCAGGTGAAAGGTGCTGAATGATCACATACGCCACACCATCCTGAGGAGTGTGGTCGAAAAGCAGGTGGATAGCCTCCATGCCTCCCGCAGAAGCACCAATAGCAATTATAAAGGGCTCTTTTTCTGATTCAATTCCACTGTTTTTCATGGTGCTGTGATTTTGGCAAGCTGTAAAATAATTTACAAGGTCGATCCGCTACCATCAATAAAACTCATGGAGAAGAAGTAGCCTTAAAAGATGTATTGATTTTCTAAAGCTGGGGAATTTCTTTAGAATCAAATTTCTGTTTGGAAAATAAAAGATTAGAAAGTTACACTAATTAAAAGTAAAAACAGCAAACCATTTTTTTATTTTTAAAACACAGTTTATCAAGCACATAAACAATGAAATACTCACACATACTAATTTATTTTCTAAAATAGAACCTTCACAAGGTTGAATAGAGGCGTCAATACAAACACTATAAAAATACCCCCAAATCAAAAAATATTTTTGCTGTATGTAGTATTTGAAAATCAAAATAATATGCCTTTCTGTAACTATTCTATCAAAAAAATGCTCCCTTCCTAGCCACACTAAAGAAATACAAAGGACGATTCAACAAATCAACTTACCCATTCATTCCGTATGATGTCACATCTCAGAATCTATTAAAAATCACCTCCAAAGGCCCCTCCTAGCACTTCGTGCTTCCCTCTCCAATTTTTGAAACTGCTCTTGATACCGCACATTGGGAGGGTAGGTAGCCACCCGGGAATAGCCTTCTTTAACTAAATGAGCATTGACCATCGTGCCCGATTCGAGGTAGGCATAGGCCAAGGTTCGCTTGTACCGATCGTATTTTTGCACGTCAAATTCCAACCTGACTCGCTTAGTAAGCAGCAGTTGCTTAGCATAAGCACTTGCCTCTTTTCCAAAAAATTCCACATCCTTGTTCCCTGTCTTTCGCGACTCAGGTGAGTTGATCCCGATCAAGCGGACTTTTTCTTCTTTGCCTGATGGATGAGTGACCCAAAAGGTATCTCCATCGGATACTTTGGTGACTGTGAGAAAGCCTGTTTTGCTTTGGCTAATTCCTTCAATAGGAGCCACCAAAGCAAAAAGTAAGAAGGTAATGAGTATAAAATGGGATAATTTGGAAAGATTCATGAGGCTAGCGATTTCAATGATCAATTATCAAACTCAATGAACAAGGAACTCCTATCCAGAACCCTAAAAATTGAGCATTGAAAACTGCGCATTGTTAATTGGTTATTGATCATTGGTAATTGATCATTTCCTTATTTTCGGAATTACTTCCTCCCCGATCATGGCGATACTTTCTGATAGCTGCTGATGACTCAGTCCGGCATTATCCATCTGAAACGTGAAGCGATCTATCCCTCCCAACGATTCGCTGTGACGAAGGATTTTCTCTGCCACCTCATCGGAATCCCCAACCAGATAGGCGCCCCATTTGGAATTTTGAGCTTCAAAATGGCCTCGAGTCACCGGTGGCCAGCCTCGCTCTCTTCCGATTCGGGTAAAAGTCTCTGCATAGCCGGGGTAATAACTTTCAACTGCTTCTTCGTGAGTTCTACCCACATAGCCCAATGAATGAAGTCCCACTTTCAATTCATCCTGAGAAAATCCAGCTTTATCCCCGGCTTCCCGATACAAGTCAACCAAAGGTCGGAACCGGTGCGTTTCTCCTCCGATCACGGCTACCATCAGCGGAAGTCCAAGCGAACCCGCACGAGCAAAAGAACCCGGAGTTCCGCCTACTCCTAGCCAAATCGGCAACTTCTCCTGTACGGGTCGTGGGTAAATGGGCTGATTGTGCAAGGCTGGACGGAATCGACCCGACCAAGTCACGACTTCCTCCTCACGGATTTGGAGCAAAAGACCGAGCTTTTCGATGAATAGCTTATCGTAATCCTGAAGATTGAGTCCAAAAAGTGGAAATGCTTCAGTAAAAGAACCACGACCGACAACCATTTCAGCACGACCTTGAGATACCAAATCCAAGGTTGCAAACTGCTGAAAAACCCGAACAGGATCGGCTGCACTCAAAACGGTGACAGCGCTGCTTAGTCGGATTCGCTTAGTCATTCCGGCCGCAGCTGCCAAAATCACAGAAGTCGCCGAATCCAAAAATTCCTTGCGGTGGTGCTCACCGATGGCAAAGACATCCAAGCCTTTTTCATCCGCCAGCTTGATCCGCTCTAGCAATTCCCGCATGGCATCTTGGGCGGTGCCTACCGGTTCTCCATTTCTATCTGTTACGAATGCCGCAAAGCTGTCAATTCCGATTTCCATCGTAGTTCCTTTCTGTTTTGATTGAGGGGAAAACCAAGCTGAATTCAAAAAGATTCAGTCTGGACTCACCTTAATCCAAATCTTGAATAAGGCGATAAATGAGATTTTCACGAACGTTGGTCTGGGCATTTTTAGGAAATGCAAACATCAGCCCTTCTCGACTTTGCCAGAGCGGAAGATCCCCCTTTTTGTTCTCACCTATTCCCTGTAGAGGCCGTAAAGTCAGTGTACGGAGATCCATTCTAAATTCGGGCTGACCATCTTTGGTAAAAATGAAATTTCCATCCCAATAAGACATGCCATTGGTTTGATCAAGGCTTTGAATATAAAGTTCAGGAAGCGAACGCTCATCCTGTCCATATCGATATGCAACCAATCGAAGCGGATAGATTGTAGTCAAAGAGTAAACCTCCGGTCCGACCTGAACAAATTGGTTGGTATTCCTGATCGAAGAAGGGACTTCAACGGGGGTAAGCGTCCAAGTGCCCGTGACAGGATCATATTCTCTGAAATTGAGGTAATTGTCCATGATCAAATAGAGCTTACCATTAAACTCCAGTGACTTATTTACAGAGGAAAACTCAAAAGGAAAATCAGCAAGACGCTCCCATCGACCCGTCTGAAAATCATAGCGATGGAAGTCTTTCCTGTAAGCTACCGATCCTCCCTGCCGAACCAATCCCAAACCGAAGTAAAAGTATCTTCCCTGTGTACCTATCAGCACCGGTCTTTCCCGATTTTCTGGTAAACCCGGTAAATCGGCGAGTTGCTGAGAAGCACTTGTGCCAAGGTCTAGCGAATGAAACTTACCTGCAGTCTGAGGAGCATTGCCTATAAAAAGTATCCGATCCGGTGTAGTGAGGACTTGGTGGTCGGAAGTATTGGGAGCTTGAACCCCACTTCGATAAACTTCCCAAGAGGGCAGCACCTCGATTTTTTCAGGAAACTTAGTCTTCCAAAAAGTAGAATTGATAGAAACATCATACCTGCCTGGAGCGGTATTTCCAGCGAGGAATTTATACCTACCAGCTTCTTTTGTCACATAACTGTAGGTCGAAAGCACTTTTCCAGACTCACTTGTCAAGTCAAAAGTGAGGTCTCCCGGTGTTTGAAAAAAATTCAAAACAACTTCCAAAGAGTCTCCCACATACAATCTTCGCGGTTCTACGGAGAGAATCTGCGGTTTGTAAATCGAAATAGCATCGGCAAGCTGGGTAAATTTCCCTCCACTAGTCACTTGAAGGACATATTTTTGGTCTGTTGGCTGAAAGCTGAAATTTTTCAGATTGATACTTAACCAAATATTTTGATTGTCAACGCTGTCAATGCGAATAGTAAAGGTATCCTCGAGTCCAAGCAATTTCACCTCGTTGAGATCAAGCGCAGAATTGAAGAAATCTCCTTTGATATGGATTTGATCATAAAACTTGATTTCGCGAGGCGTAACCTCCGTTATTTTGGGGGCGCTAACACCAAGACTTTCGAAGGTGAGCTTTTCTCCATAAACCGTTACCCCTCCAGCTACCACAAACGGCTGTACCAGATACGCCTCTTTAATCATATCGTAACTGATCCTCTGCTGCACCAATGGCGATTCAGGATTACCTGATCGGGTGAGGCGCTGGATGTTGGGTTGCCCACCATTGAATGTTTGCAACCAATACTCCAAACCGTAGGAAGTGATAGCTGAAGAACCGTTTTTCTTGATCTCAAAGTTGACCGTGACGCCGGTCTCATCAATGTCCGAGACACTGATGCTCTGTATAAAGGGATAATCCCTCGAAGTGATTTCTTCTACCTGCTCACAGGAACCAAACAATGCCAAAATCCACAATGCGATGATGTATTTGATTTTCATGTCATGTTAGAATTTAAATCCCAGGTAAAAATTAAAGCCATTGAACGATTCATCATCTATACCGCCAAGTGAAGCATGTCTCAATCCCAAAGCCACTCCACGATGTTTGGACAGGTATTTTTCTACCCCAACTCCCCAAATAAATCCTGAGTAAGTATCCGTGAGTTGAAATGTTTTGGAAGAGGTAATAATTGAATTTGTGCCGATCTCAGCCTGAAAGACTCCAGCCTTTTCGTAGGATGGCATCCCATAGCTGTACCCTGCCTCTGCAAAAATGCGATAGCGATTGGGGCTCAAGTCGTAATAATAGCGCACAGTCAACGGCACCTGAATCAAACTGAAATCCACAAAAACATCAGATTCATACCGCAGCTGATTGGTAGCGTAGGTAAAAAAGCCCTGATTATCCAACTGACTCCAAGTGACGCCGAGCCCAACAGATAGATCTCTTTTGAAAGTCAAAAACAGCTCTCCCACCACCCCAAAGCTGGGAGAAGATCCCGAAATTTTGGCTGGCACCGTGGAATCTGGAATTAAAAACTCCACCGACTGACTGCTATAAGCAACCCAAGGAGTCAGCGTGAGCAGTTTGGTAATTGTCCTAGGAGAAGATAGATTTTTCGCGGTTTTGGACAGGTAATTAAGCGAAAGCTCGGATTTATTCGTGATCGCCACCAAAGGTAAAAGGTTGCCATTCCCGTAGGCTGTCCCTAACGTCTCCTTATAATCTTCCTCAAGCACTTCCAGTCCTTTTACGGTCTCTACGAAAAAAACTGCTGGCTTGGCATTGAGCCTCCAAAGTGAAACTCCTCCCGCTTCATGGGGAAGCTTCTCCAAAAAGACGAGCCGCTCCTGACCTCCCAAAAGAGCTTTTTTGGAAAAAAATACCCTTTCGGACATCCGGAATTCTGACACTTCAGCTACTGAATAGATTCTGGAAGGAGTCCTCCTTGACCTGGCGAAAGTAACCTCGGTATTTTCTTTTGTCGGCATCCCGAAGATTTTTCCCTGGGAAAGTGCCGTATCTCCTAGGATGATGTAATCTTTTTTTTCGGGACGTTGTGCCTGCGCTAGTTGGGGAAAGAACCAAACACCTACAAAAATCATCATGGGCCACCAGAAGCGGCTTTTGTACTTGTATTCAGAAAGTTGCATTCAAATTTTTAGGATTAGACAAAGAGATTGAACTAAGAATTTTTTAAGATATTAAAATAAATGTTACTTAGTTCAGATTTTATTTGATTTTCTGTCTCCTCCATCCATTTTTTCTTGAACTTGCTAAGCCTTCGAGGAAAAGTAAATACCACATCACAAAGGTTGAATTAATCCAAAGGCAAACTGAATGAACCCCGAAATCCTCATTGATCTCGTCACGAAGACCATGCCTTTTGGGAAATACAAAGGATGGCTTCTATGTGATATCCCGGAGCATTACTTGGTTTGGATGCACGGCCAAGGATTTCCTGAAGGCAAGCTTGGCATGTGGCTAAGTACACTTTATGAAATCCGACTCAACGGGCTAGAGGAGATCCTACGAGAATTAAAAAATCGATATCCTGCAAAGCTGTGAAGAGCAAGTTTACTTTTTTCGGTTGGCAAAGAGTAAAGGCTGAAGCAATCCCTTTCAAAAACCTGAAAAGCGAAAGTCGGGTTCTTATCCTGTATTCCATTTTTTACATCTTTCTAGCCTTCGTTTGCGGAAAGCTGATTCTGTACTTTCCGATGCCAATCCTAGGAGCCAAAGATTTTATCCAGGACGTTTGGTATGCAGTCGTCTTCAAATTCGCATTTCTACTCCTAATCCCTTCCATTCTTTTCTTCGGTATCTGGAAATACAAAATTCAGGATCTGGTTCTTGGCCTCAAACCAACAGGTACAATGCTTATAAAAGGAGTACTTCTGATATCTGCAGGCTTTTTACTGAATACCCGACACCTTCCGAGAATTGCAGAAGCGATGTCCAGCTTCGAAGATTCAGAGCTTCGTTTTTTTCTTGGAATAGTGTTTCCCTTGCTGATTGCAGGGCTGCCTGAGGAATTGTTTTTCAGAGGAATGCTTCAAACAAGGTTGGAAAAGCGATGGAATACCCCATTGGCGATCCTTGTTTCAGGCCTACTTTTTACTGCTTGGCACCTACCCAGTCGATTTTTACTGGCAAATGGTGTAGAAGGTCAAGCTGGAGATTTGGCTTCGGTACTCTTGGGAACCGGTGTTCCAGTTTTTGTGATCGGTTGCTTCTTTGGATGGCACTGGGCAAGGTATCGGAACTTGCCTGTGTTGATTATAGCCCATTGGGCAGTAGACCTATTACCTTCCCTCAGTTCTTTTTTTGGAGTGAGCCATTGATCAGGGTTTTACCCATTCCTCATACAGCACATTCACGGCCTGACGAATTACCTTGATGTACCCATTCTCCTCCATAGGATCGCAACCATTGGTGATGACCACAAATCCATACTTTTTCTCGGGGTCAAAAAACATCGCAGAATACAAGCCATACGCCGAACCCGTATGCCCGGTAAGTGCTACACCGGAAATCAATTGATCGGTTTTCCAAAGTGCCAAGCCATAGTTTTCATCCGCTGAAAGTGGCGTTTGCATCTCCAGAGCGCTCTTTTTGGAAATAATCTTGGCTTTCTCACCTTTACCATAATTCATGTGCATGATCATGTATTTGGCCAGATCCGGTGCAGAGATTTTCATTCCTCCTGTTGGAGAAAAAATCGGTGTGCTGTATCCCATTTGGTAGGTTGCCAACTCTGTCTTTCGCGAAGCATAAGCGGCGGGAGAAGGGATAAATTTGGCCGAATCCCTGGAATAGTTGTACAGCGTTGCAAACCTGGACTCATCCAATTCATCCACATGGTATCCTCCGTAGAGGCCAAGCGGATCGAGGATGTGTTTCTTCACATACTGGTCAAATCGCTCCCCAGAATACTTCTCGATGATCGTCCCGACCATATTGAAGTTCAGGTTGCAATACTGATAGCCCTTACCGGGTTCGTATTCGTTGTAAACCTTAGCTGAATTGGTATTCTTGGCAGGATTGATTGCATCAAGGGTAAAATATCCCTCAGAATCATTCAAACTCGACGTATGAGAAAGCAGCATCCGCAGGGTGATCACCGTCTCGGGAAATTTGGGATTTTGAACCTTAAACCCGATCAAGTCGCTTACATCATCATCCAAACTGAGCTTCTTCTCCTCCACCAACTGCATGATGGAAGTAGCCGAAAAGGACTTGGATATCGAGGCTATACGAAACAGGTCCGAAGTCTGAAGTGCCACTTTACCCTCCTCTTTCCAGCCCAAGGCATCGGTATACACCAACTTCCCATCTTTCACCACCGCCACCGAAAGCCCCATTACAGATTGGCTTTCCATCAACTGAGTCAATCGCTCTTTGGTCCGATTCTGTGCCTGCGCTTGGAATCCGAAGAGTAGAAGGAATAGTATGGTAAGTAAGTGTTTCATGTCCGCTTTCGAGTTATTGGTTATTGAGTTATTGGAAATTTACTCTTGAAAATTGTTCATTGGCCATTGATAATTGGTCATTGATCAATCCACCTTCTGCACCTCGTACCACTCACTCGCACCATTTTCATTGATGGCTTCGATGGTGAAATAGTAGGTTTTGGTACGATCGAGCGTTTTGAGCCAATATTCATTGTTGCCCATGACCATGATGGAAGTGTAGAGCTTGTCTGGTGCGGTACCGTAATATAAGTTATAAGCGTAAGCATCTGCCAAAGGTGACCATTTGATAAAGGCACTTCGCTTGTCCTTTTCGGTACGGAAGACCATAAACTGCTTCACCTTTTCCGGTTTGGCTCCACCCCCATTTCCAAAAACACGGAAACCGCTGATTGCGAATTTACCTGTCGGCATATGAATATTTTCCAACTTGAGAAATCGGGTCTTTACCGAATTTTTCAACTCTACATATTCATGAGGAATGTCCGTGGTGTTTTTGCTTTTGTCTACCAGCACTTCCCACTTTTTCCCATCCAAGGAATGGTACAAAATGTACTGATGAAATTGATCGGTGCGCTTGCCCAAGCGATCTTGATCCACATCCTGATCGGCATAGTTTATCTGGATGGCGTTGACCGTGCTGAGCTGCCCTAGATCCGTTTGAATCCATTCCCCTTTGTTACCTGAGGAGGCACTCCAATAGGTTTTGAGGTCTTCGTCATTGGCTTTATTTGCTGAAAAGCCACCCAAAGTCGAGGACACCGCCATGGGCTTGTCGTAATTGAGCAGCATCCAACCGGTGAATTTACCCGCCTTTTCGGTATTAGGAAGGTAATGCGGATAGTCCCCAAACGCCGTACTGCTCCACATCACGTCGTCTTTATCAAAACCAGCCGGCCAGATTCCCAATCTGCGTTCAAAAGTATTTTTTACCGAAATCATGATCGTGCTGATGTGCCAGTACAAGCCCTGATTATCCTTGAAGGTACTGCCGTGCCCCGCACCACGGGCAAATCCACCCAACTTCATACTCAGCGGATCGGATTGTGGAGTAAAAGGCCCCAAAGGCGTTGGCCCGACGACTACGCCATCGGAATAGCCGCTGAATTCCGTTCCAGGCGCTCCGTATTGCAAATAGTATTTCCCGTTATGTTTGGTCACATGGGCACCTTCCATAAAAGGATCTAGGAAAGTATTGTCCATGTGCTCGCCAAATCGCTGCCATCCGTATTTGTCAGGCTCTAAGAGGTAAAGTTCTTTTCGAGTCCCGATGGGATCAAGCGTCTTTCGATCCAACTCAATTCCATAGAGCGGGTATCGGTTGGAGCTGCCATTGTACATGTAGAGTCGGCCATCGTCATCTGTGAAAAAGTCAGGATCCCAACCCCCGATTTCAAATTTCTCTACCAGAGGTTTCCATTCATTGGCAGTCGGATTGGTACTCATCCAGATGGTAAAATCCTTTTCATAAGTCGAACCCATCACCAAAACCGTATCGCCCACAATACCTACTGCAGGCGCACAAAGCTCATCATAGACTTTGTTCCATGGACGGAGAAAAAGCCTGGAATGAAACTGCCAATTGGACATATCGGTGCTGGTCCAATAGCCCCATTGGTTGGTGGAGAAAAGGATGAAAGTACCCTTGTAATTCACCACAACAGGGTCAGCTGTAGCACGATGTCTTCCCCATTCCGAAAAGTTGGGGATCGGCGTGTAGCCGTAATCGATATTGATCGGGTTGCAATAGGTCTGCTGTTGTGAAAAACCCAACATGGGCAAGCTGACCAGGAAAAAGACTAGGAGGAATTTTGGGTTCATGGTAAATTCTATTTTTCAAGGAAAATGGTTCTTCCGGTATTGGCACTTTCTTTGGCCGCTTCCAGAATTTCCATCACGATCAGGTTATTTTCCAAGCTGTAGGGATCAAATGAAGCGAGTTTGGTCTTTCCTCGAACTACTGCCTTCAATACAGAAAAGGGATCGTCGAAGGGTGCTTTACGGGCACCTAAGTCCATTTTTTCCTCCTCAAATCCGTCATAGCCTTTGGCCACCCGAACACGTAGTTGCTTTGCGTTGTCTGAGAAAATCGCCCCGGTAAGCCCATAGATTTCCATGTCTTTCCTGCCAATTGGCCAATTCCAAGAAGCTTCAATGATCGTTTGAGAACTTGGATAAGTCAAAATGATCGTCGCTTCATCATCGACTTTGGGATTATCTGCGGGGTTAAGCTGTTGGGTGATGGCTGTGACTGAAAGAGGTCGCTTTCCATCCAAAAGCCAAGTACTCAGGTTGGCACCATAGCAACCAAAATCCATAAGTGCACCCGCGCCATTTAATACAGGATCGGTCAACCAATCCAAGAAATCCGGCCCCACACCGATTTTTTTGGGACCTCGATGACCATCACGGACGACTATTTTGCGGGCTTCGCCGATTTCCCCTGCTTTAAATAGCTCGTACGCTTTTTCATTGGTCGCGTACCAAGAAGTTTCGTAATTGGTCAGCAGGTGGATTTGGTGTTTTTGAGCTAGAGTAGCCATTTCTCGGGCATGTGTCAAGCTCACGGATAGTGGCTTTTCCACCATCACATGGACCCCGCGGGGAGCACATTGTTGGACGATTTCCAAGTGGGCGAAAGTCGTCCCAAATCCTGTCACCGCTTCTGGCTTGGTCTTTTCAAGCATCTCCTCCAAAGACTCGAAAATCAAATCCATGGATAAGCCATGTGCCCGAACATACCGCTCAGCCAACGCTCGATTGGGCTCAGCAATCCCGACGATTTCAATATCAGGTCGCTTGTGTGCTTCGAAAACCCAACCCACGTGTCCATGATTAAGCCCGGCCACACCGATGCGAAGGACTTCCTCCTGGGCAAAAGCCGGAGAAATCCAAAGTAAGAGAAGTATTCCTATCCAATTTTTCACATGTGGAAATTAGGGATTTTAAAGAAAATCCAAGGAAGAATGATTCCTACGAGGAAAATGGGGGAATTTGGCTCTGGATCAATCAGAATCTGGATTGTCCGCTTTTCTACCATTAACCAAATAAGGCAAGGTCTGAAGTCCGATTAGAGGTGCAGTGGACTGTCTTCTGTGGTCAGTCGCCGAATATTCGTGGTCTTTAAAGCCAATGACCTACTTGGTGGTAAGATTGCGGATACTCATTATCGGAAAATTTTATTTGATCCTTTCCCGCTGCAGTCGGTCAAATTCTTCCAGCAATGCGATGAGTTTGATGCGGACGTTTTTGTCAGAAATGTCCAGACCTTGTGCAGAAAACTGAGTTTGAATAAACTTCAGTGCATTGTAGGGGGTCACTGGTACTTTATTGAATGCGGCTTCCTCTGGCGTCAAGATATTATTGTACATATCCATGAGCACATAGCCACGGTCGGAATTTCGCAAGACTTCAAGAGCCTTGTCGATCACTGTATTCCAGTTCATTTTTAGTAAGGTGTTAAGTTGGTTAAAAAATTCAGGGATTAAGCAAATCGAAAATAGTGATTTACTCAGGCCAAAACCAAACAAAATGCAGGTAATGAAGTATTTTGCTCTTTTTATTTCACCCTATAGAAATACTAGGAATTAGGTTTTACCATAAATAAAATTCATATATTTGTCACACTAACAATTGGTATGACACAAGAACTATTTGCCCGCTATTCTTTCCTCCTTGACCGCACAGCGAGGAAAGTAAAACAGTATGCGCAGCAGCAGTTCAAACAAGGTGACTTTGATGTGACGGTAGACCAATGGCTAATTCTGAAAAATCTGTCAGAAAATGGCCACATGAGCCAAACCGAACTTGCCAATTTGGTTTTTAAAGACCATCCCACGCTCACACGCATTTTGGATTTGCTTTGCAAAAAAGGATACGTGGAGCGGGTTCCTCATCCTCAAGACCGGAGAAGCTTTCAGCTTCACTTGACCCCCATAGGCGTGGAAAAAGTCTCTGAACTCAAGCCCAAAGTGCTGGAGATTCGAGAGAAGGCTTGGGAAAATCTCACCGAAAGCGATTTCGAAGAATTCAAACGAATATTAGATACGATTTATCAAAATTTGGATGGTCAAACCATTGAGGACGAAAACTAGTTAGTATACTAATTATCATTACACCAAATATTTCAAACCTATACAGGTTACCTCAAAAGCAATGAATACAAACATGATCCACACTGACCTTTGCATCATCGGAGCAGGACCGGTGGGCCTTTTTGCAGTTTTTGAAGCAGGTTTGCTCAAAATGCGCTGCCACCTGATCGATGCCTTGCCCCAAATCGGCGGTCAGCTGTCTGAAATATACCCTCAGAAGCCCATCTATGACATCCCTGGCTATCCGGAAGTGAAAGCTCAGGATTTGGTAGATAATCTGATGGAGCAAGCGAAGCCGTTCCAACCAACTTTCACCCTTGGAGAACGAGTGGATCATTTGGACAAGCAAGAAGATGGCAGCTTTATCGTCACCACCAGCGACAAGACGAAGGTTCACGCCAAGGTCATCATCATTGCTGGTGGACTGGGTTGTTTTGAACCAAGGAAACCTGTGTTGACCAACCTCGAAGAATACGAAGGAAAAGGGATCAACTACATGGTCAAAAATCCGGAAACCTACCGTGACAAAAACGTAGTGATCGCCGGTGGCGGTGACTCTGCTCTCGACTGGACAATCTTCCTGGCCAAAGTAGCCAAGAGAGTCACGCTGGTACACCGAAATGAAACTTTCCGTGGAGCACCTGACTCTGCATCCAAAGTATTTGACCTAGCCAACAACGGTAAAATCGACCTAATACTTTCTGCCAACCTGAAAGAAGTGAACGGTAATGGCAAGTTGGAAACCGTCATCCTAGAAGATAAAAACAAGCAGGACTTGAGCATTGACGCAGACTACTTGATCCCTCTGTTTGGTCTGTCGCCTAAGCTAGGACCGATTGCAGATTGGGGCCTAAGTATCGACAAAAATGCCATCGAAGTGGATACCCGTGACTACTCTACCGGGGTCGAGCGGATCTATGCTATCGGAGATATCAATACCTACCCAGGTAAACTGAAACTGATCCTTTGCGGATTCCACGAGGCAGCGATCATGATGCACTCAGCCTTCAAGTATGTGTATCCTGATCAAAAACTCAGCTTCAAATACACCACTGTCAACGGCGTCAACGCATTCTAAATCTCTCACCAGCCATGATCAAATTTACCGTAGAAGACCACGACGGCAATCGCCAAGAAGTAGAAGCCCCTGCAGACATGGGCTTGAGCCTCATGGAAATTCTGAAGGCTTCGGAATATCCGGTCTTAGCCACTTGTGGCGGAATGGCACTTTGTGCTACCTGTCATGTGGAAATTTTGGAGGGAAAAGACGGATTAGGAGATGCTACCGACGTGGAGCTCGATCAGCTCGAAAACCTACCGGAATACTTTCCGAGTTCCCGACTTGCCTGCCAAATCCGAATCGGAGACATCCTCGAAGGTGCCGTAGTGAAGCTGAGAGGGGAAGATGTAGTGTAAGAAACTAGACTATAGACAAAAGACATTTAGATATAAGAAGGAAAGACCACCTGGAGACGGGTGGTTTTTTTTTTGTTTTTGAAAAAATAAAAATCTAAAACAAACTAAATAACCATCACAATACCGCCCAATTACTAGCCATTGCGCCGGTCAACCAGCCTAGAAATCGCGGTGAAAATCTAATCCTCATGGAATTATTCATGTTAACATGATTTTCATTTTGAATCTTGAAATATTCAAAGTGTGAACTCAGCCTAAAATACCAAGTCAATATTCCGGCGAATCTGACCGATTCTTTGCCGATTTCCTTTCGATCCTGACTTTTTTTACCTTTCTACTGACCCTGAAAAATAGCCGTGAGACTTGCCCAACCTAAAGACCGAGAATTGGTCGTCCGAGTGATGACCACCATGTTTGCCAACAATCCAGCGGTACTTTCATTAATAGCCCCTGGAAAAGACAAACGAGCAGGAATCCAAAGTCTGGCAGAATTTGCTTTCCTAAAATGCTTTCGCCGAAATGGAGTCTGGATTTCCTCCAATGAAAAAGCGGTTGCGCTTTGCTATCGGTTCAATGAAGGAGGGTTTTCTCTGAAGGAATTTCTTCTAGAACTCCGCTTTGCTATTCGCTTCATCAGACTTACTCGCTTACCATCAATATTAGCCAGGGAAGCCTACCGGAAAAAACAGCGACCAGCTGATGGCAACTACTACTACTTCTGGTTTTTCGCGGCACTTCCGGATGCAGGAGAAGCAGCCTTTGAACTTAAAAACGGGATTTTCAATCTTGCTCGAAAATCAGGACTCCCCATTTACACCGAAACTTCTGTGGAGCGAAACCGAAAAATCTACGAACGCTATGGCTTTGAGACCTATCAGCAATGGGTAGACCCCAAAGAGGAGGTCACCTTTTGGTTTTTGAAAAGATCAACCTAATCCCCCTACCTTTCCGCATGAGAAAAACCTTTCTGTTCCTTTTGATCAGTCTCCTCTTTTGGAATTGTACCCAAGATCCTGCACCAACGATCATCCTCACCAACGGCAAAATCTGGACAGGTGAAAATGAAACTTCCTTTGTCGAAGCAATAGCTATCACCGGAAACACCATCACTCAAATCGGGGATTCCAACAGCATCCTGGCACTGGCAGGGGCACAGACAGAGATCATAGATCTCCAAGGCAAGCTGGTCACTGCGGGGTTCAATGACGCCCATATCCATTTCCTGAGTGGTTCCATGGGACTGACTCAAGTGGATTTGCTGGCTACTAAATCCCTGGAGGAAGTAATTTCGATCACCTCTGATTTCATCCAAAACAACCCCGATAAAGAATGGATCACCGGCAGAGGCTGGCAATACACCTATTTCGAATCTGGACTGCCTGACCATACTACCATGAAGGCGCTTGATCTGGACAAACCGATTTTCATCAAAGCCTATGATGGTCATAGCGCCTATGCCAATCCCAAAGCACTGGAACTTGCAGGCATTACTTCCTCCACCGTTTTTGAAGGTTTTGGAGAAGTGGTAAAAGATGACCAAGGCAACCCAACCGGCGCGCTCAAAGAAGACGCGATGGATTTGGTGGGAAAATGGGTTCCCGCACCTAGCAAAGCAGACCAACTTGACGCACTCCGAAAAGGAATGAGACTCGCTGCTTCTTTGGGAATCACGAGTATCCAAAATGCGAGCGGAAGCGAAGAGGAGCTGAAGCTTTATCAAAAATTGCTTTCTTCCAATGAATTGACCTTGCGCTATGCAGCGGCGTTTTCAGTTGGAGAAAACAGTACCCCGGAGGATCTCGAGCGATTTACCTTTTTGAAAGACAGCATCGGCACTGCCAATCCATGGATCCGCGCAGACGCCATCAAATTTATGATCGATGGCGTCATCGAATCCCACACCGCAGCCATGCTTGAGCACTATACAGACCTTCTGCCCGAGCATGAGTTGGCACTGGGAATGGTCAATATGTCTACCGATCGGTTTCAGGAATTGGTTAGCGAATTGGATAAAAGGCGCTTTCGCCTCTACACCCACGCCATCGGTGACCGGGGTGTACGAGAAGTATTGACGGCTTATGAAAAGGCCGAATCCAGCAATCCAGCCCGAGATCGAAGACATCGGATTGAGCACATTGAGACCATTGCTCCGGAGGATTTACCACGATTTGCCAAAGGTGGGATTTTGGCCAGCATGGAACCCATCCATGCAGATCCTGCCACCGTTGGCGTGTGGGCAAAAGCTATTGGTGAGGAACGGCTACCCTGGTCTTTCGCATGGAACTCGATGTTGCAAAATGGTGCAAAACTCGTGTTTAGCTCGGACTGGCCTGCCTGCATCAGTTTAGACCCTATCCGGGGAATACATGTAGCGGTAAACCGACGCGACCCTTCAGGCTTTCCCCAAGAAGGCTGGGTGGTGCAGGAGAAAATCAGCATTTACGAAGCGATGAAGGCCTACACCCAAGCAGGGGCTTTTTCTTCTTTTGAAGAAGGTAACAAAGGCCTGCTTAAACCCGGCTATTTGGCTGATCTGATCGTATTTTCTCAGGATATTTTTGCGATCCCCTCTATGGAAATTCATCAGACAAAAGTAGATATCACCCTAGTAGACGGAAGAAAAATTTTCGAAAGGAAGTAGCACTTTTGTGGCAAGTTCCGTATCAAGATCAAAAATCTATTCCTATGAAAAACATGTTTTGGGTATTCCTTTTTCTACTTACCGCCAGTTTCAGCTGCGAAGATTCTGAAATTCCAAGCACTGACCTAGGTTTGATTGAACTTGAAAAAGAAATCGTCGCACTTTCAGAATCAGTAGCCTGTACCAATTCCGCCGAATGGAAATTTACCCCCATGGGCAGCAAAGCCTGTGGAGGACCGATGCGGTACATCGCTTACCACCAAAGCGTGGAAAGAGAATTTCTGGATTTGGTGGATCGGTTTACCGTACAGCAAAAAGCATTTAACCAACGAAACAACGTGGTTTCAGACTGTATGCTGGTAGTTGCTCCCCGTGCAGTTAGCTGTGAGGGGGGAAAGCCTGTTTTTCTAAATTAAAAAATTTATTTCCTATAGATTTTATAGGGAACTGGATAATTTTGGCTTCCATTTCTGACCATGAGGCCACTGTTTATCCTTTTTCTTTGCTTAACGCTATCCGTACCGCTCGACTCTTTTGCACAAAATTCAAGGCAAGAAGTCATGTGGTACGGATATTTTTTGACCGTTCCGCTGTCCGAAAAATGGTTTAACGTAACCGAAATCCAGGAGCGCCACCTGATCAGACCTTTTCAGCAGAGTCAATTTCTAGTCCGAACGCGGTTTCACCGAAGCTGGTCGGAAAATTGGGATACCTCTGTAGGATTCAGTACCTTTTTTCATCATCGAGAGAGTCCATCAGTCAACGATGATTTCAATTGGCCGGAAGCTAGGCCCCACGTCGACGCTACTTTCAAAACCAAATTCTCCAGTATTGGCTTGGAACATCGAATCAGGGGAGAGGCAAGATTTTACCAACGATTAACCCCCAAGGAAGAGTTGGAAGAAGGATTTTTCTTTCGTGGATTCAGGTATCGCTACCGTTTTCAAATAAACATTCCTTTAAAAAAATCCCTTCAGGCCAAACTCTCCAATGAATTTATGGCCATGTCAGGAGGCACTACTGGTGTTGTGGTGTATGATCAAAATAGACTGATCGGAGATTTGGTCTATTCCATCTCACCTTATCTTCAATTGGAATTGGGTTACATCTTTTTACATCAGCAGGTGAGACCCGGTGAATTTCTCCGACAGGATATCCTAAAAATCAACCTCAGGCATCAGCTTCAAAAGCGGAAGTGAGACTTTTGTCACCATTCTTTATGGGATGGAATAGTTATCATGGGTCACAAATCCATGAAATCCAAGTTCCCTCTCCTTCTCCTCATCACCTTCCTAGGTTGGAATTCGGCTATTTCCGCCCTTGGCCAAGTCCAAACCAAGCAGCTGCTTTGGTATGGATATACGTTTTCAGCAGACCTTGGTCCCAGGTGGTTCCTAGAAACCGAAATAATGGAACGGCATCTGGTCAATCCACTCGAGCAAAGTCAGTTTCTGATCCGAACGCGATTCCATAAAAAGCTAACTCAAAAAATGAACGTGGGCTTTGGTGGCAGTCTTTTCCTTTTTCACAAACCAGGCTCCAACACCCATCTTTCCTTTACCCAACCTGAACTTCGTCCTCATGGGGAAGTCAACCTAAGATCATCCTTGGGTTCGGTAGCTATTGAAAACAGATGGAGAGGAGAATTTCGGTTTTTCCAAAACACCAACTTTCCAGTGACTGAATTGCAGGAAGGGTTTCATTATTCAGCGGCTAGGTTCCGCTACCGGCTTCAGGCGATTGTCTCTCTTGCAAAATTCGCAGAGACCAAAATTCTTAGGCTCAAACTAGCAAACGAAGTAATGGCTATGGCAGGCGGGAGAATGGAAAGGATCACCTTCGATCAAAACCGAATTTCGGCGGATCTATCCATGGATATCTCTCCAAAAATCAGCTTAGACCTAGGCTATGTCAATTGGTACCAAGCCAAATCAACAGGAGGATTTCTAGAGCAGCACATTTTTCGGTCGGTCCTCAAGCATCAACTCACCCCTGCTAAACGATGAAAGGCCGGGTATCCGGCCTTTCAGGGTAAACAGAATCGGTGTTAAGTTCAAATCTGTTTTACTTTTCGGGGTGAACCACAACTTCGGTTATCTATCGTTTTTATAAAACTTGTCATGAAATAGTTGACGGGCGTCATGGGCAGCTTTCACCTCCTTCGACTCTGTATCGATCACCATCACGGGAGGATTTTGATCACCTGACCGGGCTGCTGACCACGCAGGATTCTCGCCACCATTAGGGTTTCCTGTTTTCACAAAGTTGGTAAAGTAGTCAAACATCGTCTTGGATGCTTTCATATCCTCCGGAGTCCAAGCAAATTCTTTCACCAAGTGCAGATTGCCCATAGCATATTCAATCTCAGCGGCATGTCGGGCACCGATCTGCTTCGGTGCAGGAGCTGGATTTTCACTTCTCACAGTGCCACCTGCAAGACCCGCTGTCAGGTTTTTATCCACCAAAGGAGGGGATAGTTTGCTGAACAAATACCGGTACACTGGCTGTTTACTGTGATTTCGATGAAGGTCAAACCACTTCCACGTGCTATACACGATAAATCGGTCCGATGCCAAATCGGTAGCTGAATATTCTACTTGCTCGGGGGTCTCGTGCGCATACAATGCCAACACTTCGGCTGCCTGAGCCGGATAGGCTTCCATCACCTTTTCTATGAATGCTTCCTTGGTGTACGGTTTACCTTGCATAAATGCCGCTCCGGGGATTTCAGCGGAGTTCCAGCCAAGCAATAAAGGAACTTGAGCCTGTTCGCCAGCCCTGAAAATTTCCGGAAGGGTTTTTGGGAGAAGATATCCGTCAATCACCACAGGAAAACCAAATCGTCCGGATTCCTGATAGATTTCAAAAACATCTTTAGCAGACATTTTTCTAGCTTCAGCGATGGATTTTACACCTGCTTTATCGAGAAATTCTTTCCCCGTCTGTTCAGCTTCTTTAAGGGAAACTGGCGCTAAAGTCGGGTTGATCCCTGCACCACTTTCCCCGATTGCTCCATGAATCAGGTTTTTAGACAATGGAGAAGCCATCTGATAAGAAACGGAAATCGACCCTGCAGATTCACCTGCAATGGTTACCTGATTGGGATTACCACCAAAAGCGGCAATATTGTCTTTCACCCACTGCAAGGCTAATGCTTGATCAAGCAACCCGTAATTACCGGAGGTTTTGTAGGGGGCCTCAGCGCTGAGTTCAGGATGAGCTAAAAATCCGAAAATCCCCAAGCGGTAATTTACAGTCACAACTACCACCCCTTCTTTGGCCATGGATTCCCCGTTGTACCTCGGTTCAGATGCGTCTCCTGCCACAAATCCACCTCCATAGAAATAGACCAGGACCGGTAAATCTTTAGAATTCCTTTTTGCCGGAGTCCAGACATTCAAAGTCAGACAATCCTCCGAAACTCCGTCTGACCAGGAGTTCATATCGCCAAAAACCAGACCCTGAACAGGTCTTGGTCCGAATTTCTTGGTAATTTTTATTCCTGACCACTTATCAGCAGGCACCGGAGCTTTCCAACGTAAGTCCCCAACGGGTGGCTTAGCAAAGGGTATCCCAAAATAGGTAGAAATCCCGTTGGTCACATTGTAGTTCCCCTCTATGACACCGTTCTTGACGGTAGTTTGCACAGCCATGAAGTTATTGCTTTGGGCATACACCATTGAAGTACAGCAGGATAGTAAAGACAGGACAATTAAAAACACTTTCATAAATTCCGATTCGTATAGATCTATTGTTTCAGTGTGAGACAATGTTAATTGCTTCTACGGAAAAATCCTATTTACTTAGACCAGAATTACCTTCCATTATGCCCCTTCCAGAAGTCTCTCAATACATCCCACATATCGCATACGACTCAGTAGTCTTCGGTTTTTCTAAGGGAAAACTGAAAATCTTATTGATGGAATACCACGATACGGGGTGGCACGCACTACCAGGGGGGTTTGTAGAACGAACTGAAAACCTAGAGGATGCTGTCAAAAGAGGGCTTTTTGAGCGTACCGGCCTTAAAGAAATCTACCTGGAGCAGTTCCACACCTTTGGGGATATTGGCAGATATCAGCCCGAGGTGATGAAAACCATCCTAGAAGCCAACGGATATGCTGTACCGGATAATTATTGGATGCTAGACCGCTTTTTTTCAATCGCCTACTATGCATTGATTGACCACGAAAAAGTCACATTGACACCAGATTCTCTTTCGGATTCCATTACCTGGTATGACATTGAGCATTTGCCTGATTTGATACTTGACCACAGAAAAATCGTCCAAAAAGCACTGCAAACCCTGCGTGAAAATCTCGACCGCAAGCTAATAGGAGGCAATCTCCTTCCGGAACGGTTTACCATGAATGAACTTCAATCGGTATATGAAGCGATTTTAGGACAAAAACTCCGTCGCACCAGTTTCCAGCGAAAAATGCTGAGCCTCGACATCCTTGACCGTCATGAAAAGCTTTTCACCGGCAAAAGCCACAAAGCTCCCTACCTCTACAGCTTCAAAACCAATTAACCCATGCTCAAAAGCCCGTTTCTGCTCATCGCTGCGATGGGCTTTCTTTTTTTCTCCTGCGGAAAAAGTGAAAAACAAACCAACCTCTCCATTCAGTCCGTGGCTGTGGAAGGCGGTCTCATTTCAGGAAAAACCGACTCCAGCGGACAGGTCAAAATTTTTAAAGGAATACCTTTTGCCGCTCCTCCGGTAGGTGACTTGCGATGGAAAGCCCCGCAACCCGTACAGCCTTGGGAGGGCACCAAAGTCTGCACCGAAAATCCCGCTGCCCCGATGCAAAATCCTCCCGTGCCGTTTTTTGCCTGGTCGGAGGAATTTCTGATCCCAAAAGAACCGATTTCGGAGGACTGTCTTTACCTCAATATTTGGACTGCTGCAGAAAAATCGGATGAAAAACTTCCTGTGATGGTCTGGATTTATGGAGGAGGATTCAGTTCGGGTGGAAACACTGTCCCGCTTTATGACGGAGAAGAATTGGCGAAAAAAGGCATTGTGGTCGTCGCACTCAATTACCGAGTAGGGATGTTGGGTTTCTTGGCTCATCCGGAACTTAGCGCTGAAAATCCCGATCAAACTTCCGGAAATTATGGCCTCTTGGATCAGATTGCCGGTTTGGAGTGGGTGAAAAAGAACATCGCAGCTTTTGGTGGCGATCCAGACAATGTTACCATTGCAGGCCAATCTGCAGGTGCTTTCAGCGTCAACGCTCTGGTCGTCTCTCCCAAAGCAAAAGGACTTTTCCACAAAGCCATCGCCCAAAGTGGCGGAATGTTTAATCGGGGTAAGGGTTTGGTCTCAGGCCTCCAGGGCGCTGAAGAACGAGGAAAACAACTCACCGACACGCTCGGAATCTCACTGGCAGAACTTAGAAAGCTCCCGGCGGACAGCCTGCTGAAAATCCCGGGGAGATTTGGTCCCGTAGTAGATGGCAAAGTCTTGCCCAGTGTAAGACAAGCATTCGAAGATGGGTCCTTTTCGGATGTCCCTCTTCTGACTGGTTGGAATGCCCATGATCGGGTCTCCGGAAATCCTGCCACCACTCCTGCCGAATTCAAAGCCAACGCCAAAAAACAATACGGAGGACGAGCCGGGGAATACTTGCAACTTTTCCCAGCAGGCAATGAAGTTGAATTGGAAGAAACGCTGAATACTATTGGTGTTTTAGCTTTTGGGCTCCAAAATTACACCTGGGCAAAGATGCAGACTGAAAAGGGTCAAAATGATGCCTATGTGTACTATTTCACCCGAGTACCTCCAGGAGAACCCAATTATGGAGCTTTCCATTCGGCCGAATTCAGCTATGCACTGCATACCCTCCGCAATTGGAACAGACCCTTTGAGCAGGTGGATTATGACTTGGAAAAAAACATGTCCAGCTACTGGGTCAACTTTGTGAAAACCGGAAATCCCAACGGACCCGGTCTTCCCGAATGGCCGATTTTTGATCCTGAAAACCCACTGGTCATTGAGCTGGGATACAACCTGAAAACCAGAGCCATGCCCAACTGGGAGCAAATGAAATTTATGGAAAGCCTGAACCGATAACCCATGCTTGCCTTACTAGGACTACTTACAATTTTACTCTTGCTCTTTTTGGTCATCACCAAAAAAGCATCTCCTGTGATTGCTTTGACGCTTGTTCCTATTCTTACAGGAATATTGGCTGGAAAAACAAATGAACTACCTGCGATGATCGGTGAAGGATTGCAAGCCATCGCTCCCACAGGCGTCATGTTTGTCTTCGCCATCCTCTTTTTTGGAATCCTTTTGGATGCTGGCACCTTCCAACCCATCATCTCCAGGTTGCTAAAAATAGCTGGAAATGACCCGATCAAAATCGCCTTAGCCACGGCGGTTTTGGCTATGTTGATTCATCTGGATGGGTCGGGTGCGGTGACCTTTTTGGTAGTCATCCCTACCTTGGCACCGATCTATGATCAAATAGGAATGAGGCGGATTACGCTTGCTTGTATCGTGGCGCTGTCGGCAGGGACTATGAATATGGTGCCTTGGGGAGGTCCGACGATCCGCGCTGCTACGGCATTGAATGTACCCGTCACAGAACTGTTTAACCCCATGGTTATTCCGCTGATGACCGGTTTGGTAAGTGTTTTTGCGATTGCTTTTTTTCTTGGAACAAGTGAAAAAAACAGACTGGGTAACCTCAATCAATCCGCTGTATCTAGCCTATCTACAGCAGAAACCCCCTTGCATCGCCCCAAACTATTTTGGATCAACGTAATTCTAATCTTGGCTGCAATTACCAGCATCATTCTTTCTTGGGCGCCACCTTACGTAGTATTTATGGTAGCATTTGCGCTGGCTTTATTGATTAATTTCCCAAAAGTCTCAGAGCAAAAAAATCGAATCGATGCTCACGCCAAAGAAGCTATGCTGATGGCAAGTATCCTCTTTGCAGCAGGATGCTTCACCGGTATTCTCAAAGGAAGCGGTATGATGGAGTCTATGGCTTCCACCGTTCAAACCTTATTGCCTGAGCAACTGGGCCGACAACTCCCACTTTTGACAGGATTGGTGGCTATGCCTGCAAGTATGCTTTTTGATCCCGATTCCTTCTATTTCGGTATTTTGCCTCTGCTATCTACTACCGCCACCACCTTTGGTGCAAGTGGCTTAGAGGTCGGGCAAGCTGCGATTTTGGGACAAATGACCACCGGATTTCCGGTAAGTCCACTGACTGGCTCCACTTTTTTATTGGTGGGATTGGCTGGAGTCGAGCTGGGTGATCATCAAAAAAAGACCATTCCCTTAGCGTTTTTGGTCACTTTGGTGATGCTTTTGGTTTCTATTTTACTTGGAGTGATCTCGATTTAGCATGGAGGAAAAAATAAGAATCGGTTGCGGGGCCGGCTTTTCAGGAGACCGATTGGAGCCTGGGTTGATCCTGACGGAAAAGGGAAATCTGGATTACCTGGTCTTGGAATGCCTCGCCGAGCGAACTATTGCTTTGGCACAAAAGCGCAAACAACTAGACCCCAATGCCGGATATGATGTCCTCTTGGAACGGAGAATCGAAGGTTTGCTTCCACTATTACTCAAGCATAAAACCCGACTCATCACCAATATGGGGGCAGCAAATCCCATCGCCGGAGCCAAAAAAATCCTGGAAATCGCCAAAAAACTCGGGCTAAAGGTAAAGATTGCGGTCGTTTTGGGGGATGATGTCTTCGAGCGACTCAGCGGAGAAGAGCTCAGCCTAGAAGGCAATCAACCCCTGAACTCCTACGGCAAACTAGTTTCAGCCAATGCCTACCTGGGCGTGGAGGCCATTCTTCCGGCATTGGCCACCGATGCGCAAATTATCCTGACGGGAAGAGTGGCAGATCCTTCGCTTTTTTTGGCACCCATGGTACACGTATTGGGTTGGGAAAAGGAAAATTCAGACCTGATGGGCAAAGGAACTGTGCTTGGACACTTGATGGAGTGCGCAGGACAGATCACCGGAGGATATTTCGCAGACCCAGTGTCTAAGCCTGTTCCGAACATGCACATCCTTGGGCATCCAATCCTAGAAGTCAGTCGGGGCGGGGGCGGAATTATTTCCAAAGTGGACGGAACCGGCGGATTGATCAACACTCAGACAGCCAAGGAGCAATTACTGTATGAAGTTCTCGATCCGGGAAATTACTTCACGCCTGATACGGTGGCAGATTTTCGAAGTGTGCGTTTGGAAGAAATCGGACCAAATGAATTGAAAGTCACCGGAGGAACCGGCAAACCCAAACCCGAAACCCTCAAGGTTAGCGTGGGCTATCAAGCCGGCTGGATCGGAGAAGGGGAGATTTCCTACGCGGGAGCTCATGCCGTAGAGCGGGCAAAACTTGCCGGAGAAATTATCCAAAAGCGGATCGGGAATTTATTTGACGAGTTTCGGGTGGATTACATCGGACTGAGTTCCCTGCATGGGGAAAGCCTTTCCCAAGGTTCTGCTCCATATGAAGTTAGACTTCGAATTGCCGGAAAATCCAAGAACCAGGCCTTCACCCAACTCGTGGGAGAAGAAGTGGAAGCCCTCTACACCAACGGGCCTGCCGGTGGAGGAGGAGCGAGAAAATTCCTGAATGAAATCATCGGCGTAGTTTCTATCTTGATGGATCGAACCCAAATTCACCCTACCATTCAAGTCTTTGAATCATGAGTCAGAAACTTTCCGATATCGCCCACAGCCGTGCCGGAGACAAAGGAAACACGTTGGTGCTTTCCCTTTTTCCTTTGGAGGAAAAGAACTATGAACTTTTGGTAGAAAGAGTCACGGCTGAAAAAATCAAACAACACCTCGCCCATCAACTCAAAGGAAGTGTCATCCGACATGAAATCCCTGAGCTGAAGGCTTTGCTTTTCACTTGCGAAAGCGCCTTGGCTAGTGGGGTCACCACCTCTTTGGCCATGGACGCGCATGGAAAAAGTCTGAGCTATGCGCTTTTGGAAATGAGGATTTGATTTTCATCAAACCAAGCACTAGAAATACGGAAATAAGCGTATAGCGCATCGAAAGGCGGATAGATACATTTGGTAAAAATCCAGCTCATGATGCGAAAAGCTACTTTTCTTGCCCTATTTCTTCTTCCCTTTCTTGCGCAAAGCCAAGTTACCGACCACGAAGGTCGTACCTACAAAACCGTTAAAATCGGTAATCAAACTTGGATGGCGGAAAACCTGAATGTGATCACCTTCCGAAACGGAGATACTATTCCTGCTGCTTACGATGAAGAGGAATGGGCTTTGGGAGGCGTGTTTTTCATGCCTGCGAGAATGGACATTGACTTCGATGAGGAAAATGGGCAGTTTTTCGGAAAGCTTTACAACTACTTGGCAATCTCAGATGAGCGGGGAATCGCTCCGGATGGCTGGAGAGTACCCACTGATGAGGACTGGAATATTTTGGCTGAGGCCCTAGGCGGACCCGCCGCTGCTACCGCCAAACTCAAAAGCGCCGAGGGTTGGGTGGAAAACAACGGAACCAATGAAAGCGGTTTTGAGGGATATCCTCTTGGGATGATTGACGAAGATGGATATTATGATGGCTTGGGATTTTCGGGTTATTGGTGGAGTATCACTCAAGAAGAAGAAGGGCTCGTGATTAATCGAAACCTGGCTGAAAACAAATTCGCTTTCTAAAAAGCACTCAGCAGTCCTTTTAATGGCCTTTCCGTGAGGCTAGTGAAGATTGATTGAAGTATCTTAGAAAAGAGGCTGTCACTAATCGAGACAGCCTCTGTTATTTTTTATTCGGCCATCAACTTTTCCAAAATCTTGGTCGCAGCCTCTGACAGTACCGTCCCCGGACCGAAGACCGCAGCCACTCCGGATTTTTCCAAAAACTCATAATCCTTAGCCGGAATCACCCCTCCTGCCACCACCATAATATCGGGACGGCCGAGTTCTTTAAGCGCTTGGATCAATTGAGGAATCAAGGTTTTGTGGCCAGCTGCAAGTGAGGATGCGCCTACAATATGGACATCATTTTCCACTGCTTGCTCGGCAACTTCCTGAGGAGTCTGAAAAAGTGGCCCGATGTCCACATCAAAGCCCAAATCTGCAAAACCGGTAGCAATGACTTTTGCCCCACGGTCGTGCCCATCCTGCCCCATTTTGGCAATCAAAATGCGCGGACGTCGACCTTCCATTTCTGCAAATCTGTCGGAAAGCGCTTGGGCTTTTTTGAATGATTCCTGATTTTTCACTTCTGAAGCATAGACTCCTGAGATGGACTTGGTTTGGGCTTTGTGTCTGCCAAATGCTTTTTCCATCGCATCGGATATTTCTCCTAAAGTAGCTCTTTTTCGAGCTGCCTCCACAGCCAGAGCGAGTAAATTGCCTGTATCGGCTTGGGCTGCCTGCGCAATTTTTTCTAAGCAAAAATCCACCTCTTGCTGATTTCGGGAAGCTTTTACCTGATTGAGTCTGGCGATCTGAGCAAGTTTCACGGCCTGATTATCGACATCTCTCACCTCGATTTGGGATGCCTCATCCACTTGATAGCGGTTGACTCCCACGATGACGTCTTTGCCACTATCGATTCGTGCTTGCTTTTTGGCTGCCGCCTCTTCGATTCTAAGTTTGGGAAGTCCGGCTTCGATGGCTTTGGCCATGCCGCCAATTTCCTCTACTTCCTGAATCAGTGACCAAGCTCTTTGCGCTAGCTGATCCGTCAAGTACTCGACATAGTAAGAACCTCCCCAAGGATCCACCACTTGGGTGATTCCGGTTTCTTCTTGCAAAACCAGCTGGGTATTTCTGGCAATTCGAGCCGAGAAATCTGTAGGCAAAGCGATCGCTTCATCAAGGGAATTGGTGTGGAGAGACTGAGTATGGCCCATGGCTGCCCCGAGTGCTTCGACGGCGGTTCGGGTCACGTTGTTGAATGGATCTTGCTCCGTCAAGGACCAGCCGGAAGTCTGACAGTGCGTACGCAAAGCGAGGGATTTGGAATCCTTGGGATTGAATTGCTTGACGATCTTGGACCAAAGCAATCGGCCGGCCCGCATCTTGGCGATTTCCATGAAGTAGTTCATCCCAATCGCCCAGAAAAAGGACAACCTCGGTGCAAAATCATCGATATCAAGCCCGGCTTTTATCCCAGTTCTCAGGTACTCCAATCCATCCGCTAAGGTGTAAGCCAATTCCAAATCCGCCGTTGCTCCGGCCTCCTGCATGTGATAACCGGAGATGGAAATCGAGTTGAATTTGGGCATGTGCTTCGAAGTAAACTCAAAAATATCCCCAATGATCCGCATGCTAGGCTGGGGCGGATAGATGTAGGTATTCCGCACCATAAATTCCTTCAGAATGTCATTTTGAATCGTGCCGCTGAGCTGCTCAGGTTTTACTCCCTGCTCCTCTGCTGCGACGATGTAAAATGCCAAAACCGGAATGACAGCTCCATTCATCGTCATGGAGACGGACATTTCGTCTAGAGGTATCTGATCGAAAAGGATTTTCATGTCCTCCACGGTATCGATCGCTACACCGGCTTTGCCCACGTCGCCTTGGACTCGGGGGTGATCAGAGTCATACCCACGATGCGTAGCCAAATCAAAAGCTACCGAAAGCCCTTTTTGCCCTGCAGCCAGGTTTCTACGGTAAAATGCATTCGATTCTTCGGCCGTGGAAAAGCCTGCATACTGACGGATGGTCCAAGGCCGCTGCACATACATGGATGCATAAGGCCCACGGAGAAACGGCGGGATCCCCGCAGAAAAACGGAGTTGCTTGAGCGAATTGATCGCTTTGGGATCAAAAAAATCCGGGATGCTAATTTGCTCAGGGGCCTCCCAAACTGATGTGGAATTGGGCTCAGAAGCCTTGCTTGCTGTGGTCCATTTACTCAGATCAGGTCTCATGATTCAGCTAGGATTTGAAGTTCGAGCAAATAGGTCGCACGGATTGGATTGAGTTCATGAAGTTTTTCTTCAAAAGGCTCCCACACCAATTCTGTGGAGGATGTGGACGGTGGGGGATATTTGTTTGCACCGATCTTTGTTACCTGATTTTGAAGCACTTCATTCAGAATTTTTTCACGCTGTTGCCTGATCGAAGCATGAATTTCCCCTTTTTGAAAAGCCTTTGACCATCCGCCCAAAGCTTCTATTTTGGAGAGCTGCGCCTTTGAATTGTGAAGGATTTCTTCTTTCAAATTTTCCAAGAAATAGGCTCCTGCCCCAGGGTCCATGACTTTGTCCAGATAAGCTTCTTCCCTTAGAATAGAGGATACATTTCTTGCAATTCTTCTCTCCATTTCGGAACAAACTTCTTCTTGTAGCGGCTGTACCCAAAGCCAATTTGCTCCACCGAGTACAGCTGACATCGCCTCATAGGTTTGTCGGATTAGGTTGGTATTGGGGTCCAAAAGAGACTTAGACCATTGCGCAGTTTTACAAAAAAGCGACATAACTTCTTCCTTCAGTTCGACGCCATACAGGCTTGCAAGTTGTGAAATTGCCATTCGGAATGCTTTCAGCCGGACAATTTCTCCAAAGTGGTTTTCCCCCACTGAAGCTTCCAAAAAGATCTTTGAAAAAATCACGTTAGGGTCTATATCCATAGAATCAATCAACTCGATCAACTCTCCCAAACCTAAGCCAAGTGCCTCAATCGGATTGCCTCCGGATTCTGTATATCGGGAGGTTTTGATACAAAATGGTGCAAAACTTGAATAAGGACCACTCATTTCTAGGAGTTCAGCGAGGATTTCGGTCCCTAGCCCAAACGATTCACTCTGGTCAAAACTCAGATCAGAAGGTGTCCAAAGCATCCCTCCACTTATTGAATCAGCAGATGCACTTGTCGCATCTGCCCACTCCAAAAATGTTTTTAGAGCAGCGACAGGATTGCCCATAGGCAATACAAAAATCGAAATGTATTGAGGTAAGACCCCTTCCAAAAGTTCTGATAAATCTTCAAATCCATTGAGGTGCAAAACGAGTCCTTCGGCTCCGTTTTCCAACGCATTCAAAATTTGAGCATTGGTATCTCCAGGTAGCACGCTGACCAGGTTTTGCCATCTCCTAGGAGGAAAGCCTACCGTTTCAGATGGTGAGTGAAAACGCTGCTGAACAATAGGGCTACTCAAGTCTTCCTGCGTGTAAAACGGTTTCAATACAAGCGTATCCCAAAGCTTGGAACTCAGGGTTGCACTCACATCTCTTCCTTTGATTTCCTTTGAAGCTTGAGCTATCCAATCAGATTTGGAAGCTGCGTCAAACTCCGGAAATAAATCTTCAGTCATAATTGGGAGGTGGATTAAATCCTAAACATCAAAACCAAAATTAACCATTCCCCGGTGGTTTGAAAGCCTTCCATTCCTTTGATAAAAAGAAAGAAGAACCCTAAAAAGGAATTAACGGCTATATTTCAACTCAATGATTTACAATCTCATCCAAATAATTCCTCTCTATTTTTAACTTATCCCATTGAAGATTTCAGCCAATTGGGCTTTTTCAAAACATCCAAGATATTATTGATCATCAAATTTGATTATTCACTTTTTCAAAGGAATTTGGATTTTTTATTTAAGTTAATTTTCTACAAATTTGACGCCCTTGCCCTTCCAGGGTAGTAGGAGTTAGCCAACCTTTTCTAATGAGTTCAGAAGCCAGTGCAGTTTGGAATGAATGCTTGCGTGTAATCGAACAACACGTCAATGAGCAGAGCTTTTCCACCTGGTTTAGACCTATTAATCCAGTCAAACTAGAAGGTTCGAGCTTGACTATTCAGGTTCCAAGTCAGTTTTTCTATGAGTGGTTGGAGGATAATTATGTTCAGGTCCTCAAACTGGCTATCAAAAGTACCTTGGGGCCAAATGGAAGATTGGAGTATGCGGTCGTGGTCGACAAAGGAAACTCTTCCAATCAACCCTATGTAGTATCCTACCCTCAGGGAAACAATGCAGCGAAAAAACCTGCATCAAGCGCTACCGAAGTCAGAACTCCATTTGAAATGCAATCCTTGGATGCGGATATGCTTACTCAAAGCAATCTGAATCCGACTTATACGTTCAGTACCTACATCGAAGGCGATTGTAACCGACTGGCCCGATCTGCGGGTTTCGCAGTGGCCACCAAGCCTGGTATCACCTCATTCAATCCCTTGATGGTCTATGGAGGTGTTGGACTTGGTAAGACTCACCTGGTGCAAGCCATAGGTAACGAAATCAAAAATGGCCCTGAAGACAAGTTTGTCTTGTACGTGTCCTCAGAAAAGTTTGTGAACCAATTCATGGATTCCATCAAGGATGGCAACGTGAAAAGCTTCACCAATTTTTACATGCAAGTGGATGTCCTGATCATCGATGACATTCAGTTTTTGGCAGGTAAAGACCGGACTCAAGAGATGTTTTTCCACATTTTCAATCACCTGCACCAAAATAAAAAGCAGATCATCATGACTTCCGATTGCCCTCCAAGAGATTTGAAGGGATTGGAAGAACGACTGCTTTCGAGATTCAAGTGGGGATTGACTGCGGATTTGCAGATGCCGGACTTCGAAACCCGTGTGGCAATCATTCGCAGAAAAATGGAATCGGAGGGTATTTTCATTCCAGACGACGTGGTGGAGTACTTGGCCTATTCCGTAGATACCAATGTCCGTGAGCTGGAAGGCATCCTGATTTCGCTTATCGCCCATGCATCCCTCAATCGGGTGGAAATCAGCCTGGAACTTGCTAAGACGGTGATCAAAAACTTTATTAAGGACATCGAAACTGAGGTTGGGATTGATTTTATCCAAAAGTCAGTGTCTGAATATTACGGCATCCATGCAGATGAATTGAAGGCAAAGACCCGGAAAAAGGAGATTGTGATTGCCCGTCAGTTAGCCATGTATTTTTCAAAAGAATTCACTCAGCATTCTCTCAAATCGATCGGATACCATTTTGGCGGACGTGATCACAGCACGGTAATCCATGCTGTGCAGACCGTGAATGACATGATTGACACCGACGCCAACTTCCGCAATGCGGTCAATGAGCTGAAGAAAAAGTTTAAGATGAGGTCTTATTGATTTCAAATTTGAATTAAAAACTTTATTGCTCAGATTTTCACTAATCACTTGAAATTGAAAAAGTGAAACATTGATTTCCTAATTTGATTGCAATTCGTGTAACTTAAGTAAAATGATACCAATCATGGAAAATGAATTGAAACTCGAGCTTATTGAAAAATTGCTTCAAGTCTCGGAAGAGCAAATTCTATTGGAAATTAAATCTGTGCTAGATCAAAGGCCTTCTGCGTCTTCAATTTCTGATGAATTGTATTCGGAATTAATGAAGAGAAGAGAAAATGCATTAACTAATAATACCAAGCTCTTTTCTTGGGAAGAAGTTAAAAATGAGCTTCTAAAGAAATAAGCCAAATGCTTTTTTCAACTTGAAATAACAGAAGAAGCGAAATTTGAGATAAAGGAAGCATTTACTTTTTATGAATCCAGAGAATCCGGTTTGGGCATCTATTTTTTAGAAAATCTTGAAGAACGATTCCAAACCATTTTGGAAAATCCATTGAAATACCCAGAAAAGAGGACTCCTTTTAGAGAAGCACTACTTTCAAAATTCCCCTACCAGACAATATTTGAAGTGTTGCAAGAAAGAATCATTGTCTATTCTGTATTCCATACCAGTAAGAATCCGAAAAACAAACCTAAAAAATAAACTCACCACGCTACCGCATCACCCAATTCCTCTTGGGTAAATTCAATCTCGGTATAACCTAGGACATAAGGTCCAATCTCATAGGGAACGTAGATTATCCAAAATTTACCATCCTTAAATCCCATGGCATTGGCCAAGAAAAAACCTGTTTCGGGCAGAAAAAACCGACCATCGTCTACCAAATTTACCCCTTCCGGCACCTCATGAAAAAGCCGAAACTTTTGTTCGGCAAGTTGAGTCACCTTGGCCTGATCCAGTACTAATTGATCTGGACTGAGGGATTTTCCCGATTTTTTTTCAAAATTCAAAAAAGCCACCGTACTGTTAGGATGAGCCCCACCTAAGTAATTATACTGTTCGAAAAAAATAGAAATCGCACGATCAGATTCATAGGAAAGTTTGCCTTTGACTTCGATTTCCCAAGAACCAAAGCTTTGTGGAAACTCTTTTTTGAATGCTTTGAAGGATCTGAAAAAATCATTGGCCGCAGAGTCGAGAGTGGTTCCAGGATCCTCCCCTATTTGCGAAAAACCCAAGAGTTGACCTTGAATCACTTCATTAATCTGTGCCGCATGGGGATCTCCCTTTGCCACAGGCCAAATCAGTCTTAAGCGTGCGCATTCCTCACCTACACAAGTTTCCTGGACCAAGGAGTCAAGACCAAAAGTCAGTTTTTCTTCGGCATAATTTTCAGATTGAGTAACTCCCTTACAGCCAAAGGCAACAACGACCAGCACGCTTAACATCCATTTCATGTGATTATAATTTGATTTTAAAAGGCCACATGGAATCTCGCAAAACTTATAATCATCCCAGTGTGTGACTTTTTAGTCATGCTCGATTTCATGTGATTATAATTTGATTTTAAAAGGCCACATGGAATCTCGCAAAACTTATAATCATCCCAGTGTGTAACTTTTTAGTCATGCTCGATTTCATGTGTTTATAATTTGATTATAAAAGGCCACATGGAATGCCATGGATAATCATTCCCCTCCCGAAACCAGTTCGGGACAAGTTGTGTGAGAAGCATTTTCTCATGGGCATTTCATGATACAGCGAAATCAATTCAAAAATAAATCCATCAATCGATGGGCAAGCACTCCAGGGTGAAGTTCCCCTGATTTTACTTTAGGCTTTTCTTCTCGCAAAAGTTGCTGAACCTGCGCATTCTTCAGAAATGCCCTTCCTAACAATTCCTGAACTTGATCCTCCAGCCAATCAAGTCTCTGTTCGGACCGAATGGCCTCCCAAAATCCCGAGAATTTTACCTTTTCTTCATAATCGAGTACCAAAGACCAAATCTGATTCAATCCTAATCCCGACACTGATGAGGCTAATACCACCTTGGGAGACCAGTTTTTAAGGTTTTCCTGAAACAGATGAAGGGCATTTTGGTAGTTGGATTTTGCTTTTTGAGCAGCCTCAAGATTATCCCCGTCAGCTTTGTGAATAACGAGCATATCTGCCATTTCCATAATTCCTTTTTTGATCCCCTGCAGTTCATCGCCTGCACCGGAGAGCATGAGCAGCAAGAAAAAATCCACCATATTTTTTACGGCAGTTTCGCTTTGGCCCACCCCTACCGTCTCGATCAAAATCACATCAAACCCAGCTGCTTCACAAAGAAGCATGGCTTCCCTTGTTTTGCCACTGACACCCCCTAAGGTAGTACCAGATGGACTTGGCCGGATATATGCCCGCTTGTCCAAAGCTAAATCCTCCATTCTTGTCTTGTCACCCAGAATACTTCCTTTAGTCAATTGACTGCTTGGGTCTACTGCCAGGACTGCAACTTTTTTCCCGAGGTCCAAAAGCATTTTTCCAAAAGCCTCGATAAACGTACTCTTTCCCACTCCGGGCACACCTGTGATGCCTATTCGAATGGACTGACCTGTGTGAGGCAACACTGCCTGAACCAATTGAGAAGCTAAAGCCTGATCTGCCTCCAGGGCACTTTCAACCAAGGTGATGGCTTGACTTAGCACCACCCGGTTGCCTGATCGAATTCCGGCTGCGTATTCTTCAAGGCTTAGTCTCTTTTTCATGGATTCAAATACAAAAACCGACTTTCTCCCATGGGCGTTTTTTCAAATTCTGCGAGCAAAAATGGCCGAAACTCTTCCGGAAAGAAGGGGGCTTTTGGATTGAGTTCGATTTTACCGGATAGGTCTTCAGAGAAGAAAAACACATGAGTTCGGCCGTATTTGGAGTGTGGCTGTGAATCAGCGAAGGCCTTCATCCATCTTTCATCCTGATCCAAAACCTTTACTGCCAGGACTCTCACCACCGGACCGGTATTGTTTTCGTTTCGGTAGTAGCCGATTTCTTCATATTTGCCTTCCCACTGCTCCATGCCGGGCTGAGCAAAACTGGCACTGATGATCTGATAGAGGACGATGCCCACTACAATTCCTATCAAATAGAGAATGACCTTATTCCTTTTCAAAAACTTTAGCGGGTTTATGGGGTTTAGCCCTTAATTTAGCCCAAAATTCTGACAATGGGTTTCGAGTACGTCAAAGCACTTCATATCATTTTCGTAGTCACTTGGTTTGCAGGACTGTTTTACATCGTGAGATTGTTCATCTACCAGACGGAAGCTTTGGAAAAACCGGAGGCTGAGCGCAATATTCTGAAGCCGCAACTTGACCTCATGGCCAGTCGGCTTTGGTACATCATCACTTGGCCTTCAGCGATCTTGACTCTGATTTTTGGAGCATGGGTACTCTACTACCGATGGGGATACATGCAGTTGGGTTTTATGCATGCCAAATTGGGTTTTGTCTTTTTGCTTTACCTCTATCATGGATTTTCTCATGTCCTTTTTAAAGAATTGCAACAGGGAAAAGCAAGATGGAACTCTACCAAACTGAGACTTTGGAACGAAGTGTCGACGATTTTGCTTTTTGCTATAGTATTCCTGATCGTCTTAAAAAGTACCGTAAGCATGGCTTGGGGAATTGCCGGATTGATTGGATTGGCAGTATTGCTGATGCTGGGAATCAAGCTTTATAAGAATTATAGACTTAAAAAAGGTGAGTGAAATTCGGAGTGCAGGGAATAAAAAAACGATCGTTTAGCAACCTGAAATTTCACTTCATCCAAAATCAACCAAAACATGAAAACTACCGGACTACTCTTTGGACTACTACTCATCTGGGCAGCGGCCTGCAAGCCAGCCGGAGAAAATGCAGCCTCCAATCTGGAGCTGCCTATCCTAGGGGAACGATATTTGGATGAAAATCAGGACACGGTTTATCATACCATTGCCCAATTTTCATTTGTCAATCAAGTAGGTGACACCATCAGCAAGGCTGATGTAGCTGGAAAAGTCTATGTAGCTGACTTCTTTTTCACGACCTGTCCCACCATCTGTCCTGTAATGAAAAAGGAGATGCTGCGAGTTCATGAAAAATTCAAAGGAGATCCCGATTTTAAGATTCTGAGCCATTCGATAGATCCTACTCATGATACACAGGAAGTATTGAAGGATTATGCAGAAAAACTGGGAATCACAGATGCCTCAACCTGGAATTTCCTGACAGGAGATCAGGAGAAAATCTTTGAAATGGGTCAAACCAGCTACCTGACTACGGCTATGGCGGATCAGATGGAGCCAGGAGGATTTTTGCATAGCGGTGCCTTTTTACTGATCGATCAGCAAGGCCGTATCCGTGGAGTGTATGATGGGACCAAATCAGATCAGGTGGACCGTTTGATCAATGACATTCCAAAAATACTGACTCCGTGATGAGACTGGGAATCCTACTTTTTCTTTTAACATTCCTGGGTGCATGCAGCCCCAAGGCGAGTTCGGAAGAAAACACCTTGGCTCAGATCTCAGACCCTGAAGTGATGAAGTTTGCAGTCAATGGTAAGCGGCTGTACGAAAACTACTGTGGAAATTGCCATCAGCCAGACGGGCGAGGTCTCGGAAAATTAATCCCACCATTGAGAAATTCGGATTACTTCAAGGCGAGTGTTCATCGCTCAATCTGGATCATGCGAAATGGGCAACAAGGCCAAATTGTAGTGAATGGAGAAACCTACAATCAAGCCATGCCTGCCAATCCTCAGTTGAAACCTTTGGAAATCGCGCAGATTTCTACCTACCTGTATAATATTTGGGGGTTGAATGAAGGTGTGATCTCTGCCTCCGAGGTAGAAGATTATTTAAAAAAAGCGCCTGATGGACTTTAAGGCCAATTCAATCTTTGAGCAGGACCTCAGCCTTGGCCAAAGCCGCTTTGATGTCTTCGTTTACCTTTGACACCAAGACCAGCTGCTCGTCGAGATAAACTTTTACTTCTTCGGGAGTTTTCTCACCATCTTCGGTATTGTATTGTCTCATCCACACAAACATCCCCTCATAGGCTAAGTTGAGTTGAGAGGCAAGATTTTTGAGTTCGTCGATTTTGGCCTGATCCGGAGTCTCAGAGTTTTGAAGTTCCTCAGCTTTTTGAAGGGCTGCTTTTTCCAAGGATTTGAGTTGGCCCATTTTGGGCATTACCTCATCATGGACAGCGATGACCTGTTCCCTTTGGGTTTTATTTTCCTCCACTTGCTTATTTCCACAAGCTTGGACAAAAATCAATAGAGTAAAAATCAAGTAAAAAGGAATAAACTTCATAATCTCGTTAGTTAATGTTTCTAAGATGCAATTTATTCTCGGTTAAGATAAAAATTATCTGATTTTTATATGAGATGACATTCTGAGTTTCATTGGTTAATTTTGAGGCTTACCTCTCGAGTTTATGAAACCATTCTGCTTTGCTGACGGGAAAATTATCCCAACCGAAACCGCAACAATTCACCCCACTGACCTGGGACTAATCAGAGGATACGGGATTTTCGACTTTTTCCGCACCGTGAATTACCAGCCTCTCTTTCTGGAACATTACCTGGATAGGTTCATTGCTTCGGCAGAAAAGACTTATTTACCGCTGGAATATTCCCGAGAAGAATTACGTCAAATTATCGCAGCAGTAATCGAGAAAAATGATCTTCAGCAAGGCGGAATCCGAATGGTACTCAGTGGAGGTGTTTCTGAAAACCATTTTTCCCCTGCGACAGGCAAGCTTTTTATGTATGCCGAGTCACTGATGTTCCCTTCAGAAGAAAAATATCAAAACGGCATCAAATTGCTCACGCTGGAGCATGTCAGGGCCATTGCAGATATCAAAACTACCAATTACACCCTTCCGGTATGGCATAGTGTCAACTGGAAAAGATTGGGGGCCGAAGATGTGCTCTACCATTGGAATGGTCTGGTGAGTGAGAGCTCCCGAAGTAATTTTTTCATGGTGAAAGACGGGACAATTCATACGCCTGATCAGCATATCCTTCACGGTATTACCCGGAAGCACCTCATCCAAGTAGCTGACCAAGTAATCATCCGACCAATTAGATTGGAAGAAGTCTGGGAAGCCGATGAGGCATTTATCTCCAGTACCACCAAAGTCCTGCTACCGGTGACACAGCTGGATGACCGAAAAATCGGCAATGGAAAATCAGGCAAAATCACCTTGGATTTACTCGAAAAATTCAGAGTTCTCGAAAAGAAAACTATCTCTTGAACATAAAAAAAGCTCCTTTCGGAGCTTTTTTTATTGGCGTATCAGCTGGGCATCTTTGAGGATATACATCAGTTTCTCTGGATCATTGGCATTGAGCGTCAGTTTTCCTTTGACCTTGACTCTCTTGGAGGTGTACTTAATGGGACTGGTCAGCATCACTTCCATGACAGTCTCAGGACCCCCAGAGCCGCAAAAGAAACATTCTGCCAAAGGAAGACTGGAAAGGATAATATGAGTAGGCTTAAACATTCCTTCAAACGGAATGATATAGCCATCAGCCTCCACCACTTTGCCTTCCAATTTTTTGATATTGTCTGAAAAAACCGGCACATACAACTCTCCAAAATTATCCTTGCTGATTTTATAGGATACTTCCGATAGACTTTTCCAAACACCTTGTGCCCTTACTTCCTGAGAAATCAATACTCCCAAAAAGACCAAGACCGGCAACACAATCCACTTTTTCATGTAATTATAATTTGATTTCTTAAGGCCACATGGAATCTCGCAAATCTTATAATCATTCTAGTATGTGACTTTTTAGTCATGCTCGATTTCATCTGCTATTTAAATTTTGACGCTAATTAAGCCTTTGTCAATTGCTTTGCAATACTTGTTTGATAAGCTGACCAAGCAGGAATCAATGACGCAATCAATCCAACTGCTAACGCATAACCCACGACCCAAAGTTCTTGTGAAAGAAAAATCCAAGGATTGAGAGCTGATACTACGGTTTGTTCGCTTTGACTGACTAGTAAAGCCAGAAAGGAGTGCCCAAGGATAATTCCAATCAAAGCTCCAAAAAAAGTGAGGAGGATACCCTCCAAGAAAACAAGGATCACCAGCTGGATGCGTGATGCTCCGAGAGCTCTAAGGATAGCCAAGTCATATTTTCGCTCCTTGAGTGAATTGTAAAGTGCGATAAAAATCCCCAAACCTGCGATCACAATCAACACCACCGCTAAACCTTGAAGAAGGCTGATTCCTATTCCAAGCAATTCGAACAATCTCGACATTTCAAAAGAGGGAGAGGCTGCCTGCATCGAAGTGCCGGAATTGATCATTCTTGGCAACTGAATGGCCGCCATGGGATTACGGAACTGGAGCAAAAGGGTAGTCACTTCTCTTTCTTCATCGGTGAGGGGAAAGCCCGTTGTGGCCACAGGTTGATGAAATTTGGCATGATGATCCGCTTCATGCTCGATTTCTCCTGAATCTACCGAAAGTGAATCTACCGGAGTTTCAGATTCCTCAGATCCCTCTTCATCATGGGTATACCAAACAGATTCTATGCTAGTCAGTACCAATCGATCCACCACATTCCCCTTTGGGACCAAAATCCCACTCACTACAAAATTGTGCTGATCATGATCATGACTACCTACACTGATGCCATGACTGCCTATAAATTCATCTCCGAGTTTGAGATTAAGCTTTTGGGCAATTTCTGCACCTATGACCACCTGAAAAGGCTCTTCCCAAGCTTTTCCCTGCTCAAACTCCACCTCATAAAGGGAGAGGTAATCGTGATTGGTGCCCACGATTCGGAAACCTTGGACGTTGTCGCCGAGTGCCAAAGGAATAACTTTCTTGACCAGGCGATTGGAAGATAGTCGCTTGGCCTCTTCCATCTTGATATTACCCGTAGGGAAATCGATGTGGTAAACAGAAGACAGGATCAATTGCAGTGGACTGCCTTTGGCTCCTACTACCAAGTCAATTCCCGCTGCATCTTGGTTCATTTTCTTCTCAAACTGGTCCTGAATCAGAAGTAAAACCGTAATAATGGCCAAACCCAATGCCAACAGGAAAATATTCAAGCCGGTTGACAGCGGTCTAAACGTGAGGTATTTCCAACTTATTTTTAAAAGATTCATGAGGCCTTCACTTCTATAAATTGAGAAATATGGGCTTTCACACGCTGGTCGTGAGTTACAATAATCAGCGCTGCGCCAATTTTAGAGGCTTGGGCCTTGAGTAACGTGATGACTTTTTCGGAATTCTCATCATCCAGACTGGAAGTTGGTTCGTCTGCCACTATCAGTTTGGGCGAATTAGCCAGAGCTCTGGCGATGGAAACCCGCTGGGCCTCTCCTTCACTGAGTGTCATCACTGCAGATTTTGCCTTCTTATCTATGCCCAAGTCTTTGAGCAGTTGATCCAGATTCTGTCCTTGTTTTTTGCCAAAAAAATGAGCAAGCTCAAGATTTTGCTTCACATTTAGTGCTGCGATTAGATGGGGTTTTTGAAATACAATCCCAATATGCTGACCCCGAAACAGGTCCAGCTTCTGACCATCAAGCTCCGAAATCAAAACCTCATCGAGCACCACTTTTCCTGAAGCAGGTTTGAGCAAGCCGGAAAGCAGATTGAGCAAGGTGGTTTTTCCACTGCCTGATTTTCCGAGGATAAGCAAAGAGTCCCCTGAGCTCAGGTTGATATCAGGAAACTCCAGCATGGGCTGCCCGGGATGGGCAAATCGTAAGGATTGTGTTTGAAAACGCATAATTAACTTACCGGAACAGACACCTGAAAGGTGGTACCTTTACCTGCTTCGCTTTCGAAAGAAATCTCACCTTCTAGCACTTCAATGCATTTTTTGACAATCGAAAGACCTAAGCCTGTACCTTCCACGATTCCGACATTCCCCCCACGAAAAAACCGGTCAAATAGTTTTCCTTGTTCTGCTTTTGGAATGCCGATTCCCTTATCACTCACCGTAGCGACAAGTCTGTTATTCTCCATGGAAAGCTTAAAATCTACCTCCTTACCGTCTTTCGAGTACTTTACAGCATTGGAAAGGAGGTTTTCAAGGATTTGATACAGAAGATCTGGGTCTGTGGTAACTGTCTTTGGCAAGTTCACCACTTCCGATTTGATGGTCACGTCATTTTCAATTCCTGCTTTGACGTTATCTAGGAGATCTTTGACAAAAGTGGCCATAAACACCTTCTTAGGCTTATATTCCATTTTGTTTTCATCCGCCTTTCCAAAGAACAAAACACTAGTCAACAGGTTGTTCAAGGCTCTGACCGAGTGTTCGATTTTTGAAGCGTGCTTTCCGATTTTTTGCTTGAGCGGATGTTCTTTCTCGGCATAGATCTGAAGTAGCTGAGCAGAGCTCAAAATAGAAGTGAGCGGAGTTTTGAAGCCATGAGACACATTGAGTACAATTCTCGATTTCAATTCATTGATCTCACGCTCTTTTTCAAGGGCCTTGGTTAGTTCCTTATTGGCTTCAAAAAGCTCTGAGGTTCGCTGTTTTACTTTTTCCTCAAGTTCATTATTGAGTTTTTGGAGCTCTTTTTCCTTTCTGTCTTTGAAAATGGCCAGTTCAATGACCATGTTGAGTTCACGGATATTAAACGGCTTGATCACATAGGCACTTGGATTGGTGCCCACGACCTTATTGAGTGTCTCTGCATCGGAGGATGCACTCAGGTAGACCACGGGAATATCAAATTTTTCATTGATGATCTCTGTGGTTTTGATCCCGTCCAGTTCCCCAGCCAGATTGATATCCATCATGACGATATCTGCACCATGCTCATCCAATAGGTCGAGTGCTTTTTCACCGGTATCAGCGATTCCTATGATTTGATGGGCGTTTTTTTCCAGTGCCCGCTGAAGAAGCAAGGCCGAAACAGAATCATCTTCTACGATGAGGATTCTCAATGTAAACATGGGGCAAATGGGGGTTGGTGATATTTTCGAGCTGAAAATACAAAAATTAGAGTTGGGGCAAAGGAATTTCTACCCTGACGCGAGTTCCTTGATTTTTGGCACTCCAAACCTGAATTTCTCCTCCAAGCAGGATAACCAGATTTTTGGTGATATTCAGACCCAAACCAGTCCCTTCAAAGAGCCGCTCATGGCCTTGGCTCTCCTGCTCAAAAGGATCAAACATTTTTTCCTGAAACTCCTCTGTCATCCCTACTCCTGAGTCGGTAACCTGCATGACAAGCAATTCCCCTTCTGGGTAGACTTCGACCAAGATTTCTCCTTCTTCTGAATATTTGATAGCATTGCTGGTCAGGTTATTCAGGATCATTTCCAAAAATCTCCTATCCACCTGAGCCAAAAAATCTTCTCCCTGAAAACTAAGGTTCAGACGGAGTCCTTTCCTATCCGCCAAGGCTTCCATGGGCCGCAAGACCAAGCTAAAAAAAGCATAAACCCAGGTTTCGGCGTAATTGATTGGCATTTTGTTAGCCTCGATTTTGGCTAAATCCAAGAGGGAATTGATGGTTTCGAGTAGCCTCTCTCCGCTTTGAAGGATGATGTCGAGTTGATCCATCAGCTCGGGATCCGTACTTCTGGTCATCATGACATGTTCGGTGCCGCCAATGATCCCGTTTAGAGGAGTCCGGATTTCATGACTGAGATTGGAGAGTAGACTGGACTTGAAGCGATTCGCCTCTTCTGCTTTTTCCTTCGCCTCTTTTAATCGGTTTTCCACCGCTTTTTGAGCCGTCAAATCCTTGAATACAGAAAGGATCAACGCTTCCCCATTAAAATCCTCCTCCAGTAATACAGTATACATCTCCATGTCCAAGGTGCCTGTTTTCCAAGCTACTGAAGTTTCCAGGGTGATGCCCCTTCCCGGCAAATTCTTCAGGGTATTTATTAATTCGGAAATGTGGTGAAGGTTGGTATCCGGGTCAGCGAAAAGGTCGGCAATAGGTTTGTTTTCCAATGCCAGCACGGAAGTCCCGATCAGTCTGGCAAAAGCAGGATTGACTGTAAGAATGACTTTTCCTCCCAAACTCATGATCATGCCATCTTGCGAGCTTGACCACACGTTTTTAAATTGTTTTTCAGCCAAAATTTTACTCTTACTTTCTTTTGCCACGGCAGTTTGTAGCAAGCCAAGCTTCTGGAGCTGACGAATCCACTGACCAACCAAAAATCCAATTCCGATCAGGACCAACACGGCGAAAATCAAAAAGGAGGGCCGAAAGTAGAAAGGCGCTAGAATCTCAAATGTAGGAGTCTTTACCACTTCAGAGAACTCCTCCCCATTATAGGACGCTTTCAGTTCAAAATGATACCTCCCGAAAGGCAGGTTGCTGAAAAAGAGCTGACTGTTTCTAGGGTCTTTGATGATTTGCCAAGGTTCATCTTCCTGATTGACTAATCTGTAATGAATCCAAAGCTCTCGGGACTCGTCGAATCCAGGGGTGATAAACTCGATTTGAAGGGAGTTTTGGGAAAAACTCACTGAGATATTTTCTTCCGAAACTGCCACCTCACCTCCCAGTTTGGCCGATCGGATGACCGCTTTCGGTGCCCCAAAGGCCGTAACCTTCTCCTCAGGTGAATAGATAGAAAGGCCCTTTTGTGTCCCGATGTAGATTCTTCCATCTTGAGTCCTAATCAATGCTCCACGATTGATTTCATCTCCTACAAGTCCATTGGATTCATTGTAGTGGAGAAGATGATCCTTTGCCAGAACAAAAACCCCATTATCTGTGCCCGCCCACAGTCTTCCTTCCTCGTCATTCAACAGGGCATAAACAGGATTGGTCACTGCCTTTCCTGCATGGATATAGTAACCTACATAGCCCTCTCGGTAGATTTTCAGACCATACTCTGTCCCCAAGAGAATTCCTCCTCCCTCCCTTTCAAGAAAGGTATAACCCTCCGCCAAAAAATACTTCTCAGTAGATACGATCGGATATTGGTTTTCCAGCCTGCTAGCCCGGATCACGATAATTTTACCATTTTTCAGCCTTGCTGCTTTTCTGAAGTAAATCTCAGGTATATCCAAAAGGCCTGTGATCTCAGAAGTCAGTTCTTTGCCATACTTCCCGGCCTGCGGATTTTTCAAAGAAGCATGAAAAATCCTTTCAGGACCGGTGATGAGCAGACTGTCCCCGTCCACTTCGACAGAGGAAACATTGAATCCTTTTGGAGGAGCAAAAAAGTTGAGCGCTTTGGATTTGGGATCATACTTTCCTATTCCTGCCCAATTGGCGGCAAACCAAATAGCGCCCGAAGCATCTCTGGAAAAATTAACAATTCTACGATTCGGTGAACCGGGCGGATTGGTGTCTTTGTAGAGGGTCCGTACCGCTCCATTCTCCATCAGCTGAATCCCGTTGTTGAATCCCAGAATAAAGTTACCGGGGCTGAACTCCATGATTGCAGCAAACTCTTCTGCCAGAAAACGTGTGGACTCACTTCCTGTGTTTTGAAAAAGCTGATTATTCGTATTTGCCAATCCTCTCGCGGAACCCAGCCAAAGGATTCCTTCTCGATCCACGAAGAGGGTCTGAATGTAATTGGTCCTGAAAAGAAAAGAGAGGTTAGCCTGAATAGGCTGATTCGATGAGGGATGGTATCGCCTGAAGTGCGAATTGTAATGATAAAAAACATGCTCTCCATAAAAATCCAATGAAAAGTAAGGAGTAAGCACTACATCTGAGGTGGAAAAACCCTGATCTACGATTTCGGTTGGAAATTCAGCCCCAAGTCCCTTTGCAAGGTAATTTGGCCCCAGAAAATAATAGGTGCCAGACTCGGATTTCTTTACCAATACAGGTAGAGATGGAAGTGGTATACCCCTGAATTGATAGGGTTCAAGGTTGAATCCATTGAGCAGAAATACTCCTTTTTGAAAAATGAGCAGCGTTTTTCCATGAAGATCTACAGTAGACAAGAGTAGACCCGTCACTGAATTGTCTCGCTCGACTCGATGCTTTACCTGCTCACCGTTTTTCCAAAATAAGAGGTCTGCCCCAGTATCAAGGAAAAAATATTTCTCCTTCTTCTTTCCCAAAGAGTGGAAAGTGATCTTGCTGGAAAAATTTGCTTTCAGATCTTCTTCGAAATATTCCTCTTTCCAACCTGTCTTTACTCCTTCAAAAACTGAAGGCACCCCACTCGCATTGTAAAGCCAGATGACTCCGTCTTCATCTTTGAGTATAGATATCTGATAAACAAACTTTCTGACCAAGGTATCAGGGAGCTCAATCGTCTGAATACCATCAGAGTAGACCACACCTCTAGTGGTGGAAAACCAGATCTGCCCTAGGGTATCCTGTTCGATTTGGAGGATATTTTGGACAGGAAGGCGAACTCCCTTCGGCTGGGTATTGAATTTGAAAGTTTGGGCAAAAACGGAAGCAAAAGAAAAAATAAAGCCGAAACAAAGAAGGATTACCGGGTTGATTCTCTTAAGCATGGGATAAAAATAGGAAAAGATTCCGCTCACCAAATTCCCTTGAGATTGTTGTCCTTTTCTTTTGACAGCGGATGGTTTCTTTTATTTTTGTGCCAAACTTTAACAAGCGCATCATGAGTGTACTAGTCAATAAAAATTCTAAGGTAATCGTCCAAGGATTTACCGGATCTGAAGGTTCGTTTCACGCACAGCAGATGATCGAGTATGGCACCAACGTCGTAGGCGGTGTGACTCCGGGAAAAGGAGGAAGCTCTCATTTGGAAAGACCCGTGTTTAATTCAGTGGAGGAGGCCGTTCAGAAGACTGGTGCGGATACATCCATCATTTTCGTGCCACCGGCTTTTGCAGCTGACGCGATCATGGAAGCAGCTGATGCAGGTATCAAAGTAATCATCGCGATTACAGAAGGCATTCCGGTAGCGGATATGATGAAAGCTAAGCCTTACATCAAGGAGAGAGGTTGTGTATTGATCGGTCCAAACTGTCCAGGCGTAATCACTCCAGGAGAAGCCAAGGTAGGCATCATGCCAGGCTTTGTCTTCAAATCAGGCAGAATTGGAATTGTTTCCAAGTCTGGAACTTTGACTTATGAAGCCGCTGACCAAGTAGCAAAAGCAGGTCTTGGTGTATCTACAGCAATCGGTATCGGTGGAGATCCGATCATCGGAACCTCTACCAAGCAGGCTGTGGAAATGCTGATGAATGATCCTGAGACTGATGCGATCGTGATGATCGGTGAAATCGGAGGAAACTACGAAGCAGAAGCTGCCAAGTGGATCCGTGAAAATGGCAACAAAAAGCCTGTGGTTGGATTCATCGCTGGTCAGACTGCACCTCCAGGCCGTAGAATGGGTCACGCAGGAGCGATCATCGGTGGTGCGGACGATACAGCAGCTGCAAAAATGAGAATCATGAGAGAAAACGGCATCCATGTCGTTGAATCTCCTGCCGAAATCGGTGCTACCATGGCGAAAGCCTTGGGTGTAACGGCTTAAAAAAGAGAGTAAGTCATAGAGAGATTTTGAGATTAAATTATCAAAATCCTTTCCCAAAAAGAGAACCGCTTCAGATCAAAAATTTGGAGCGGTTTTTATTTTTCCCTGATTTTGCCAGAGGACTTTTATAACTTCCATCAATGCAAATTTCAGACAGCCTTACTACCGATCAGTTTTACTCCAAAAGAATCCAAGATCTATTGGTTAGGCGGATTAGATTAGCCTCACCTGATACTCCTATTGTCGCGTGCGCTCAAAAAATGGCCACCGAACAAGTCAGCTGTTTGTTTATTGGTGAATCAACCGACCACATCGAAGGATACATAACAGACTTAATTCTCAGGGATAGCGTATTAGCAATTGGCCGCTCTCCAATGGATCCTGTTACCAAGATTTTCTCCCGGGATTTGGTCAGTATTTCTCCCGAAGCCACCCTGGTCGAAGCACTAATCCTGATGTTTCAATCCAAAGCCAGGTATCTCTTAGTCAAGGGCGAAAAAGGCTTCCAAGGATGGATCAGCCGGACCAAGATCCTTACCGAGCAAAGTCAGGGGCCTTTTCTTTTCATCCAATCTGTGAAAGAAGCTCGCCACTTCAGCGAACTGCAGGAAAAATGGAAACAGATGCCCCAACTGATCCATCTCCTTCTCCATACAGGGATGAAATCACACCTGATCAACCAACTGATCACCACAGTGGCTGATACAATTGTACAACGGGTGATAGAAAGAGTACTGGTCGAAATAGGTCCTGCTCCGGCTAAGTTTGTATTTATTGTATTTGGAAGCGAAGGAAGAGGAGAACTCACTCTCAAAACCGATCAGGATAATGCCATCATTTATGAAGACAAAGCCAACGAGCACAGAGAAGAAGTAAGAACCTATTTTCTCGAATTTGCTACTCGGGTCTCCACGGCATTGGATCAGATTGGTATCGACTTTTGTGATGGAGATTTGATGGCGATGAATCCCAAGTGGACCCATTCACTTTCGCATTGGAAGAGAAACTATGACCAATGGACTTCCGATGCCTCGCAGGAGACCACGATGAGTTATTCAACTTTTTTTGACTGTAGAGCCATTTACGGGGAACACCCATTGCTTGAACAGCTGAGAGACCATATGAGAACCCTGCTGGAAAATGCTTCTGAAAGGTTCTTTGTCAACCTGGGTCATAACGCGCTGCACTATGAGCCTCCTCTTACCTTCTTTCGAAAAATCAAAACCGAAGAAATCGATGGAGAACAACAATTGAACTTAAAGAAAACCATGCGGCCGATTGTGGATCTGGCACGGGTATATGCGCTGAAGCACCAACTGACCGAACCCAATACCATCCAACGCCTTAAATTATTAAAGGACCGAGGAGTTTTTACCGAAAAGGAGGTTAAAGAACTTACCCACGCATTTGAGTACCTGATGAGTCTGAGGCTGGAAAATCAAGCTAATTTGATGCTGAAAGAGAAGAAAAAACCCAAAAATTTCCTCCAGATAAAAAACCTAACTAAAGTGCAACAGGTGACTCTTGTGGAGATTTTCAAAGTTATTGAAGAATTCCAAGCCCGAATCCGCATTTCCTTCACCAGGAGCTTATAATTTCCGTCTTTCAGAAATACTTTTATAAATTTTTTATATAAGTTGTTTTTTATTAAATAAAGTTTTTTAATTTTGTTCAAGATATTAAATTCGAGAAAAAGGACACTTATTCGAAATTTAGTACTGCCTGTTATGAAATTACAGTTGTTTATTTTTTAGATAAGCGACCTGTGATTCAAAAACACGGAAACTCAACAAGAAACAAACTTAACCCTTACCACACCTAAACTGTCTCACAGTATGCTCAGTAAGTATCCGCTCTCCGAAGTCGAAAAGGCCTTTTTGGTCGAGTCTGGAGTAGAAAAAATCACGACCCTGATTCCTTACCTCACCGTAGACAACTTTCCCAAATTGGGACTGCTTACTGCTTGTCGGTTTTTGGAGTGGGCAGCAGCCAATCCTCAGGGAGTGATCAGCTTGCCAACAGGGAAAACTCCTGAATTTTTCATCAAGTGGACTCAGTACTTACTCGAAAACTGGGACAGCAAAAAAGGAAAAGAAATCCGTGAGAAATACGGGTTGGGAAATACCAAAAAACCTGTGCTGAAGGATTTGACTTTTGTGCAAATCGATGAGTTTTATCCGATTTCGGCTAAGCAACACAACAGCTTCTATGATTACGTCAACAAGTTCTATATCAACGGATTCGGTCTTTCCAAAGAAAACGCCATTCTGATTAACTCTGACGAAATCCCTTTGGCTGAAGGCAAGCATTTCAGTGAGATTTTTCCCGACCTTAAGGTAGACCTTTCCCTGAGGTTCAGGGATCCTATCAATGAGCTTGAGCGCCTTCAACAGCAATCTATTTACATGATTGATCAATGGTGCGGAGACTATGAGCAGCGCATCAGAGACAAAGGAGGTATCGGATTTTTCCTGGGAGGAATTGGTCCTGATGGACACATTGCCTTCAATACCAGAGGGTCACATTTATTCTCAGTCACACGACTTACCGAAACCAATTTTGAAACACAGGCTGTTGCAGCCGGTGACTTGGGAGGTATAGAGGTTTCTGCCAACCGACTGGTAATAACTATCGGGTTGGACACCATCGTATACAATCCTGATGCAGTGGGTATCATCATCGCTGCCGGTGAAGCAAAAGCAGGAATTGTGAAGGATTCCCTGGAAACTCCGATGAACAATGTCTATCCCGCCACTGTACTCCAAAAACTGAAAAACGGTCGATTCTATTTGACCAAGGGTGCTGCAGTGAAACTGACAGACTCCATGGATGCCTACTATCAGCAAGGAGAATGGACATTTGAAAAGACGGAGCGCTCGGTTATTGAACTTTGCAAAAAGCTTAACAAGTACGGTCATAGATTAAAAATCGAAGACCTTAAAGCAGACAAATACTGTAAATTGATCCCTGGTCTCTCTGAAGACACGGTCAATCAGGTCATGAAGAGTATTGAAGCCAAATTGTCGAAAGGATTGGAGCAGGAGAAAAATGAAGTTCTACTGCACACCGGCCCTCACCATGATGATATTTCCTTGGGTATTTTACCACACATTACCAATCAGCTTCATGACCCAAGCAACGAAGCACATTTCTCAGTATTGACCTCAGGGTTCACTGCGGTCACCAATACCTTTGTGATTGAAACTTTGCTCCATACAAAGAAGCTGCTCGATGAAGGAAAGATTCAAATGGTGAATTACGATGACTTTTTTCAAGTAGGGTATAGCCTGAAGACGGACAAAGACGTTTACCACTACCTCACCAATGTAGCATCCGAAAATGCCGATGCACGCAAGCGTGGACTTTCCCATAGGGTCATCAGAGCCTTGGTGATTATTTGGGAAATCAAGAACAAAACCCAGCTTCGGGAAACCATCAATGATGTGATCAGTATCTTGAGAAATTCTTACGACGGAGAAAAAAATCCTTCAAAAATCCAGAAACTGAAAGGAATGATCCGTGAGTTTGAAGAAGAACTGGTATGGGCTCATTTTGGCGTACAAGTAAAAAATGTGCACCATTTAAGGCTTGGATTCTATACCGGTGACATTTTTACGGAGCAACCTGACAAGACCCGTGATGTGGAACCAATCGTGGAAATGTTTAGAAAAGTTAAACCCACAAAAATCAGCTTAACCCTAGACCCGGAAGGTTCCGGACCTGATACCCATTACAAAGTGCTGCAAGCCACAGCGGCAGCGGTTAAAAAATGGGGAGAAGAATACGATACCAGTAAATTGAGAATCATCGGCTATCGCAATGTGTGGTTTAAATTTGAACCTCATGAGGCCAATGTCATTGTACCTGTATCGCTCGGGGACATGTCTGTAATGGAAGATTCCTTTGCCAACTGCTACCTCAGCCAAGTTAATGCTTCATTCCCAAGCTATGCCCACAATGGGAAGTTCAGCACAGTAGCTAAGCGAACCTGGGTGGGGCAGCTAAATGATATTCAACTTTTGCTTGGTAAAAATTACTTTTACCTTCACGAAAGAGCAAAGGTAAGAGCCAGCCACGGCCTGATTTTCTTCCGCGACATGAATGTGGAGGAATTTTTGGCCACTGCTAGAGAACTCGAGAAATCGATCGAAGGCATGCTTTGACAGCAAAAAGTCCCAAAAAATCACCAAGAAAGCGGCTAGGATTACCTGGCGGCTTTCTTTAGTTAAAAAAAGATCAACCTAACAATAAACCTGAGCGAATGGAAAAAGCCATTTTGGGATTGGATATCGGAGGCACCGGCATCAAAGGAGGAGTTCTGATCAAAGGACATTTAGAAGACATTCGCAGTATCCCTACACCCGCCATGGAGAGTCAGGAATATATCCTGGAGACCATCGCGTTATTTATTGAAAGCTATGCTCACTACGACTATGTAGGGATCGGCATTGGTATACCTGGCTTGGTAGACACACGTGAGGGTGTGGTCCTGGGACTGGCAAATATCCCCTCATTCCAGCACGTAGAGCTCAAGAAGTTTTTAACTCTCCGTTTTGGAAAACCTGTTTTTGTCAACAATGACGCCAATTGCTTTGCCATCGGTGTACACAAATACGGCGTAGGCCGGCCATTCAAAAACCTCGTGGGCATCACTCTCGGCACCGGCACAGGAGGTGGAATAGTGATCAATGGACAGCTTTATTCAGGAGTAAATTCTGCAGCAGGGGAATGGTGCAGTGCACCCTATCTGGATCAAAATTTTGAATATTATTGCAGCGGAAAGTTTTTTGAAAATTTTTATAACAGTCGCCCAAAGGCACTAGCCAAGCAAGCCTTACAGGGTGACCCCGTAGCTATCCGTGCGTTTGAAGAGTTTGGGCACCATTTAGGAGAATTACTTAAAGTTATCCTATATTCATTGGCGCCAGAAGCAATTGTGCTTGGGGGTTCAATCCGAAAAACGTTCCCTCTATTTAAAAAATCGATGTATCAAACCCTGAATACGTTTGCTTATCCCACCGTATTGAGTCAGTTGAAAATTCTTATTTCGGAATTGGACGAAACCGCTATCCATGGGGCAGTCGCCTTGGTGGACGTAGAAGAGGATATGGTAAGCGTTTAAATAACATTAAAGTTGGTTTAGTTAGTTTGAAAAAGGGCGGCTTCCTAGGAGCCGCTTTTTTTATTGCTGCCGCTGAGACAGATAAGAGCAACGTTTCAGCTCGATTAATTGATCGTCACAGCCTGGTGCCGATCCAAATAGAACATCCGGATTTGATAAGTCGATTAAGTCAACTCCTCTTCATAAAAGTCCAAAAGCTTAGCGATATGCTGTTTAGTGCTGAATTTTTCCTCAATCATTCTTCTGCTTTGCAGCAGGTTGTATACTAGCTTTCCTTCGACCAATCGGATCATGGTGTCAGCATATTCTGCCACGTTCCACTCTTCCACCAAAAACAAAGCTCCATCTGGACACATCAGTTCTTCTATACCCGAATGCTTTGTGGCAATAACAGGAACTCCCACAGCCAAAGCTTCCATAATGGCATTGGGCAATCCTTCAATTCTTCCATCACCGGTGGTGACACTGGGATGAAGAAAAAAATCAGTTTCCAATAAAAAGCCCCTCACCTCTGCATGAGGCACACTTGGAGTGAAATAAACTTGCTCTTCCAAACCAAGTTCTCTGGACTTTTCTTGAAGGAATCTCAGCAAAGGACCTTCGCCAACAAAGGTAAGCGAGGCTTTTTTTCCAACCGACTCCAAAAATGAGACCGCCTGACGAAATGCCAAAAGAGTAAACTCATGCCCTTTTACCTCCACCATTCTGCCTACCTGTAAAAATTTAAACTCTCCCTTTTCAGGAGAATTTATCCTCGGAGAAAAGGTAAATAAATCTGTATCTGTGCAGGAATAAAGTATTCTTCGCTTGTCGGGTTGGAGATTTAGCTCGAGGGTACGCTCGTATTGATTGAGGGATACATAGATCGGATGAATCCAAGGACGTGCAAAAAACTGCTTCAATCTGCTCAGATAGGATTTTTTACCATACATATGGGAAGCATCATACCCTCTAAACTGGATAAAAACCGGGATTTTAGTAGGATTTGCAAAGTGGTCCAGAAAAATTGTCGCATCCGTACCAAACTGACAATGGATGACATCTGGTCCAAATTCCCGGATCTCCTTAAGCAACTTTTTTCCAAAAAGAGGATTAAAAAATCCGTAATACCAGTCCCATTCCGCCAATCGCCTCAGGGGTCTATTGGTCCAATAGCTATACTGAAAAGGAATCCCAACGCAAGAAATGCTATCAAACACATAACTATGCTGATGATCTATCGTGATCACCAACACCTCGTGAAGGCTTTGAACTAGCTTAATTTGAGTTCGAATAAAGGTGACGCTCGCCGCCTTGATATCCCGAACGAAGAACAGTACTTTCATTGCTTCTCTTACAAACCAAAAGTACAGGCTTATAAAAGATTAAAATCATTCCTTTAAAAAAGATTTATAAAAGGTCGGCATTCCCAATTAGGCTCAGTGCTCCTCCTTGTCCTGATCCCCACATCGAATTTTCCTCCAACCCGAAGAATTACCTTAAATTGAATTTCCAATTCACAGATCGATGTCCAATTCCACACTTCAAGTCGCCCTCGCCCAAATTTCTCCCGTTTGGCTGGACAAAGCGGCGACTTTGGGAAAAATTAAAACCTCTATCCTAGAAGCTGCTCATGCAGGTTGCGAGCTCATCGTGTTTGGCGAAGGCCTTCTTCCAGGCTATCCTTGGTGGCTGTCCATCACGCATGCCTCTGCCTGGGACGATAGAATACAAAAAGAAATCCACGCACACTATGCCCGACAAGCGGTGCAGATCGAAAAAGGAGATCTGAAAGAAGTTCAGGAATTGGCAAGAAAACACCAACTGGCGATCTATCTCGGGATCATTGAGCGACCTACTGATCGAGGAGGACATAGCCTCTACTGCACCTTAGTCTACATCAATCCTCAGGGAGAAATCCGATCCATTCATCGTAAGCTGCAACCTACTTATGATGAGCGCCTCACCTGGGCTCCAGGAGACGGACATGGACTACAGGTTCATGCACTCAAAGCCTTTACGGTAGGCGGCCTCAACTGCTGGGAAAACTGGATGCCACTTGCCCGAACTGCCCTCTATGGACAAGGCGAAAATCTCCACATTGCTGTGTGGCCGGGAGCGGTACGAAATACTGAAAACATCACCCGAATGATCGCGCAGGAATCCCGATCCTATGTGATTTCGGTCTCGAGTCTGATGCGGAGAAGTGACTTTCCAGCAAACACTCCTCATTTGGATGTGATATTGGAAAATTGCCCCGAAGTCCTCGCCGATGGTGGCAGCTGCATCGCTGGACCCGACGGAAAATGGATCTTAGAACCTGTAGCTCATTCGGAAGGACTGCTGATCCAAACGTTGGACTTCAACCGTGTACTGGAAGAGCGACAAAACTTTGACTCGGTTGGTCACTATTCCCGCCCGGATGTCCTCCAGCTGAAAGTGAATCGAGAGAGGCAAAGTTCTGTATCCCTGAATGAATAAAACTTCATGTGGGGCAATTCACCTTTCCATCTGTCTTTCAATGATTTGATAAGGAAGGAATTTTTCGCTTTATTATAAGACACTTAGCCCCAACCTTATGAAGTACAGCCTTACCCTTTGCCTGGCCTTGCTGTTGGCCATCCCTCCCTCCTTTTCCCAAATCAAACTGAATCCGGCTCCCGATCGCCGTGCAGACGAGGGCGAAGGACCTTTTCAACGCCTCATCATCCGGGGCGCCATCGTGATCGACGGAACAGGTGCACCGCCTGCTGGGCCCGCAGACATCGTGATCGAAGGAAATAAAATCATCGAAATCCGGCAAGTGGGAATGCCCAAAGTTCCTATCAAAGATTCAGATCGCCCTCAAGGTGCCACCAAAGAAATCGATGCGCACGGGTCCTATGTCATGCCCGGATTGATCAATCTTCATGCACATGTGGGGGAAGCCAAAAAATCTCCCAACGCAGAATATCCTTACAAGCTATGGCTGGCGCATGGCATTACCACAATCCGGGGAGTACCTGCCGAAAATGTCGCTTGGACTCAAAGTGAGAAAAAACGAAGTGCTGCCAATCAGATCGTTGCGCCTCGAATCATCGCCTTTCACACCATGGGTTCCGGGGAAAACTGGAAAGGAGGACCTGTTCACACCCCTGAAAAAGCCAGGGAATGGGTGCAGTGGGCAGCTGCCCAAGGAGTGGAAGGAATCAAATTTTTCAATCATCCGCCGGACGTACTTCAAGCTGCCATCGATGCTGCCCATGCCAACAAGATGGGAACAGTAGCCCACATTGCCCAGCCTATGGTCGCCCAAACCAATGCCCGAGACGCTGCAAGAATGGGATTGGATGTATTGACCCATTACTACGGACTTTTTGAATCACTCTACAAAGATGAAGATATTCAGCATTGGCCTGCAGAATTCAACTACAATGACGAGCAGCATCGCTTCAGTCAGGTGGCATACCAATGGAATAAAATTCACCCTCGTGGAAGTAAGTCATGGCAAGACCTGATCGATGAATTTTTGAAGCATAAACTGATTCTGGACCCCACGATGACCGCCTATCTGGCAGGAAGAGACCTCATGAGAGAGCGCAATGCCGAATGGCATCAAGAATATACCCTGCCCACCCTTTGGGAATTTTACACACCGAATCGGGAAAATCACGGTTCTTATTTCTACAATTGGACCACTTGGGATGAGACCGCTTGGAAAAACTTCTACAAAGTCTGGATGTCTTTTCTCAACGATTACAAAAATGCAGGCGGACGAGTCACTGTTAGCGATGATGCTTCCTTCATCTACAACCTTTGGGGATTTGGCTACATCGAGGAGATGGAATTACTCCAAGAGGCTGGTTTCCATCCCTTGGAAGTAATACGCGGGGCCACCATGCATGCTGCTGAAGCGATCTTTGGACCAAAAGGAAAACCCATTGAATACGGCGTAATCCGTCCAGGAATGCTGGCAGATCTAGTAATTGTGGATGAAAACCCAATCGAAAACCTAAAAGTCCTCTATGGAACTGGATTCCTTAAATTGAATGATGAAACCAATCAACTCGAGCGTGTCGGCGGAGTCAAATACACCATCAAAGACGGGATAATTTACGATGCTGAAAAACTCCGACAGGATGTCAAAAACATGGTAAAAGCCCAAAAGCAAAACCAACAGTAGCCTATTTTCTAAGACGGTCAGAAAAAATCTGACCGTCTTTTTTTTGCTGAGGTATGAACACCAATAGTGGTATGGATCCCATAAAAATGGATCCTTTTAGAAACATTTTCCTAACCAAGCCCCACACCCCATGCAGGTAAATACCTGATTTTTCCTTAGTTTTTAGGGAGATTGACTTACCAATGATTTTGAGATTTCTTCCCCTCCTTTTTCTTGTTTTTATACTCGCCTCCTGCAGTCCCGAACTTCCGGAAGATGTTCAGATAGCTTATGAGGAATTGCCGGAAGCATTGGATTTCAATATCCACGTCAAACCCATCCTATCAGACAAATGCTTCGCCTGTCACGGACCTGACCTTGCTGCGCAAAAGGCAGGATTGAGCCTCCATACCGCCGAATTTGCTTTTGCTTCACTTAAGGATTCGCCGGGAAAAGTAGCCATCAAACCCGGAAGCCTCCGAAATAGCGAGGTGTTTCACCGGATCATTTCAGCCGATCCGGAGTACCAAATGCCCTCCAAAGAATCTAACCTTTCGCTAAGCCCAAAAGAAAAAGCCATCCTAATCAAGTGGATTGAAGACGGGGCCGAATACAAAAAGCACTGGGCCTTTATCACTCCCGAAAAACTCGAGGTACCAAAAGTCAAAGACAAGACCTGGCCCAAAAACCCCATCGACCAGTTTATGCTGAGCAAACTGGAATCGGAAGGCATCTCACCCTCACCGGAAGCTGACAAAGAAACGCTGCTCCGAAGACTAAGCCTCGACCTCATCGGATTGCCTCCTAGTGAGGCGGAAATGGATGCTTTCTTGGCCGACAAGTCCCCAAATGCCTATGAAAAACAGGTGGACAGACTGCTCAACTCTGTGCACTATGGAGAAAAAATGGCCCTCCACTGGATGGACGTTGCCCGCTATGCAGATACGCATGGCTACACGGTGGATCGCTTCCGCGACGCTTCTCCTTACCGGGACTGGGTGATTCGGGCATTCAACAAGAATCTTCCCTACGACCAGTTTATCCGAGATCAGCTCGCCGGAGACTTGCTTCCCAATCCTACAAAGGACCAACTGATCGCCACGGCTTTCAACCGTATCCATCCTCAAAATATGGAGGGAGGCATCGTCGAGGAGGAGTTTCGGGTGGAGTATGTGGTGGATCGCACGAGCACGATGGGACAAGCCTTTATGGCCCTCACGCTCGGCTGCGCACGTTGCCACGACCATAAATACGACCCGATTTCCCAGAAAAACTTCTTTGAACTCAGCAGCTTTTTCAACCAAGTCGACGAAGCTGGACAGATCTCTTGGGACGATGCCACGCCTGCCCCGACCATGCTGCTTACTGATGAGAAAAAGGATCAACTCCTTTCTTTCCTTTTAGGGGAAAAAGAAAAACAGGAAGCCCAACTGGCACAAACAGCAAAAGCAGAAGAGGCAGCTTTTCAGGCTTGGTTTACGGGAAAAGGGTATCAAAAAGACGCGAATCTAGAACTTCCTGCAAGCCGGGTGGCATTTTTCCATTTTGACCAAAACTCCATCCAAAACGCCCTCAAACCCGCTCAAAAAGGCAGCATGGAAAGCAGCGAGGTCAAAAATCAATTCCCAAGCTATGTGGAAGGCCGAAAGGGAAAAGGCATCCGACTCAATGGGGATGCCTGGCTCAATCTGGGCGAGGTGGGGATATTCTCCAGAAGTGAACCCTTCTCGGTCAGTACCTGGATTTCTGTTCCCAAAAACCTCACAGATGGCGTCATCTTCCACAAAGGTTCCGGAGCAGTACTTTACAACTGGCGGGGCTATCACCTCAGCTTGAAAAATAACCGTCTCGAGCTCTTAATGGCCCATACCGCGCCATATAACGCCATCACCAAACTCACCGAGCAGGACATCCCCCGAGATCAGTGGATCAACTTGACTTTGACGTATGACGGTTCGTCCAAGGCCAAGGGATTGAAAATTTTCCTCAATGGAAAAGAACTATCCACTGTCACCACCCACGATAATCTCTACAAAGACATCCTCTTCAAAGGCGGGCAACCCGGACTTCAAGTAGGTGCAGTATGGCGGGGAAAAGGCCTCAAGGAAGCCGTAGTGGATGAGATCAGCGTCTACGATCAGGAACTTTCTCCTTTGGAGGTTTTACAGATTTTCAACCCTACCGAATACAAAGTCCTCCTTTCCCGCGATCCGGAGCAACTGACCTCAGAGCAAAAGGCTTCGCTAAAAAAACTTTACCTGAATGCTCATTCCAAGGCCTATCAAGAGACGATGAACGCAGTGATCGCCAAGCGAAAAGCCTATTCCGATTCCGTGGAAGTGATCCCTGAACTAATGATCATGAAAGATCGGGCGCAACCCAGACCCACCTACATGCTCACCAGGGGAGAATACAGTCAGCATGGAGAGGAAGTATTTCCCAATACGCCGGAAAGCGTACTTCCCATGCCGGACAACCTGCCCAAAAACCGCCTCGGATTGGCTGAATGGCTGATTGACAAAAAGCACCCACTGACCGCTCGCGTCACGGTCAACCGCTTCTGGCAAAGCTATTTTGGAAAAGGACTGGTGGCCACCTCGGAGGATTTTGGCAATCAGGGTCAACTTCCCTCTCATCCCGAGTTGCTGGACTGGCTAGCGGTAGAATTTCAGGACTTGGGATGGGATGTCAAAGCCATGCAGCGCCTGATCGTCACCTCGGCTACCTATCGGCAAGCTTCCAAGAAACGCCCGGATTTGGAGGAAAAAGACCCAGAAAACATCCTCCTGGCCCGTGGTCCCTCAGTCAGATTACCCGCCGAATTGATCCGAGATCAGGCGCTGGCCGCTTCCGGTTTGCTGAATCGGGAAGTGGGGGGAAAAAGTGTGTTCCCTTATCAGCCCGAGGGACTTTGGAAAGTCAACGGAGCCCACTACCCTCAAGACACCGGCAAAAATCTCTACCGCCGAAGCCTCTACACTGTGTGGAAACGATCGGTGCACCACCCTACGATGGCAATCTTTGATGCGCCGGACCACAGCGTATCGGTGGGCAAGCGACAGGAAACCAACACGCCCTTGCAGGCTTTGGCTTTGCTCAATGATCCCACCTTTGTGGAAGCCTCCAAAGTACTTGGGGAGCAGATGTCTCGTTCATCCGATCCTCGTCAGGGGGTGGTCATGGCCTTCCGAAAACTCACCGGGAGAAAACCCCTCGAAAAAGAACTCCAACTCCTGGTGGACTTGAGAGAAAAGGAGCATCAAAAATTCAAAACCGATCCTGCCAAACTTAAGGGTTGGCTGACGACCGGGGAATACCGGATTTCCTCCACCCTCGATCCCAGTTTGGTAGCCGCCAACGCCGTCACGGCCAGTGCCATTCTCAATTCGGACGCTTTTCTAACCAAACGCTAACATGAGCCATCACCACCACGACGCCCCACTTCGCTCGACCAATGCAGACCTGCAGGAGATCGAGAAAAAAATGGACCGAAGGAGATTCTTGACCCGAACATCCTTGGGTATCGGTTCTTTGGCTTTGGGTTCGCTCATGGGCATGGAAAAGATCTTCGCCGGAAGCTCCCCTGCCGCACCACCTTCTTTGGAATCGATTCCTGCCAATTTGGGACTGCCTCATTTCATGCCCAAAGCCAAGCGGATCATCTACCTCTTCCAAAGCGGCGGCCCTTCCCAATTGGATCTGTATGACTACAAGCCCAAGCTCGTCGATCTTCACGGGCAAGAGCTCCCTGACTCGGTTCGGGATGGACAGCGACTCACCGGCATGAGCGCCGATCAGAGTTCCTTTCCCATGGCCGCCTCAGCCTTCAAATTTCAGCAATACGGACAAAGCCGCGCTTGGGTCTCCGAACTCATGCCCAAAACCGCCGAAATCGTCGACGAACTCTGCTTCATCAAAAGCATGCAGACCGCTCAGATCAACCATGATCCTGCGATTACTTTTTTCCAGACAGGACACCAACTCCCCGGCCGGCCCTCCATGGGTGCTTGGCTGAGCTACGGACTGGGTTCGGATAACCAAAACCTCCCGGCTTTCATCGTTTTGGTTTCCAAAAATGCCGTGCAGGATCAACCGCTTTACGCACGACTTTGGGGCAATGGCTTTCTCCCTTCCCAATACCAAGGCATCCAATTCCGCTCCGGAAAAGACCCTGTCCTCTATCTCGGTAATCCCGAAAACTATGACGGAAAAGACCGTCGGGAAATGCTCGATTACCTCAAGTCACTCAATGAAGTGCAACACGACACCTACGGAGATCCAGAAATCACCGCCCGCATCGCACAGTACGAGATGGCTTTCCGTATGCAAACTTCCGTGCCCGAGGTGACCGACATGAGCTCTGAGCCCGATTGGGTCTATGAGCTCTACGGGGAGGAAAGCCGTGACCCGGGGACCTATGCCGCCAACTGCCTCCTCGCCCGAAAACTCATCGAGAAAGACGTCAAGTTTGTGCAACTCTACCATCAGGGCTGGGATCAGCACGGCAACTTGCCCGGCGGTATCCGCAACCAGTGCCAAAAAACCGATCAGGCCACAGCAGCCTTGATCAAAGACCTCAAACAGCGCGGCTTATTGGAAGATACACTTGTGGTCTGGGGAGGAGAATTTGGAAGGACTGTGTACAGTCAAGGCACGCTCACGGTGGATAATTATGGGCGCGACCATCATCCCCGATCCTTCACCAAGTGGATGTGCGGGGCCGGAGTCAAGCCCGGAATGGTCTATGGGGAGACGGACGATTTTGGCTACAATGTGGTCAAAGACCCGGTGTCTGTCCACGACTTGCAGGCCACCATCCTGCATCTGTTTGGCATCGATCACGAGCGCCTTACCTTCAAGCATCAGGGACGCAGATTTAGGCTGACCGATGTGGAAGGCCATGTGGTAAACAAGATTTTGACCTGAGGCGATGGCAGATTGGATCACGTATATTGGGCGCTTTCATCCCCTGTGGGTACACCTGCCGATTGGTTTTTTGGTGCTTGCCGTACTGCTGAAGGCCTATGGAGATTGGCGGAAAAGCGATTCCTTTCGGGAGGCCGTTTCCTTTTCCCTGCTTTTGGGTACGGGAAGCGCAGCGATAGCCGCCACCTTTGGCTATTTGCTCTCCCAATCGGGAGGCTACGAAGGCAACCTGCTGGATATTCACCAAATCGGTGGTTGGGCAACGGTACTGCTAGCCGGACTGGCTTGGAGAATAAGCAGGGCCAACCGTGCCTTTTCGACGGCAGTTCAGTACCCCGTCTATGGACTCCTGCTCGTGGTACTTTCTGTGACAGGCCATTATGGAGGCAGTCTCACCCATGGTGCCGATTACCTGACGGCTTTTGCGCCTTTTGGAGAAAAAAAGGAATCCGAAGCCCGAATTCTGAACTCCCTCGAGGAAGCCATCCTCTACACGGATGTGGTGCAGCCCATCCTAAAAAACAAGTGCAGCAGTTGCCACCGTCCGGGAAAAGCCAAAGGTGAGCTTCTACTCGATAGCTATGAATCGCTTACGAAAGGGGGAGAAAACGGTCCTGTCATCCTGGCCGGGGATGCAGCCAAAAGCGAACTCATCCGCCGGGTCACCCTGCCGGAAAGCCACAAAGAGTTTATGCCTGCCGAAGGTAAAGAACCGCTCAGCCCCGAGGAAGTGGAATGGATCTCCTGGTGGATCGAACAAGGCAATGCCGACCCCAATCTGCTGCTTACCCAAAGCGCTCCCGAACTGATCGCCTGGGCCGAACCCCGACTGTCTATCCGCCAAGCAAGCACCTCGACTACCACTTCAATAGATACCGCACAAATTGGAAATTTGAAAAGAATGGGGTTCCGAGTGCGGGTGCTTTCCCAAGAGACTGGCGCCTTGGACGTAGTGCTTCCTGAGGAAGTGGCCCAAGGAAATGCGAGTGAATTTTTGAAAGCCTTGGCAACGATCAAGGACCAAATCCACTGGCTGAGCCTTGCCCAAACAGGTCTACAAGACGCCGACTTAAATCGAGTGGCTGAGTTTGCCAACCTGCGTCGCCTGCGAATCGAAAACAACCCCATCACCAATCAAGGATTGGCTTCCATTTCCCCACTCACCAAACTGGAAGTCCTCAACCTGAACGGCACCCAAATCACCGCCCAAGGCCTCTCTCAACTTATCCCTCTCAACAACCTCCAATCCCTCTACCTCTGGAATACCGGCATCCCATCAGGGGATCCATCTCTGAGTCAGTGGGAATTGGGTGTAGTGAAGGTGGTGGGGGATTAAATCAATCGGAAACCATCAAAGGAATTCTAACCTGGCTAAATCCAAACTCCTGCTTTTTTCATTATTTGATGAATTCCAGGCTAATTTCACCTAGTCTTTGCAACCCATCCCCTGACCTTTGCATCTCATAGAAAGTAAAAAATACTTCTATGAATCTAGGATTACGAACAGACAGGCACGTCGCCCAAAACCTACTTATTTACCTTTCCTTTCTTCTGATCGCGTGGATCGGAAGCCTGTATGGTAACGCCATCTCGGGAGATCATGCCTTTTTGAGAGTCTGGCAGGTAGATAATATTTTCATCCTCTTGTTGGGTCTCCCTTTTTTGCTGCTGCAAAGCAAGGTTAGTCTTCCTAACTTTTTTGAAACCGGAATCTCCAATAAAAATCGATTCCTGATTCCTGCTTTGATTGGGATGGTGTTTGGGATATTGGATATTCTGGTGATCAAAGTGTTGCTTCATCCTCAACCTTACACCGAGTTACCTCCCTATTTGCAGCCTTTTCCCTATTCCTTGTTTTTGTTTTTCTCCGGTGCCCTGGAGATCGAGGTATTCTATCGGTTGATTCCGCTGACTGTCTTTCTGGCGATTGGGACCTGGTATCAAAAAGGAAAATACCTCAACACCCTATTCTGGATCGGCGCAATCCTCACTTCCCTCCGAGAACCCTTGGAGCAACTTCCCGATGGGAGCTTTCTTTTGATTGTCTATTCTTTGGGAACAGGATTCTTGATGAACTTGCTTCAGGCGATCTATTTCAAAAATTCCGGATTCTTGGCTTCCCTGTCGGTAAGGTTGGGACACTACCTTTTTTGGCACATCCTCTTAGGGATCTATGTGGAGTTGGTGGAATTGGGGTAGACGAAAAGGATTGGAATCAGCTTCAAAAAATATAACTATATGTTCAACCCCTTCAGGGTTGCCTGATCCAAGGCATTTTCTTTCATTTTCCCCCAGTTGCACCGGGGATTGTTCATAGGTTCGATCCCTTCAGGATCTAAAAAAAACATTTTAACTCTTCCTACCTAGATGACCCCGACAGAGGCCTGCCTACCGGCAAAGGCAGGTCAAACTTTTCAATAACCATGGGTTATGGGTGAGCATACCGAACCCAAACCCGTGGAAAATACGGTTAGATAGTACATGGTTTTTACGACCCCATCGTGGGTCGAACACATCCTCAGATTTTCAACCAACCAAATTTTCTCTACAGTGTCGAGAGTATTAAGAGACCAAAAACAATTTCAGTCCACCTCTGTCTGAGTCCCTACTATCGGTTGGAATTTGTAATTCCCTCTCCGCGTTCGTTGCGCCTAAGCAGTGAATAATAAACTCGTAGCAGTATCCACCCTGCGCGGAAATCAGGTGGAAAGAGGAAAAAGTATGGAAGTTTTATTGACAAAAACCTGCAAAAAAAAGACCTCTTTGTCAATAAATTGTCAATAACCGTGTCAATAAAATCTCAGGACTGATTGTAAAATGAGCGTTCGACTGGGTGGGATTTGTAATTCCGCCCTACATTCGTTGGAATTTGTGATTTCCCGCTTGAAAATAAAATCCTTGCCTAAGCGGAGTTTGCAAACCTCGAAGTCAGGCTGGTTGAGCTTAACCCCACTTTTAACATTTCGGCAACGAGGGAAGACATTAAACTGGCGAATGGCAAAATGTTTTTGCAACTTACCGCAATCCAAGCAGGCCTTTCTAATCGATGAACTAATGAAAAAACTACTCAAGAAGGATTTGTTCGCGTCTTATTTATCCATGCTTGATGTTGATTTGGCAGAAGCCTTTTCTACCCTTAAGCAAAGGGAGTGGTCTGCCGCTAATTTTAAATTCGCCACGGCTGTTTCGGTGATGTCATCATCGCGGATTGAAGGAGAAACGCTAGAAGTGGACAGCTATGTAAAGCATAAGGTACTGGATATCGAATATCTGCCCAACCTTACCGAAAAGCCAAATGACTTATATGCTGCCTATGAATTTGCCCGGGACAACCGTTTGAACCTTCCCAATTTTTACCAAGCACACAGCATTGCCACGAAGCATTTACTTCCCGAGCATCTGAGAGGGAAAGTAAGGACGGGTAATATGCTTATCATGGAGCAGCAAACCCAAAGTATTCGATATGAAGCGGCATCGTCATACCTGGTAAAGGCAGAGTTTGAGCGGTTTTGGAAAGAGGTGGAAACGCTGCTGGCTGAACCACTGAAGACTGAGGAGGTGTTTTACTATGCTTCTTTTATTCACTTGGTTTTTGTGAAAATTCATCCGATTAATGATGGCAACGGAAGAACGGCCCGCTTACTTGAAAAATGGTTTTTGAGCAGCCATCTAGGTCAAAACGCATGGTATATCAGTAGCGAACTTTTTTATTATAACCAGCTGAATGACTACTACAATAATCTTGCTCGTATCGGTTTGTTCTATGAAGAATTGAGGTATGAGAAGGCCTTGCCATTTCTGTTGATGCTGCCTAAAGCCATGGAAATACATCAAAAAAGCAATACGAATAACTAATCGAGCTCAATCTAAACCACGAGCTAAGCAAGCATTATCTGAAGAAAACGCTAGGTTTACCCATTAAATCCCGACAGGGAGTGGAATTATTGCCCCCATTTTAGTGTAAAATTAAGTGTTTGACTGGGCGGGATTTGTAATTCTCCTCTCTGCGTTCTCTTCGCCCCTGACTGCCGTCAGGCAGGTCCGCGGTGAATCCAAAAAAAAATCCCGCGAAGCCACTGCCCCGCGGGATCAATCCGAAATCCGAAATCAAATATCCGAAACTTGTACTGAGCACTTGCACTGAGCGTAGCCGAAGTGTGTCGAAGTATCGTTAAGCTCCTCTTCCACTAGCCGCCAACGGAATATCCGTAAGATCCTGAATCTTGATCGGCTTGCCTTGCTCGATGGAATTGCGGGCGGCAATACCTACCAGACAGGACATGGCCCCATCGCGGCTACCGGCTGACTGCCTCCATGGATCGGGTTTGCTAGGGTCGAGGAAAAGCTTGTCCTTCAGTCGGGTATCACCTCCTCCATGTCCGCCACCGCCCTGAGGCACAGTGATGATGGACCGCTCTCCAAAGTTTTTGACCAACACGAGTTCGTCTTCATTCTTTTCATCCCAAGGCTGACTTTCCTTGATCCAGGCTTCCAAACGACCTTGGGTACCATTAAAAGCAATTCGGTAACCTTCGTAAGGCGAGTAAGTGGTGAGGGAGTAGCTCACTTGTACGTTGTTTTTGTACTTGATCTGCACGGCCATCTTATCATAGATGTCGATCTCTTCCCTGAACACACAGCCGTCTCGATGGTAACCATCGTATTGTTCATTTTCCACATAAAGTTTGGTCAGGTGTTCATTCCTGGTGATGTCCCAGTGGAAATCGCACTTGGAAGCGTGAGGACAGCCACGGCAGGTTTTTGATCGGAAGGGGCCGTTTTTACCATAAAACTCCAGCGAACCGTATGCAAATACCTCCTCCGGATCGGAGTCCAGCCACCAGTTGAGCAAGTCAAAATGGTGCGTGGATTTATGTACGAGAAGCGTACCTCCAAACTCCTTTCTTCCATGCCATCTGCGGAAGTAGTCTGCCCCGTGTGAGGTATCCAAATACCAGTGGAAATCCACCGAAGTGATGGTTCCGATTTCTCCGGCACGGAGTAATTCATAGAGTTTTTGACGATGGGGAGAATAGCGGTAGTTGAAGGTGACGATGAGTTTTTTGCCTGACTTACGCTCCGCATCTAGGATGGCTTTGACTTTGACTTCGTCAGTGGTCATGGGCTTTTCGGAGATCACATTCATGCCTGCCAGGAGTCCCTTGACAATAAACTCATGGTGTGTGCTGTCCATGGTGGTCACGATGAGCACATCCGGCTTGGTCTCCTTGAGCATTTGATCCGCACTGAGAAACAGTGGACAATCGACACCCATAAAGGTTTTGCCATACTTCATTCGCCCCTCGTTTTTATCCGAAAGACCGACAAATTCCACCTGATCTTTGTAGGCCCGGATCACGTCTCTGCCCCACATGGCCAGACCTCTCACACCGGTGCCCACCATGGCAAGCTTCATCTTCTGACCAGGTTTGTCAAAGATGGATAGCGCTTGGGCCACGGGATGTAAAAAAAGTGAACCTGCGAGAGCACTGCCTGATATGGCAATGAAATCTCTGCGGGATTGTTTTTCAGTTTTATTCATGGGTTAATGGGTTTTCATGCTAAGATTTTCAAGATAGGAAATAGAGAAAAGGGATGCTTCAAAAGTTACGGAAACGATTTTCCTGATCAGATATCCGGTAAATCCCTATTCCCTGAGACTTTTCCTTTATTTTAGCGATGGAAGGCATTATCATGGAGCGAACGCTATCGGTCAGGGGACTTTTTAGAATCAGCAGACCCATCAATCTGTTGATGGTGGCATTTGCACAGTTGATGACTGCGCATTTTCTGATTGAGACGACAGCTGAGGGATTGCCTGTATTACAGGATTTCCGCCTGTATCTTCTCGCCCTGACGACAGTCATCATCACGGCCGCCGGCTACATGATCAATGACTATTACGATGTGAAAATTGATTACATCAACCGCCCTCAGGAGGTAGTGGTGGGAAAGGGTATCAAACGGCGAGTGGTTATTTTCCTGCACACCTTGTTCAATTTTACAGCAATCGGCTTGGGCTACTTGATCTCTCCGCGGATTGCCCTGATCAATTTTCTGGCAGCTTTTCTCCTCTGGATCTACAGCAATCAGCTCAAGCGGGAACCATTCATCGGTAATCTCACGGTGGCCTTTCTGACGGGTTTTTCGGTGTATTTGGTGGCATTCTACTACCAGAAAAATGAATTGCTGGTCTTGACCTATGCCATATTTGCCTTTTTCCTCAATTTGATCCGGGAGATCATCAAAGACATCGAAGACCGACATGGAGATCGACTCCACGGGTGTCGCACCCTGCCCATTGTGATCGGATTCCGCAAAACCAAACAAGTGATTTTTGTGGTGGCTATTTGCTTTGTCGGAGCGATTTTGACGGTGACTTTCCAGATCGACAACCCCCATTTGTTCTACTACTTTGGTGCTTTGGGTTTCGTGTTCGTCTGGTTTATGTGGAAAGTTTATCAAGCAGACCGTCGGGAACACTTCACCCGACTCAGTGCTTGGGCCAAAGTGATGATGCTCGTGGGTACGATGAGTATGGCGTTTCTTTGATTTGGGATTTCGGATTTCAGATTTCGGATTTACGATACTTCGACTAGGCTCAGTACAAGTTTCGGATTTATGACATATCGAGGAACTCCAATCCCCTATTTCAGCGCGAAGCGCTTTATTTCTATTGTATTTCGATCGTATTTCAAAAATTGGAATCACCAAAAAACCGAATAGAAAAGCCTGAAACTCAAGATTGTCTTTACTTACCCAATTCAAACATGTAGATTTGATTCAATTAATTATGAAAAACCATGGGCACGATACAATTAAAATCTGACCTTCAGAAAATCATTGAACAAATTGATAATGAGCAACTTTTACAAACAGTCTATGATTTCCTCAAGCAAAGAGAAGATTCAAAAGAAGGAGAATTCTGGAAATCCTTGACAGAGGATCAAAAAAGGGAAATCTATCTTTCGTATGAAGAATCCGAAGATGACAAAGGTCTGATTGCTTGGGACAGCCTAAAGAAAAAATACTAGTGGAAGTATATGTCACTCCGCGGGCTGAAAAAAACTTTGATTCCATAGTGGAATATATCAACCACAAATGGGGTGAAAGGACTGTCAAAGAGTTTATCCATAAAGTGGATGAGATTTTTAGAATCCTAAAAACGCAGCCCCTTATCGGCAAGGTTGAAATAGAAGACATCAGAGGCGTTCAACTTTCACCTCAAACCAGAATTCTTTATAGAATCCGAGGAAATAAAATCATCATTTTATCATTTTTTGATGTTCGGAAAAACCCAAAGAAAAAGTTTAAATGAAGTGGTTGGTTAGATCCAAGACCCTGACGCTCGTGGGTACGATGAGTATGGCGTTTCTTTGATTTGGGATTTCGGATTTGGGATTTCGGATTTACGATACTTCGACTAGATTCAGTACAAGTTTCGGATATACGACATATCGAAGAACTTCACCTCCCCTATTTCAGCGCGAAGCGCTTTATTTCTATTGTATTTCAATCATATTTCCATTTTTCATCTCAAAAACCAACTTTTTTAGCAATTCCTCATCCAATCACTTATTTTCATGCAAATTTTCTAACAAATGTTTGATTCCAAAGTAGCGGTGATCAAAATCGGATCCAATGTCTTAACGCAGTCCAACGGTCTTCCTGACTTGGAGCGAATGGGGCATTTGGTCACTCAGATCCAAGGATTGATCGCTCAGGGCAAAAAAATCGTACTGGTAAGTTCGGGGGCCGTAGCTTTTGGCAGGCAGTCCATCGCTCTACCCGAAAAGCTTAACCCTGTCTTCAAAAAGCAAATTTGGGCCTCGACCGGACAGATCAAGCTGATCAACCAATACCAGGAACTGTTTGGCAAACTGAATCAACCTATTGCGCAGATTTTGGTGACCAAGGAGGACTTCCGCGACCGGAAGCACTTTCTCAACATGAAAAATTGCGTCGAAGCACTGCTCCAGCAGGGAATCTTACCCATCATTAATGAAAACGATACGGTGACAATCACCGAACTTATGTTCACCGACAATGATGAGCTGGCCAGCCTCACCGCAGCCATGATCAATGCGGATACCATGATTCTCCTGACCAATGTGGATGGGATATTCACCGGGAATCCTTCAGAACCGGGATCTCAACTGATCGAAAAAGTCGCCTCTTCCATGCATGAGGTCAGCAGTTATATTTCTGCCACTAAGTCTTCCTTTGGGCGGGGCGGAATGCTGACCAAGTATGCGATGGCTAAAAAATCAGCCGATTTGGGCATCCAAGTCATCATCGCCAACGGAAAAAAAGACGGGGTCCTCAGCGCCTTTGCAGCTAAATCACTTCGTTGCACCTGGTTTGAACCCCAAAAAGTAAAACACGCCACCAAAAAATGGCTGGCACACGGGGCTCAATACTACAAAGCCGAGATCACCATCAATGAAGGCGCAAAAGCCTCACTGACTTCTTCCGTGATCCGGAGTCTTTTGCCGGTTGGAATTACGAAGATCGAAGGGGAATTTTCCAAGGGCGATATTCTCCTCATCCGGGATGAAAAAGGTGAAAAAATCGGCTTAGGCCGTGCGGAATATGCTTCCAAATTGGCCCTCGAACGGCTTGGCCAAAAAAACCAAAAAGCCCTGATCCATTACGATTACCTCTACCTTTTCGACCATGACTGAGTTTGAATCCATCTTCAGGGAAGTTCAGCAAAGCAGCCGCAAACTCAATAGAGTAAGTGAAGAAACGGTGCAAGCCGTCCTGAGCGACTTGGCCGAGTTGGCAGTGGAAAAAGTAGATTTTCTGCTTGCAACCAACCGTCAGGATTTGGAACGCATGGATCCACAAAATCCCATGTACGACCGTCTTTTGCTGAATGAAAGCAGGATCCAGTCCATTGCCAATGAGATGCTCCAAGTCAAAAATCTACCAACCCCTTTGGGAATCTTACTGGAAAGACGAACACTGGAAAACGGGCTTGAGCTTAGTAAAGTGACCGTGCCCTTGGGTGTGATCGGGATCATCTACGAGGCGAGGCCCAATGTCACTTTTGACGTCTTTGCACTTGCACTCAAATCGGGAAATGGACTTGTGCTAAAGGGGGGTTCGGATGCCGACTTTTCCAATCGGGCTATCTTAAGCCTGATCCATCAGGTCTTAGAAAAGCATGGAGTTCCAAGCGGAGCCTTTCAACTTTTGCCTCCTGACCGTGCGGCGACCAAAGCCCTATTGGAAGCTGTCGGATTTGTGGACGTGATCATTCCTCGGGGTTCGCAGGGCTTGATTGACTTTGTACGGCAGAATGCCAAAGTACCCGTGATCGAAACTGGTGCAGGCATCGTCCATACCTATGTGGATGAAACGGCGAATTTGGATAAAGCGAAAGCCATCCTTCACAATGCCAAAACCCGCCGTCCTAGCGTCTGCAATTCCCTGGACTGTCTGATCATACATGAAAGTCGATTGGATGACTTATCGGAACTGATCCAACCCATGCTGAAAAGTGGAGTGGAGATTTTTGCGGATGAAAAGGCTTTTGCTCAACTTCCTTTAAGTCCTCAAATCCACTTGGCCCAATCGGAGCATTTTGGCACCGAATTTCTCAGCCTCAAGCTTTCCATCAAGACCGTCCAAAACCTGGACGAAGCCCTGGATCATATCGCCATGTATTCCTCCAAGCACTCGGAAGCGATTCTTTCAGAAAATCCCCAAGCGATCGAACGCTTTCTCAACGAGGTAGATGCCGCCGCGGTCTACGCCAATGCCTCCACAGGATTTACCGACGGCAATCAGTTTGGACTTGGAGCGGAAATCGGCATCAGCACCCAAAAACTCCATGCCCGAGGCCCCATGGCCCTCCGCGAACTCACGAGCTACAAGTGGATCGTAAGAGGAAGCGGGCAGATTAGAAGCTGATTTTTCCGAAAACTGGGAAAGGCACAGGCCTCGCAATCCTGTGAAATTTGCAGTAACTTCCTCTGCAAACCCACCTGACTATGAAATTCCCAACCCTTCAGCGACTCAATGAGGAGAGTCTCCGAGCAGCACATCGATTTCCGCTGAGTCTGCTCAGCTCCATCTTGGCAACGATCCTGCTGATTTATATCGTGGAGAAAGACTCTTTCACAGATAATCTCCCACTTTTAAACCTGTTGATGACCTTTGCTTTGGGGATTCCACTCTTCTTTTCGGCGGAAATTTTCTCAGAAAAAATCAAGCTCAGCTTTAACAAAAAGATCCTTTTTTGGGGATTGGGGATAGTTGCTTTGCTATTGATTTACCTGAGTTTCCCTACAGACCTGTCTCCGGGGACTACCCGTGCTCCCTACATCCGATATGTGATTTACAATCTTGCGCTACATCTAACCGTATCCTTTGTGCCTTTTTTGGAAAAGGGAAATTTGGAAGGATTCTGGAACTACAACAAGACCTTGTTTATCCGATTCGTATTGGCTGTATTCTTCTCTCAGGTGATCAGCACTGGTATTACCATGGCATTTGGGGCTTTGGATCTCCTTTTTGATGTCAAAATGAATCCCAAGACCTACACTGAAATCTTCATCCTGACTTATGGGATTTTCAACACTTGGTATTTTCTGGCAGGCATTCCCAAGGATTTTGATAAAGAATCATCCACTGGCACTTATCCGAAAGGGCTGAAAATCTTTACCCAGTTTATTCTGATTCCACTTCTGCTACTCTATCTGGCCATTTTGTATGCCTATGGGGCCAAAATCATGTTCACCTGGGACTGGCCACGAGGCATCGTCACCTATTTGATTATTGCCATTTCAGTTCTGGGAATCTTCACGAATCTGCTCCTCTTTCCTTACCAGAAAGAACAAGAAGGCGGCTGGATCAAAGGCTTTTACAAGGCCTTTTACTACCTGTTGATTCCACTTACCGCCCTGCTATTTATCGCCATCTGGATACGGATTGAGGACTATGGTCTTACGGTCAACCGCTACATCATCGTGTTGATGGGGATTTGGTTGGGATTGATTTCTCTCTACTTTATCCTTGGGTTTAAAAGCATCAAAACTGTCCCGATCTCTCTTGCTGTAGCGATGCTATTGGCTTCGTTTGGGCCTTGGGGCATGTTTTCCTGGAGCGAAAGAAACCAAGTTCGGCGCTTGGAAAACATCCTGACTGAATCGGGAATCCTGGAAAATAGCAGAATCAAAAATGAGGTTTCCTGGAAAAAATCCTCCGACTCCACACTCATCGCCTCCTCCAAACGCGAGCTGAACACCCTACCAAAAGACCAACTGAACGAAGTCAATTCGATCATCCATTACCTGGAAAGCTACCATGGCATGGAAGCTCTTTTTCCTTGGATAGCTCCGGAAACGGCCGATTATTTCGAATCAAAAGATATCATCGAACCAAGCCATGCACAGCTGATGGCCGAAACGCTCGGAATCAAATACCTTTTGCCCTACAACTCCTACGACTCAGTAGGATCTGATTCCAACGAGTACACCGAATTCTCTTCTATCCATTCTGAATCTGTAGAGGTCAGCGGATACGATCACCTGATCCGATTTGTCATTTATCCAAGCTATGAGCGAGGTGAGGTAGAGGAGCTACGTACCGGGCCGGATTATTCCTTTACTAAGCCAATCGCAATCGACGAAAACCTGATATTGACTTGGAAAGGCAAGGAAATCAATCTTCAAACCGCAGCATTTATGGAATCTCTTACTCAAAAGCATGGAGGAGGACTCCATCCTTCACTTCCTCAGGAATCCTTGACTCAGCTGGTGAAGGAGGACAGTTTGGAGATCAAAGTCGTCTATAAAAAGATCGGATTCAATCAGGTGAAAGATCAGAAAGCAAGCTATGAACGACTCAGCGGCCTAGTATTGATCAGAAAAATGGGACCTTCTGTGCCCTAACTCACCTAAAGTAGCCTAGTAACCGCATTAGCTTTGCATCAAATCAAGCACTATGAAAAAATTTATCCTTCCAGTTTTCGCTTTCGTCTTAACGATCAACGCTTGCAGCACTGACAAATCCAGTTCTCAATCTGCTGAGCAGACGACCTCCTCAGCCACAGTAGTCAACTTGTCTGCCAAGGAGTTTTCGGAGAAAAGCCCATCCGGCACCATCCTCGATGTGCGAACTCCCGGAGAAGTAGCACAGGGAAAAATCGAAGGTGCTGTGGTCATTGACTTTTACCAGCCTGATTTCATGGAGCAGGTAAGCAAAATCTCCAAAGACCAGGAAATCTACCTCTACTGTGCCGTGGGCGCCCGAAGCGAGGAAGCCGCACAAATGCTGGTGCAACAAGGATATACCAAAGTCTACCATCTGCAGGGAGGAATACAGGCTTGGTATCAAAACGGATATCCTATCAGCCAAAACTAAACCGTAGGTTATCTCTAAACATCAAGGCCGATTCAGACGAATTCGGCCCTTTTCTTTTGACTGACAATCCGCTGGTCGAAAAGGATTTGGTGACTTGGAATTTTCTTTGAAACTTATTCCAAATCACCCACAGCCATGAAACAGATCCTTTTGGCAGGATGGACAGGCTTTCTGCTCCTGGCCTCACTTACGGCTTTTTCCCAAAACCTCTCCATCCATGGACTCCATCAGCCTGTGGAAGTCTATCGGGACTCGAGTGGAATCAACCATATTTTTGCCCAAAACGAACACGATCTGTTCTTTTCCCAAGGCTATCTTGCGGCCAAGGATCGGCTTTTTCAATTTGAACTCTGGAGAAGACAGGCGACAGGAACTTTGGCTGAAATCCTGGGAGAACGCGAACTGGACCGTGATCGCGGCGCTCGACTTTTTAGGTTCAGAGGAGATAAAAAACAAGAGCTCAACCATTACCATCCCCGAGGAGAGCAGATCGTGGATGCCTTCGTGGCCGGAGTCAATCAATACATTTTGGAAGCCAGAAACACTCCGGAAAGCCTCCCGATAGAATTTAAAATGCTTCAGATTCTTCCTGAATTTTGGACTTGGGAGGTGGTGATTTCACGACATCAAGGGCTTCTAGGCAATTCTCCGGAAGAGCTCAACATCAGCAGAATTGTAAGCCTGATCGGGGAGGAAGCAACCAAAAAACTATTCCATTTTCATCCCAATGAACCTGATTTGAATTTAGACCCAAGTATTCCAAAAGAACTGCTTTTCAAAAATATCCTTCAGCCTTACCAAGCTTTTCGCGCAGCGGTGGTTTTCAAACCTGAGGATATTCAACCCGAGTTTAGAAAAAATCAAGCCGAGTTTGAAAAGACACTTGCCGAGTGGAAAGCTGAAACAGATTTTAATTTGGAGGCCGATGCCTTTGCGATGGGAAGCAATAATTGGGTGGTCTCAGGGAGCAAAACGGAAAGCGGGTTTCCCTTCATGGCCAATGACCCTCATCGTCTTCTGGCAGTGCCATCCCTCCGGTACTGGGTACATCTGAACGCTCCGGGCTGGAATGCAATTGGAGGAGGCGAACCCGTTATCCCGGGGATTTCCATAGGACATAATGATTACGGAGCTTGGGGTCTGACTATTTTTTCCACCGACTTTGAAGATATCCGGGTTTATGATCTTCATCCCGAAGATTCGGAAAAATACTGGCATAAGGGACAGTGGCTTAGTTTTCAAGTTATCCGAGACAGCATCCAAGTAAAAGGAATGGGGAAAATTCCTGTCATCCACAGGTATTCAGTTCATGGACCCGTAACTTTCATAGACCCGGAATTACGCAAAGCAGTGGCCTTAGAAAGTGCCTGGCTGGAGTATGGCGGTGCTCCTTATCTGGCAAGTCTCAGTATGAATCAGGCAAAAACCTGGGAAGAATTTCAGGCCGCTTGTACCCTCAATCATGTACCTGCAGAAAATATGATTTGGGCTGATCGACAAGGAAATATCGGTTGGCAAGCCACCGGCATCCCTCCTATCCGAAAGGGGTTTTCCGGCTTGGTGGCAACATCGGGTGATGGCAGCAGGGAATGGGAAGGGTATCTACCGATAGCGAAGCGGCCGTCAGATTTCAATCCGGCAACAGGCTTTATTGCTACAGCCAATGAAAATGTCACCCCAAAAGATTATGCCCACCCTGAAGCTCTCGGCTATGAGTGGTCGGATGATTTTCGGGGAAAAAGAATCCAAGAAGTCTTGAGTCAAAACCGGAAATTTACTCTCGAAGAAATGGGCAGACTGCAAAATGACTATCTGTCCCTTCCTGCAAAGAAACTTGTTCCCTTCCTTCGGCGACTAAGTTTCTCCGATCCTCAAGTGGATTCTTTACGAAACACCTTATTCATTTGGGATTTTCGATTGGAGAAAAATTCCATACAGGCAGCAGTGTATGTGATGTGGGAGCGAGACCTGCGATCTCGAATCAGCGACCTTGTCGTACCAAAGGAAGTTGCTCCCTATTTTGGAAATGCTTCCCTGACACTCATCTTGGACTGGATGGAAAACCCGGGAAAAATCTTTGCCTCCCATCCTGAAAAAGCCCGGAATGAGGCTCTCCAAAAAAGCTTTGAAAACGCCATCACTACCCTCCGGGTCAAACTAGGTTCCGATCTGAAAAACTGGCAATACGGTCAGGCCGCGTACAAACACGCCTTGATTCGGCATCCATTATCCGCAGCTGTGAATGCTGATTGGGAGAAAAAGTTAAACCACGGCCCCCTTCCCCGAGGAGGATACAGTTTTACCCCAGCTGCCAATGCCTATGGGGACAACAATTCCTCCGGGGCATCCTTTCGGATTTTGGTAGATACTCAGGATTGGGAGAAAACCCAAGGCATCAATACCCCTGGGCAAAGTGGGAATCCTGACAGTCCATTCTATGGTAATCTGTTCCCGATTTGGGCAACAGATGGCTTTTTCCCGGTCTATTTTGATAAAGCAAAAATTCAAAAATCAGCTTTTGAAAAAGCAATTCTTCAACCCGGAAAACGATAGGAACTGCATTACTCTGCCAAAAAAGGAGGTTGTCTCATTAGTATCGTTTGTCACATTGGGTGTAGTCGAAATGTTGTACCAATTACTGTAAATGGCCTTAGACTTCGAGACTCACGTCTCTCAGATGCTCAGGCAGACTCCAATATGCCTTTTGAAACAACCTCTTTTTCCTAATTCAATACACCTCCAAAATTCGATACCTCACCCCGCTGAATTCGAAGCAATCACCTTCTTTTTTTCCTTTCATCAGGTGGTAAATAGGTGCCTTGGTTGATATGCCAAAAAAAGATTGACCATTGACTTCTGCAAAATCCACCGATGTAGAAATGAAGAAAATACGCTGATCTGTGACCACCACTGCCCCAAGCTCTACTTCATCACTTTGCTTGTCTTCATCGATCTTTTCCAGCATCATCAATTCATTTTTCAGAAACATCAACTCATGTTCCATTCTCACCAGCATCTCATTACGCTCTGGTGTACCTCGATGATCCTGACTGGCAATGTCGTCATGTCTTGTGATCTCAGCTCTCAGATTTTTGACCTCATGCTCAAAATCCGATATAATCAGCTGCTGCTTGATCAGGCAAGCGTGCAGCATTTGGGCTTTGGAAATGCGGGTATCTGTCATGGCGGTAGGGATTAAGATGCTTACCAATACTAGTCATGAAATCTAAGATAAAAGATGATCAAAGTCACACTATCCTGTGATTTTAAACCCATGATTATCAGCTACGGAGAATTCTTTTTTCGAAAGAAATTCTGTGTAGACTTGACCCTAGATCATTACCCTTTTGCCGGTACTTGCACATTCCAAAATCGCCTCTACGATACGAATATCTCATAGCCCTTCCTCACCCGGCACTGGCATGGGTTTATTCCCCATGATTGCCAAAGAGTCGGCATCCATCTGCATGGCTTGCTGCATGGGTACCTCGTAGGGGAAGTTGATTTCTCCTAATGGGCTTTTTCCTTTGTTGCCGGCATAGCCTTGGAAAGGGGACATTTCAATCGTTCCCTTTTCACACTCGATCTTGAGGTGATTGATGTTTTCAAAGAAACTGGTCTTGACCTTTCCTACTACTCCACCTGGAAACTCCAACTCAGCTTCTACAATTTCACCCAAGCCATCCTTATAGATTTCAGGTCTTTCGGCCCATACTTTGGCTGATTTGACAGCGATAGGCTCTAGCTGTGTACCAAGCCTAGCCCCCTGAATGGAATATACTCCCATGTCATAGATCACTCCTCCGCCCATTTCTCTCATCTGCTTCCAGTGGTTGGTCCGTCCTTCTCGGTAACCAGCCGCACAATCTACCGACTTCACTTTTCCAAGCTTTTGCTCCCTGATGATCTTCATGTAGGCTTGAGTATTAGGTTCGTGCTGACAGCGGTAACCTATGGAAAGACTTACCCCGTTGGCTTTGCAGGCATCGATCATCGCCTGACATTCAGCCACGGTAACGGCCATGGGCTTTTCACACCAGACTTGTTTTTTGGCAGCCGCGGCACGCTCCACATATTCCCGGTGCATGGAGGGAGGCAGGACGATATAGATCACATCGATATCCGGATTATCCCTGATCGAGTCAAAGTTTTGGTAGTTGTAAATGTTCTTTTCAGGGATATTGTACTTGGCTTTCCAAGCTTCCGCCTTGGATGGTGTACCTGTCACGATGCCAGCAAGATAGCAGTGCTTGGTCAACTGAAGTGCCGGAGCAAGGAGGTCGGTGCTGTAATAGCCTAAGCCCACCAAGGCCACTCCAAGCTTATCTTTTTTGATCGATTCGCCACAAGCCAATAAACCAAGAGGTGAAAATAATCCCAGGCCAGTAGCCAAACCGAGGGTTTTGAGTGTATCGCGTCTAGTTGTCATAGGAAAAAGAGTTTGATGAGTTAAGATAGCCTTTAATCGGTTTTTGGAAAAATCAGCTCATTGTTGCAAAAGAGATTCCCATAGAAATAGCCTAAATTCATCCAATTCAATCCTCTCCCCATGAAAAAACTCCTGCTCCTCGCACTGTTTTGTTTGCCTCTTTTGGCTTTTTCACAGACCAAACCCTACCTGACCCTTGCTGATGCTCAGCGTATTTCCGATGCTGCTGAGGCGAAAGCCAAAGCAGAAGGATGGAATGTCGTGATCGCTATCCTAGACGATGGAGGCCATTTGATTTCGCTGCGCAAAATGGATGGCGTACAGATCGGTTCGGTAGAAGTCGCTCAGGCAAAAGCCAAATCAGCGGTATTTTTCAAGCGGTCTACCAAGATTTTTGAAGATGCCATGAAAGGCGAAGGAGGCAGCCGAATTGCCACGCTTCCCAATGCCGTGGGCGTAGAAGGTGGCCTTCCTATTTTCAAGGACGGGATTATTGTCGGTGCCATCGGGATCTCAGGAGTCACCTCAGCACAAGACGGCATCATTGCCCAGGCTGGAGTCGAGGCCTATCAATGATCAGTGAAAAACCTATTTTACCCTTCGCCCAACCATCTTTTCCTTCGCTGAGCCTACTTCCCTAACACAAACTTTTGTGTCCTCGTTGGGATACAAAAACTGATCTTATGCAAATCATTTCCAAAAGAGTTTTTATTCTCCTCCTACTTTTCATATCAGCTTATGGAACCCATGCACAGGAATCTGTCTACACGTTTCCTTTTCACTTGGAGTCCAGCTTGCTGGTGTTTGAAGGAACAATGAATGGCGTTCCCACAAAGTTTGCATTCGATACCGGGGCAGCGATGGGCATGGCCAATTCGCTGAGCGAGCCTAGCGGCAAATTGAAAGTCAAAGGGAAGAAAATCACCTTACGCGACTCCAATAACCAACTCCAAAAAGTGCCTACCGGACTGACCAAAGAGCTGGAAATCGGAGGAGTGAAAATCGAAAAAGTGAGAAGCTTGGTCAATGACATGGACTTTCTCTTTTGCATGGACTTCTTCCTCCTAGGTCAGGATGTAATCAAACAGCTCAATTGGGAGATCGACTTTGAAAAGATGCAAATCCGCGTTTCCAAAGCCCCTTTCCCCACCAATCCTACATGGAAAAAACTACCCATCCAGTACAAAGGAGGAAGACCGCATGTAACTTTGAGCTTTGAAAACCTCACACTACCCGATGCCTTGGTAGACTTTGGCTACGTGAGGGTGATGGATTTTCCGGATCATCTACCTGAGATTCAAACCTTCTTAAGCCTCAAAGACAGCCTCGGCCTGAGCAATCCCAACATCAGTACCTCCATGGGCGCGGTGAGCCAAAGCACCTATCCTACCCGATCCATTTGGGTGGATAGCCTTCAGCTGGGAGACGAAATTTTCCCACGAGTACCCATCGATTTTGAAGAAAGCTCCTACCCTAAGATTGGTGTGGGATTTTTCGAAGTTTTCAGTACCAAAACCATCCTCAACCACTCCGAAATGGCCTATTACCTGGAACTCAGGACCAAACCGGAATTTGAAGAAACTACCCATATCGGGGTCATGTACGAAGACGGCAAACTGATTCTCAACTCCAAGCCACAAGGATTGACTCCACAGGATGCGATGATCGAAGTCGGAGAGGAAATCAAGTCCATCAATGGCTTCTCAGCCGCAGACTTTGATGGAATCTGCAGCTATTTCAAATGGTCTGTCAAGCAAAAGCCAAATCCAGTAGAATTGGTAAAAATGGACGGAACCAAACTTTTTTTTGAAAAAATCCCACTGAAATAGTCCTTTCCCAACTATCAAAAAAGCCTTCTTGGGCTCTCCAAGAAGGCTTTTGTAGGTAGCTGAATTCCACTATCAGGCGTATTCCACCAACTTTTTGGCAATAGCATTCAATTGATCCTGATTTCTGGAAACTGACAACAGCCCATCTTCATGCAGGGCTTTGAGGTTTTGTAGATCGGCCTTATCCATATCAGCGCTGGCGTTTTGTAGCACAGGTTCGATTCGATAGTAATCCTCTGAGTGCTTTGCAGGCAGAGTTCCATAGATCTTTCTCAATTGATAATCCACCGTCTCTGAGTTGCCACTCATCATGATGTCGATCAACGGCTGCACCCACTTCATGAGACCCGCGTCTTTAAATTCCTTGAAGTAGTACGGTGTCTTTACCGAACCTGTGCCCAAAGAGACAATCATCATATCCTTGGCAGAAGGCATCTTAGGTTTATTTTCATTCTTGAGAATTGCAGCAAAGTCCAGTTTTCTGCATTCAGCATAGGCACAAAGAGATGGGTTATTGGCAAAAACACCTCCATCGATTAGCGTGTGAGGCGTACCAAAAATCGAGTAAATATGTGCAGGTTCAAAATACGTTGGCGCAGCGGAAGTTGCCCTGGCCACGTCTCGGAAGTAGAAGTCACCTACGTCACTCTGGGCCTTTTCGCTGGTGAGGAAAAAAGCTGTCCTGTTGCGGATATCATAGCTTGTGACCAAGCATGGCTTTTTAGCCTCACTCAGTCGAGTTTCGCCAAAATAGGTAAACAAAGCCCTCTCCAACTCCTTTTGCGAATAGCGCTCATCACGGAGACCTCCCATTCGCTTGACCTTTTCACCGACTGTGACGTCGAAAATCTCATCACCCTGATCCAGGTAGAGATCAAGGGCTTCTTTGGCCGAAAAGCGGTATCCCCCATTTGCATCGGGACACAGCATGATCAGACCCAAAATACCACCCGTACTGGTACCAGCTACAAAATCGAAATACTCGCCGATTTTGGCATCCGGATTTCCGGTGAGCTGTCGAATCTGGCGCTCGAGGAAGGTGAGGATGGTTCCCGGTAAAATGCCGCGGATACCTCCTCCGTCAATGGATAAAACTCTTACTTTTTTCATAAAAATGAGGGTTAAAAACTGATTGGAATCTACTCTTCATCTCCTTCAATTCCAAAAATTTACTTTCAGAATTATGAATGAATTGCTGTGATGTAAAGTCAAAAACAAAGAACTTTCCATCAGTTCATTTACTCAACCGCTATACGAGTAGCATAAAAACTTCCTTTTCCGTCTTTTCATTTCACACAGATTTTCCTGCCATGCGCGCCGCCATACGATACCACTACTGCTCCCCTGAATCACTGACTGTAGGCGAATTGTCCACTCCTCAACCTAAGGCTGATGAAGTTTTGATCAGGGTAAAAACCACCACGGTCAACCGGACCGATGTAGGTGTACTAACTGGAAAACCCTACGCTATACGTGCTTTTGCCGGACTGACCAAACCGAAAATCCCTGTGACAGGAACCGATTTTGCGGGAATAGTGGAGCAGGTAGGTGCGGAGGTCAGTCGATTTCGGGTGGGTGATCGCGTATGGGGATTCGATGACAATGGAGCGGGAACGCATGCTGAATACGTCTGCTTTTCTGAAAAAAAGGCCATTCTCCCCATTCCCGCGGGTTGGGACTTTCCTGAGATTGTAGCCTGTGCCGAAGCCGCTCATTACGCGGTTAACTTTCTCAATAAAGTGACCATTGAGCCCGGAATGAAGGTACTGGTCAATGGGGGAACCGGCGCCATTGGATCGGCTGCCATCCAATTGCTGAAAGCTCAACAGGTCGAGGTCACAGCGGTATGTTTTGAAAAAGACATGGCCCTGGTTCAGGCTTTGGGTCCAGATCGGGTGATCGCTCTAGAGAAAGTGGATTTTACCCAAGAAAACAAAACCTATGACTTCGTACTGGATGCGGTTGGCAAAAGCCGTTTTACCCTTTGTATTCCCATCCTGAGTCCCAAAGGGATCTATATTTCATCCGAACTCGGACCCAATTGGGAGAATATCTGGCTGGCCTTGTTTTCTACTTTTGGTAAGGGACAAAAAGTGATCTTTCCCATACCGATCCATATTCTGGAGAGTATGAAACTCATCACGTCGCTGATCGAAAAAGGTCAGTTCCGACCACTCATCGATGAAAGAGGGTTCACTTTGGCTCAGGTCTCAGAGGCTTTTGACTATGTGGCTTCGGGACAAAAAATCGGAAATGTGATTTTGGAAATCCCCTGAGATTTCCTCAAAAAGTATTTTTCCCTGACCTCAATCCATCCTTAGCTGGAAGAGGGCTCTTCACGTTTTCGAGCTTGAATAAAATCAAAGGAATCACGACTCCCAGGGTAATGGCCAAAAGGACAAATACAGACATGGTTCCATTGTAAATGGTCTGATTGACAAGTTGGGTATAATTTTGCTCAGGTTCTTGGGTAAGAGAAATCAGCCCTAATATCGAGCGGTAAAAGAACACCCCAGGAACCAAGGGGATTACCGAAGGAATGGTAATCATCATCGGGATGATCTTTTTCCAATTGCCGAGAAAAACGCCTGAAAAGCCAATGACTAGGCCTGCCAAAAAAGTAGCAAAGACAATCCTCGCTCCCACTGCTGGTAGCATCAACCCAAATTTGGTCATGCCTCCAAGGAAACCTACCAACAGAATCATCCACAAGCTCTTTCTGGGCGCATTGAAAAGCACGCCAAATCCCACAGCTGCTAAAGCACACCAAAGACCTTTAAACAGAGCGTCAAGAGTTTCCATCAAAAAGGAATTTTGAATAGGTACAAGACCGAAGCCAATCCGGCAGAGATGCTAAATACATGAAACAGTGCATTGCCTGCACGCTCAATTCCCGTCAGGATATATCCCGCAAAAAAATCCACAAAAGCAATCACCAATGGCACACCGGGAATCAAGAACAGCACACAGGTGGCCAGGGCCTGCTCAAACGAACCAGGGATACCCATTAACCAAAATAAACCCACCACAGACGAGGCCAAAAAGGCACTCAAATAGGTCGTGATGTAGGGATTTACTTTGAGCTTGATGAGTTCTTGCTTGAGAAAAAGTCCTGCAAAGGTGGCCAGAAAGGTAAGCGTCATCGCTAACCAACTACCTCCAAAGGTGAAACAAAAGGCGGCCCCGGCCAAGCTCACCACAGCCAAGATAAATAGCCTTGGGTAGTTGGCTTCACCGCTTATTTCTGTGAAATAGGACTCCAACTGCTCCAGAGAAGGTTTTTCCTCTTTTACCCTCAAACCCAAATCAGAAATATCGGACACCAACTGGAAATTGACCGCAGGTAGGCCGGGTTTACTCACCACCCCATTGTACACCGACTGATGGTCGACATATAGGCTAATGGATAAATCCCTCGTAGTCATCTGATGGTGAATCTGGCAGCCAAACGCGTTGGAAATCCGAACCAATGCCAAATCTACCCGACGGATAGGAGCGCCTGCATGAATCATGGTAATGCCTATTTCCAGCAAAAGCTTTCCCAACAGATCATAATTTTGAGTAACAGGCTTAGGCATGAGGATTTTTATTTTCAAGGCCAAGATAAAAATAAGCTTCAGGTTTTTCCCCACTACTGCTGCCCCGCGTCACTTTGGCTCCTAAAGGCAAATCAGAAACAAGTCAAAAAACTGATCACAATCACTTGATTTATTGAGCCTTGTCATCAAAAAAAATCTCTAAAGGATCGAAATTAAGGTTAGTAATCAACTACCAAAAAACCCTAAATAGTAAAGCCATGAGCAATCTAGCTAAACCAAACCGAAGCTTCTGGCCAAAAATGGTTCAAGACTTTTTTGGTAAAGAGAATCCCTTTGATTGGGATGAAAAGTTCTGGTTCCCTGAAAAATCAGTGGAGGTGCCATCGACCAATGTCATCGAAAATGATCAAGAATTCAAACTGGAAATGTCCGCACCCGGCTTTGACAAAAAAGACTTCAAAGTCGATGTACACGATGGAGTATTGAGTATTTCAGCAGAAAGAAAAAATGAAAAGGAGGAGAAAAACGAAAACTACAGAAAGAAGGAATTCTCCTACAGCAGCATTCGCAGGTCCTTTGCGTTGCCCGAGCAGGTGATGGAAGAGGGAATTGATGCCAAATACGACAATGGTATCCTAAGGCTCCTACTTCCTAAAAAATTAACTGCCTCAGGAAAAACAAAAAAGGAGATCACAGTAGCTTAAAAGAGGGTTATTTTTTGACTATTGGTTTGGCCCCCGGGGTATCCCATCCCGGGGGTTTTACTTTTCCCCATGTTAGAAAAGACCGCTAATCACCCCGTTTTCATCGATGTCTACGGTCTCGGCAGATGGCACCTCGGGTAATCCTGGCATCCTCAAAATTTCTCCTGCGATCGGAATCAAAAATCCCGCTCCGGCAGCAATTTCAAATTCACGAATGGTAATCGTGAAACCCATCGGCCTTCCAATCAATTTTTCATTGTCACTTAGGCTTTTTTGGGTTTTAGCCATGCAGATCGGGAGCTTGCTCATTCCGAGTTTTTCGATCTTTTTGAGTTGGCTTTTAGCAACGGTGGAATATTCCACACCATCCGCTCCATAGATGGTCTGGGCTACTTTTCTGATTTTTTCAGTCACCTCATCTTCCAAGTCATAGGTAGGTTTAAAGTCTTGCTTGCAATCATCGGCTGCTTTCACCACCAAATCGGCTAGATTCATGCACCCTTCTCCACCTTTAGCCCAACCTTCACTCAATGCCGCTGGAATTCCTTGGGTTTGGCAGTAGTTAAGCAACAGCTTCTTTTCTGCATCGGTATCCGAACTGAACACATTGACTGCCACGACCACCGGCACACCAAAACTGCGAATGCTATCCACATGTCGCTGCAGGTTGGGCAGGCCTTTTCCCAAAGCAGACAGATCTTCTGAGGTAAGTTCTTTGAGCGGTTTTCCACCGTGATACTTTAGAGCCCGGATCGTGGCCACGATCACCACGGCCCGCGGAGAAAGTCCTGCCGCTCGGGACTTGATGTTGAAAAATTTCTCCGCACCGAGGTCTGACCCGAATCCTGCCTCTGTCACCACATAATCTCCCAGGCTCAGTCCCATTTTGGTGGCTAGTATCGAATTGGTGCCTTGAGCAATATTGGCAAAAGGTCCACCGTGAATGATGGCGGGGTTTTGTCCGAGTGTCTGTACAAGATTAGGCTTGATGGCTTCTTTCATCAGCGTGGCCATAGCTCCATGAGCATTGAGTTCGGAAGCAAACACCGGCATACCGTCAAATCGGTCACCGATGTAAATTTTTGCAAAGCGTGCTTTGAGGTCTTCCAGATTTTTGCTCATGCAGAGGATCGCCATGACTTCCGATGCCGCCGTGATATTGAATCCCGTCTCGCGAGGCATGCCTCCGTTTTTACCTCCCAAACCTACAATTGTGGCACGAAGAGCTCGGTCATTCATATCCATGGCCCGTTTCCAAAGAACGGTTCGGGGATCGATGCCGAGGTTTCGCGATTTGCTTTGAATATTGTTATCAATGAGGGCTGAAAGGAGATTATTAGCTTTTTCGATGGCGTGAAAATCCCCCGTAAAATGCAGGTTGATGTCCTCCATGGGTATAACCTGAGACCAGCCTCCACCTGCCGCACCTCCTTTGATCCCGAACACAGGCCCAAGACTTGGCTCACGGATCACTGCCAAAGAAGCCTTGCCGATGCGGTTAAGTCCGTCATTCAGACCGATGGTCACCGTCGTCTTTCCTTCTCCGGCCGGAGTAGGAGTGATGGCAGTGACGAGAATCAACTTGCTCTGCTTGAGCTTTTGCTCATCGATGAGATCCAGGGGAAGCTTGGCCTTGTATTTACCGTAAAAATCTAATTGGTCTGAAGAGATTCCTATTTTCGCAGCAATCTGCTGAATGGGAAGAGGCGTCACCGAATTGGCGATCTGAAGGTCATTCATGGGAGTGGTATTTTTTCAAAGGAAGCGGAAAAGCGAGGATAATGTTCTGACCAATCTTACCAAAAAGGCTGATTGAAGTCAGGTAAAATGATTATAATCCTAAGAGTCTCGCCTTTCAATAATTTTACATTAATTCTGAAATGAAGAACAAAAAAGACTCCTCTGGAAATTGAAGAGTCTTTTCTGTAAGATCAAATACATCTAGAAAATCGATGGTTAAATATCCTCCATAGAGAATAAGGAACTTAGTTTTGATATTCCCATCTGCGGAAACCTACCTACCGTAGGCAGGTCTGTGATTTTTTCAGTGAAAACTTGCCTGCTGCAAGCAGGTCTGCGGGAAATAATCCTCTATTCTAAATCCCCTCCTGCTCAATCAAATATACCAAGGCTGCCATTGCCGCAGCTCCAAGCTCCAACTCACGCTGATCGACCACTTCAAACACGTCTGCCTCGGTGTGATGGTAGATGAAATATTTCTGTGAATCCGGCAAAAGCCCTATCAAAATCGGCCCCTGATCACGAAGCGGTCCGATGTCTGCGCCTCCGCCTGGCTTTTGCAGATTCCATAGCTGATACGGCCTCAGTAAGTCAGCCCAGGAAGCCAACTTGCCACGCTGAGCGTCGGTGCCTGTGGACGAAAAACCAATCGGTAAAAATCCTCCCGAATCGGATTCGATCGCAGCAATGTGTTTTTCGCCATTTGCTTTGGCCACTTTGGCATATTCCTGACCTCCTCGAAGTCCGTTTTCCTCATTCATCCACATCACTGCGCGGATGGTGCGCTTGGGCGTCCAGCCCAACGCTTTGTATAATCTAAGCACTTCGATGGCCTGCATGCAGCCCGCTCCGTCGTCATGTGCACCTTCACCCACATCCCAAGAATCCAGGTGTCCGCCTACAGCAATGATTTCTTCGGGCTTTTCAGATCCTCGGATTTCGCCGATCACATTGTAGGAAAGCTTTTCAGACTTCATCTCGCCGTGGGATTCGAGGTAAAGTTTGAGGTCAGTTTGCTCGGCAAGGAGCTGACTGAGTAGCTCTGCATCTTGGGTGCTGATCGCCAAGGCAGGGATTTTTGGAAAATCAGCTGCATACCGCTGATTGCCTGTGTGGGGAATATCATCTATCCGATTGCTGAGCGAGCGGACAATCGCTCCAACGGCACCCAACTTGGAAGCTTCGGCTGCCCCGCTACTTCGCTGTGCATTGGCACCTCCGTAAGCTTCGAATGCATCAATTTTGGTAGGATCCATGGGGCCATTGAAAAAGACAATTTTGCCTTTGACCTGAGCGCCAAGTGATTTGAGTTGATCGATGCTTTTTACCTCCACCACTTGGGCGAGGAGGCCTTTTGGCCCGGTTCCCTGTGTGTTTCCAAGTGCCAAAGCTGAGAGTTCGACCACGCCATGCTTGGCAGAATTGGTGATTTTGACCACATCTTTTCCTCCCCTTTCCCAATGCGGCACCATCACGGGCTGAAGGTAAACGGTATCAAAATCATAGCTTTCCATCAGCTGGCGCGTCCATTCGACTGAAGCTGCAGCGCCCGGCGAACCGGAAAGTCGGTTGCCAATCACTTTGCAGAGGTAGCGCAGATTGTCGTAGGTATGACCTGCGGAAAGCTCCGTATCGTAGATTTTTTTCAGGTTGGCCTGATGATTTTGGCTGAAAGAAAGGATCGGAACAAAGGCAAATGCCAGAATCAGTTTTTTCATAGGAGGATAGACTTTGGCAAAAAATAGGAAAAGAACCGCAGAGATTTTGAGGTTTTTGATCATTGGTGATTTTGATTTTGAATGCTTTTGAAAAAAATCTTCTGAAAAAGACCTTTATCCCCAAATAATCAGTCAGTTTCTAGAGACATTCATCCCATTTTATCACCGAATTCAAAATAGATGTTGGATATTGGTAAGCTTTTGTCCAGAATTGAGACAATAGGAATACTGCCTTTGAAAAAAATTACGCTAAACTCACTAAACCTATGCACTATCGATTTGTAGGAAAAGTACTACCGGTGCTTTTTCTGATGGTAGGATTTTTATCCTGCACACCTGAAGATGACCCTTCCGTCAAACCTGAAGACAATCGCTTCACCAAAGTCGTCCTCACCGAAGGTATGGACGAACCCATGGAAATGACCTTTTTGCCAAACAACCGCGTGCTGATCGTGGAACGAAAAGGCGGGGTAAAAATCTTTGACGAAAACACCGGAGAAATGACCTTGGTCGCCACCATTCCGGTCAACACCAAATACACCAACAAAGAAGGTGTCGTCCGTGAAGCGGAAGAGGGACTTATGGGCGTAATCGCTCACCCTGACTACGCCACCAATAACTGGGTGTACCTCTACTACGCAGATCCAAGTGACTCCAAACACGTCTTGGCCCGGTACGAGCTCAAAGGAAATGAGTTGGTAGAGTCATCCAAAAAGATCGTCCTCGAAGTACCTACCCAGCGTCAGGAATGCTGCCACACTGGAGGAGGGATGGTTTTTGACGCAGAAGGAAACCTTTACCTCACCGTCGGCAACAATACCGTGAACCCTCGTGAAGGTTCATCAAACCTTGACGAAAGGCCCGGAATGGAAAATTCGGATGACCAGAGAGCTCCGGGGAACACCAACGATTTGAGAGGAAAGATCCTCCGAATTCACCCAGAAGCTGACGGTACTTACACCATTCCTGAAGGCAACCTTTTCCCTCCGGGAACAGAAAAGACCCGTCCGGAAATTTACACCATGGGCCATCGTAATCCTTGGAGACCAACTTTGGACAGCAAAACAGGCTACCTCTATTGGGGTGAAGTAGGACCGGACGCCTCCGTGGACTCAATTTGGGGACCCAAAGGCTATGACGAATTCAATCAGGCAAAAGGGCCAGGATTCTTTGGTTGGCCGTACTTCATCGGGGACAATTTCCCCTACAACAGACACAATCATGCCGACAGCTCCTATGGCGCTCCTTACGATGTGAACAATCCAGTAAATGAATCTGTAAACAATACTGGTTTAAGAGAACTTCCAAAGCCTGTAGTGCCTGCCATGATTTACTATCCTTATGGTGCCTCTGAGAAATTCCCTGAATTGGGAAGCTCAGGACGAAGTGCGACAGGTGGCCCGGTATTTAGAAAGGCGGATTTCAAAAAAGATGCGCCTTACACCTTCCCGGCCTATTACGATGGCAAATGGCTGATCGTGGATTTCATGAGAGGATGGATTTTTGCGGTGACCATGGATGAAAATGGCGATTACAAAAGCATGGAGCGATTCCTGCCTAATGAGACATTCAGCTCGGCGATCGACATGGACTTTGGTCCCGATGGTTCATTGTACATTTTGGAATATGGTTCGGCATGGTTCCGAGGCAATGCCAATTCACGCCTGATCAAAATCCAATACAACAAAGGTAACCGCAAGCCAAATGTAACCGCAGTCGCAGACAAGACCGCCGGTGCCACGCCTCTTGCGATTAATTTCTCTTCCGAAGGTACCAATGACTTTGACGATTACGACCAAGGAAAACTGAAATACGAGTGGAAAATCACCAACAGCTCAGGTTTCAATCAAGTCTTGACAGAGGCAAATCCTAGCTTCACGTTCTCCGAAGCTGGAACCTACCAAGTAACCCTGACGGTGACCGATACCAAGGGCGAAACCAATACCGCCTCCCTCGAAGTAACGGCAGGAAACGAACCACCAGTAGTCAGCATTGACTTTGGTGGACTCAACCGAAGCTTCTGGTTTGGAGACAAGGAATTGAACTACAGCATCTCGGTAAGTGACAAAGAAGACGGAAGTTCAGCAGATGGGAAAATCAAACCCGAGGAAGTAGCCGTGACCTTCGACTATGTACCGGCAGGCTTTGACCCGATCGAGATCGCATCCAAGCAAAGTGGAGTGGAAAATGCTGCTATCCTGAACCTAGGCAAGAACCTCATCGAACAGAGTGATTGTAAATCCTGCCACCAGTACACTGAAAAATCCATCGGTCCAAGTTATCAGGCTGTTGCCGAGAAATATCCAAACTCAGCCGAAAACACCAAGTACCTCGTTGGAAAAATCATCAACGGTGGTGCCGGAGTATGGGGCGACCATGCGATGAGTGCTCACCCATCGCTCAGCCAAGCGGATGCCAAGCGAATGGTGGATTACATTCTTGCCATGGATGATACCCAAGCCACAATTGCCTCCCTTCCACTAAGTGGAAAAGTAAATGCGGTAATCCCTGAAGGAGAAAACGGACAGGGCAGTTTCTTGCTTCGAGCTTCTTATGCTGATAAAGGTGGAAATAGCATTGCATCTCTCAATGGATTGGATTATGTAGCGCTGAAGGCTCCTTTCGTAGATCCTCAGACATCGGTGGACCGAAAGGGTGTTCAACTTTTGACCACACCAAGTGTCAACTTCCTGATGGCTGGAGACAATTCTCAGTTTGCGCTGAAAGGAATCGATCTCACAGGAGTCATCCAAATTGAAGTATTGGCCGGCATCAACCAGCGAAACGGAGGTATCGGCGGTGCAGTGGAAGTCAGGTTAGGTTCACCAACTGGCGAACTTCTGGGACAATCTGAAAAAATAGGCCGAAAAGAAGGAGGAGGATTCCGACCACCTCAGGGAGTGAATCCTATCGAATGGAGAAGACAAAATGCCAATCGTGCAGTGGTCCCAATCAAACCTACAGCAGGCAAGCAAGACTTGTACTTCATCTTTAAAAATTCCGATGCCAAAGGCGAACAAGTCCTGATGAGCATCCAGGAGATTGAGTTTAAAAATAAAGTGGAGGAGAAGAAGTAATCTTTTCCACACCAGAAAGAAAGCCCTGGGTCAATCGACTCAGGGCTTCTTTTTTGGTGACGTTTGAATCGTTTGGGAAAACTGTAACTTTTAGCCAAAATCATCCTAACCATCCCGTCTTTTCCTAACCCTTTAAATGCCCATTAGAATCATCATAGCGGCTTTCCTCATTGGAAACCTTTTTTGGTCCTGCCAAACCACTACTTCTGAAAAGATTCTGGAAATCGCATCCCCTGACAAACTCCTGAAACTGGAACTTTTCCGAGAGGAAAATTCCCAAAACATCTACTACACACTTCACAGGGGAGATTCACTTTGGGTGGCACTTTCTCCGATTGGAATGGAGGTGGAGGAATTTCCTTCCCAATCTTTTCAACCCATCCAAATGGATTTTTTCGAACGGGATAGCCTGATTACTCCTTTGATCGCAGCCAAAAGATCAAGTTTTCGAGATCATTTTTCGGGAGTGAAAATCGACTTCGAAGGGCCACTCGACCTGGAAGTAAGAATGTATGATGAAGGTGCTGCTTTTCGGTGGATTGGAAGTGCTACCGATTCTATCAGGGTCAAAAAAGAAACCTTTGAGGTGAACCCAGTCGCGCCTTCAGAGCTTTTCTATGCTCCCTACGAACAGGCACTCCCAGATTATTGGAAAGCTCACCTAAAGCGGATTCAAGAGCGAATCGTGGGTTTATTTGACGTTTCTTATCCTTACGAAAACCACTTTGAAACCCAATATCAGCGGAAAAACCTTCCTGACCTTGCTGACTGGGAACTGCTCTATTCACCTGCACTTTTACATACCAAAAGCAATCAGTATCTCTTGGTAGCAGAATCCGATGTGAGAGACTATCCCGGGATGATTCTGCAAACCTCCTCAAGCAATGGCATCAAAACAAGTTTTGCTCCTTACCCTTTGGAAGAAGTCATTCCTGTGGACACATTGATTTACTCCCGACTGAGGAAAGTGAGTAAAACCGGAGACTTCATCGCCAAAACTTCCGGCACTCGCACTTTCCCATGGAGAATCATAATCGCTACGGAAGATCCTAAAGTTCTTCCGAGCACTGACTTGGTGCAAAAGCTGGCTAGCTCTTCTGAAATACAAGGCGATCTCTCCTGGATCAAACCCGGCCAAATCACCGATGAATGGCTGGTCAATGCCAACCTGTTTAACGTGCCTTTCAAAGCAGGAAAAAACACGGAGACGTATCTCTACTACATCGATTTTGTGAAGGAATTTGGCTTGGAATACATCATGGTGGACGAGGGCTGGTACCGCAATGGAGATTTGACCAAACTCAATCCCGATATCGATCTGAAAAAAATCGCTGCCTATGCCCAAAAAAAAGGAATCGGTTTGGGGCTCTGGTTCAATGCCACCGATCTGGATTTGTCGCTGGATGAAACGCTGAGCTACTATTCCAAACTCGGGGTAAAGGTGGTTTTGGTGGACTTCATTAACCGAAATGATCAGAAGGCAATGAATTTTTATGAGAAACTCGCCCTCACTTGCGCCAAGTATCAGGTGATGCTCAATCTCCATTCGGCACCTACCCCAGCTGGATTTGAAATCACTTTTCCGAACGCGATTACCAGAGAAGGAGTAATGGGTTCAGAATGGAACGGTTGGACCAATTTTGTCACCCCCTCACATAACCTGACCATTCCCTATACAAGGATGGTTTCGGGTTCACTGGATTACGAGCCTGGGCTGTTGGAAAATTCCAACGAGGAATCTTTCAAAAACACTTGGGGACGTCCCATGTCACTGGGTACCCGCGCTCACCAGCTTGCCATGTATGTGATTTACGATAACCCGCTTCAATACTTCATAGGCAATCCTTCCCAGGCAAGAAAAGAACCCGAGTTCATGACTTTCCTTGGGAGCATGCATACTACGTGGGATGAAACGATCATTTTAGACGGCAAGCCCGGAGAATACATCGTCACCGCTCGACTCAAAGATGGAATTTGGTATCTTGGAGCAATGACAGATTGGACCGAGCGAGAATTCAATGTGGACTTAAGCCCTTTGGGGATCAACCATTACGACCTGCAAGGAGTCATCGATGGGGTCAATGCCAATGAATACGCTTCCGATTACCAATGGCTCCGGTCATCCGCGAATTCCAATCAACAGCTTACCCTCCGCCTCGCCAAAGGGGGCGGTGCCGTGATCAAAATCCTACCTGTCCAACCCTTACCTCAGCTACCATGAATTCTTTTTCAGCAACCTCAAAAGGCCTGTCCTCTACGATCAAGTGGCTTGTATCCTGCCTTTTTCTTTTGGGCAATCTCCATGTGGTTATCCCTTCACTTGGTCAATCGATGGCTGGCGACTGGCTTGTCGACGGCAAATCCAGATCGGCAGAAATCGTACTGCTCAATCCAACCGAAATCCAACTTCGAAACGGATTAATCCAGCGGACTTTTTTCCTCGCCCCAAGTCCTGTATGCTACGATTTCACTAACCTGATGACAGGAGCGCAGCTCCTCCGCACCGTGATGCCAGATGCTAGGGTGACTTTAAATGGAAAAACCTATGAAATCGGTGCTAAGCTGGACTTTAAGGAAAAAGGCTACTTCAAAAAAGAATGGCTTGGCTTGTTGAAACCTGAAGAAGGAAGTTTTGCTTACCAAGGTTACACGCTTTCGAAAATCACTCCCCACTTCCCGACCAAAAACCAGTTTTGGACAGGTCAAAAAGAACAGGCAAGTGGACAAAAAATTACTTTCTCCTACGCACATCCTGAATTCCAAGGTCTTTTGCTTCAGGTGCATTATGAGATTTATGACAATCTCCCTTTGATCGGGAAATACCTGACCTTGGAAAATCAGGGAAACTCCAGCATCCACATCGATCAGGTCGTGAATGAAATCCTCGGCACAGTCGAAGAAGAATCGGCGGTAGTCGGCGCGACCAAGGATATGAAAAAGCCGCATCAGCTCTACGTGGAAAACAACTTTGCCTTCAACAACGCCATGCATGCCGAACTCAGTGCGCAGGCCACCCATTGGAAGCAGGACTCGAGCTACACTTCGCAGGTCAACTATGACTATCAGACTCCAAGTACCCTGGAAGTCTATCCCCAAAAAGGGATCGGAATTGATTTGGAAAAGGGTGGAAAATTCCAGTCCATCCGAACCTATGAGCTCATTCTCGACAGTTACGACCGGGAGCGAAACGGATTGGCTAGACGGAAAATGTACCGAGCTATTGCACCTTGGACTCAGCAAAACCCGATTTTCATGCATCTCGTCAGCAAAAATGACGAGCAAGTTCGTACAGCCATCGACCAATGCGTCGACACAGGTTACGAAGCATTAATCCTAAGTTTTGGCAGCCACATCAACATGGAAGACAATTCTCCTGAAAACATCGCACGATGGAAATCACTTGCCGACTACGCCCATTCCAGGGGTATCAAAATAGGTGGCTACTCGCTTTTCTCCTCGCGCACCATCGGTCCCGAAACCGACGTCATCAGTCCAATTACAGGCAAACCGGGTGGAGCTTTCTTCGGAAATGCCCCTTGCTTGGCCAGCGAATGGGGCTTGAATTACCTTGAAAAGCTTAAGTTCTTTTTTAGCCAAACGGGCTTTGACATCTTTGAAAATGACGGACCCTATCCCGGTGACGTCTGCGCTTCCCATGTTCATCCCGGTCACAAAGGACTGGAGGATTCACAATGGGTGCAGATGAACCTCCAAAAAGGACTCTACCAATGGATGAATGCCCAAGGCATCTACATCAATGCACCGGATTGGTACTTTCTGGATGGCACCCACAAGATCGCCATGGGCTATCGAGAGGTAAATTTTTCCCTGCCGAGAGACCGACAGAAAATCCTCAACCGCCAAAATATTTACGATGCCACTTGGGAGAAAACTCCGTCGATGGGTTGGGGATTTGTACCCCTCACGGCCTATCATGGAGGAGGAGCTGATGCTGTCCTCGAACCGCTCAATGATCACCTCGAGGACTACAAGCAACTCATGATGCAGTATTACGGAGCGGGGATTCAGGCCTGTTATCGAGGACCCAGGCTCTACGATACCGAGGAGACCAAAGCCATGGTGATCGAAGTAATAGCCTGGTACAAAAAATACCGAGACATCCTTAATGCCGATATCATCCGTCTCCGAAGAGCTGACGGCAAGGACTGGGATGGCTGGATGCATGTAGATCCAAAAGGAAAAGAAAAAGCCCTGATTATGCTTTTCAACCCAAGTGCCGAACCCATGAAAAAAGAGTTGGCTCTCCCGCTATATTACACGGGTCTAAGTGAGACTGCTCAGATCCGGGTGGGAGAAGGCAAAAGCCAAACAGTCCGTCTGGAAAGAAACTACGATGCAAAAGTCACATTGGACATTCCCGCAGGAGGTTATACGTGGTTGGTGGTGGAGTAAAAAATCATCCTGACTCATGGTTTCTTCTGGCCCATTGGCCCATAGTTTAAACACTGGCCCATTGGCCCATAGTTTTAACTATGGGACCAATGCTTAAGAACTGCACTCAAAAAATGGATTTATCCATTTTCCCTGTCTATCTCATGCATCTTCAAAAATGAGATCAACTCATCTTCGGGAGTTTGTTTGCCATGATGCACTTTTTGATTTTGGATATAGGCTCGGACTTTTGATACAATCGACTCGCTTACTGAAAAGACTGTAAATCCCGTTTGCCAGGAAAATTTTTCAGAGATCAAATCGGACTGATTTACAAAATGAGAACTGCTTCCTTTCACCTGTTTGATAAGGTCCGAAATGGATTTTTGAGGACTGATTAGGAATAGGCAATGAATGTGATCAGCTATTCCATTTATCGCTAAGACTTTGCAGCCCATTTCCTTAAACTCATTTTTGATAAAATCATAAAGCGGCGGTTCAAGCTTTTGGGAAATGAGTGGCTGCCTATTTTTTGTGCTCCATAGGACATGGAGCCAGATTTTTGAAAAAGTATGGGACATAATTATAAAAGTTTAATGAGCTAAAAGTTAAACTGTTGAAACAGTTTTTGAAAGAAAATTGCTTACTTTTTTCCCAAGGCTGAAGCCTTGGGCCAGATATGAAGACTTGAGCCAGAGCTGAAGTCTTAAGTCAGAACTGAAGACTTGGGCCAGAGCTGAAGCCTTCGGCCAACCTTTAAGACTTGAGGCAAATCTGAAGCCTTGGGCCAGAGCTGAAGACTTGGGCCAGAGCTGAAGACTTGAGCCACATCTGAAGACTTAGGCCAAATCTGAAAACTTGAGCCAGAGCTGAAGACTTGGGCCAACCTTTAAGACTTGGGCAAAATCTGAAGCCTTGCGCTAAATCTGAAGACTTGGGCCAAAGCTAAAGCCTTAAGGCAGATCTTAGACATTGGCCCAGAATTGAAGCTACAAGCTAGATCTGAAGACTAGAGCAAGGGTTTCAAATTAGAAACCTGCAAATCTTACATTCCAAAGGGACACTACCACCGGTCAAAACTTTGCACATCAGGATAGATAGTCTGCCCAAAACCCTTATATTTTTTCAAGAAATCGGTTGCCCTCTTCTTTTAAAAAATTTTCGAATGCACTTAAAAAAAATTAGGCTTATTCTGCTAATTCTCATTCTATTTACTGCTTTTCCAGCATTAGCCCAGGATTCAGCTGAATCAAGCCCGCATTGGATCAGCCAACTTTTCGGCCGACTTCACCCGATGATGGTTCATTTTCCAATCGCCTTGCTTTTGGTGGCAGCCGTGATGGAGCTTTTTACTTTGGGAAATTTCAGGCATTCATTTCGGTCAGGAATCCGATTTTTAGTCATTTTGGGTGCTATTTCGGCTGCTATCTCAGCTGGAATGGGTTGGTTTTTGGCCGAAAATGAAGGGGTCACGGGAAGTGCCTTAGATCTTCATCGAACAGTGGGCATGGTCAGTGCAGGATTGAGTATTTTCCTTCTGGTTTTGCTTCGAAAAAGTGAACTCAACCCCTCCACTTCTTCGATCAAAACCTACCGATTGATCCTGTTTCTCACCAGTATGGGAATCGGTGTAGCCGGGCACTTCGGAGCAGCTTTGACTCATGGGGAGGATTACCTCACGGAGATTTTGCCGCAGGATTCCGATCAGGAAGCACCGCAATCGCTAAGTGTAGACTTGAGCACTTTCGCTTCCGACCTTTCTCCGGAAAAAGAAATCCAACTCGTGACCAATGTGCGCTCAGTCCTCGCCCACAACTGCTACAAGTGCCACTCTGGTGCCAAAATCGAAGGAGACTTGCGATTGGATGAAAAGGAATTTGTCTTTGCAGGAGGGGAAAGCGGCCCCATCATTGTTCCCGGAAACCCCGGTCAAAGCGAATTAATTCGCAGAATTTCGCTCTCCAAAAACCACAAAGACGTGATGCCCGAAAAGGGCAAACTGCTCAGCAAGGAAGAGATACAGTTACTTACCCTTTGGGTGGAAAAAGGCGCACCTTGGCCCGATGGAGTGGCTCAGCAGTCCGTGTATCGGGTGGCAGCTTTAGCGCCGCGAAAACCTAATCTACCTCCAGCCAAGCCGGGTTTAGAAAATCCAATTGATCGATGGGTGGATCAGTATTTTCAGCAGAACCAACTATCTTGGAGCGCCCCTGTGGATGATCGGACTTTTTTGAGAAGAGCATCGCTTGACATTATCGGCCTTTTGCCTTCTCCACAGGAATTAGCGGCTTTTCAGGCAGATACTAATCCCAACAAACGGGAAATTTGGATTCAAAATCTCCTCAATCGAACCGATGATTATAGCCAACATTGGCTGACCTTCTGGAATGATGCCCTGAGAAATGACTATACCGGCACTGGCTACATCACGGGCGGTCGGTTTGCGATCACGGATTGGCTTTACACCTCGATTCGAGAAAATAAGCCCTATGACCAGTTTGTCAAAGAGCTTCTGAATCCTACTGAAAAATCCAAAGGCTTCATCGAAGGCATACGGTGGAGAGGGACTGTCAACGCTTCTCAGCGAACTGAAATGCAAGCCGCCCAAAATGTCGGGCAGGTTCTCCTTGGACTCAATCTGAAATGTGCCTCCTGTCACGACAGCTTCATCAGCGATTGGAAACTAGAGCAGGCCTATGCCTTTGCCAATATCTTCGCAGACTCCACTCTGGAAGTAAGCCGCTGCGAGCAGCCTACCGGTAAACTGGCCAAAACCAAAATCCTCTGGGAGGAACTCGGTGAGATCGATTCCCTGGCTACAAAAGCTGAAAAACTCCGCCAACTCGCCGACCAACTCGTACAGCCTGCCAATGGCCGGATGTACCGGACAGTGGTGAATCGCATTTGGAAACAGCTGATGGGTCGAGGCATGGTGGAGCCTGTAGACGAAATGGACAATGCGCCTTGGAGTCAGGATTTGCTGGATTGGTTGGCGGTGGATTTTGTAGAAAATGGCTATGACCTCAAGCGTCTGATCTATCAGATTACTACTTCAAAAATTTACCACAGTCCATCGGTCACAGTAGCCTCTGCTGAAAAACTGCTTGCCGAAGACTTCAAATTCCAAGGAGTTATTCGCCGCCGAATCACAGCGGAGCAGTTTGCAGATGCGGTGGCCGAAATTTCCGCCCCTCTTTTTGACTCAGTTGAAGTCAAATTCCGCCCGTATCAACTGATCCCTGAGGCGAAAACCAATCTAAGTTTTGCGAGGGCATCTTTGGTAGCTAACAATGAATTTCTAAAAGCACTAGGTCGTCCCAATCGGGAAATCGTCTCCACGAGCAGAGATTCCCAAGCAAGTCTGCTTCAAGCCTTGGAGCTCAGCAATGGGGAAAAACTGAACAAATCACTGGTCAAAGGAGGAGAAAAATGGGCGGTTGCATTCGCTGATCCAGTAGTACTGACAGAAAATCTCTACGCCAAAGCCCTACTCCGGAAACCCAGCCCCAAAGAACTCGAAGTTGCTAAAAAAGCTCTCGGACCCAAACCCAGTCCTGCAGCCGTTCAAGACTTACTTTGGGCCGTCTTCCTCCTACCCGAATTCCAATTGATCTATTGATGAAATTATCTTATACCTATACTTCAGGACCAATCGTGAAATTCCTCTTTTTTCCTTGGACGGAAGACAGAAGACGGAAGAAAACCCTTCGGTCTTCGGTCATCGGTCTTCCAGCCCACAATGTTGAAGATGACTACAAATTTTTGAATTCTGCAGATAGTTTTAATAAGAACTACAACCTATGAAATACCTCCAAACCCGACGCGATTTTCTCAAGAAAACCAGTGCTGCAGCCATTGCCACGATGGGTATGGGCGCGCCATTGGCTGGCCTGCTTTCCTCCTGCGAAAGCAAAATCCCCACCACCGCCGACTCGGTCATTTTGCTTTTCATGGCTGGTGGCATGGCTCATACCGAAACCTTTGATCCTAAAAAATTCACCCCATTCCGAAAGGGAATGGAAGCCAAGGAAGTGTTGAGTACCTTCCCATCCATCCCTACCAAGTTGGATGGAATTTTCTTTTCCGAGGGACTGGAAAACATCGCCTCCGTAATGGACAAAGGCACCTTGATCCGATCTTATCAGGCTGCAGACTTGGGGCACATCTTGCATACAAGACATCAATACCATTTTCATACCTGCTACGAACCGCCACAATCCGTGGTCGTACCTCATCTGGGCAGTTGGATTGCCAAGGAAAAAGGCCCTCTCAATCCGGTCATCCCCCCTTTCATCAACATCGGGCAGCGCTTTACAGTCGGTGAAGGGGAAGAACTCAAAGCCTTTCACTCTGCCGGATTTTTGGGTTCGGAGTATGGGCCATTCTTGATTCCTGATCCTTCTGCCGGATTGGAAGCCGTGAGACCTCCGGTGGGAATGGATTACAAGCGATTCGAGGGTAGAAATCAACTTTACAATGACCTGATTTCGGCAAGTCCCATGGGGGAATTTGGCTCGGATTACCAAAAGGAATCCCTCAAACGATCCATGGAACAGGCCTACATGCTGCTCAATTCTCCCGAGGCCAAAGCGTTTGACCTCAGTCAGGAACCCAAAGAAAACTATGACAAGTACAATACAGGGCGCTTTGGACTGGGATGCCTATTGGCTAAAAGACTCGTGGATCAGGGTGCTCGGTACATCACAGTGACCACGGAATACGAACCCTTCTTCGGTTGGGATACCCACGACAATGGGCACACCCGCCTCACCGATATGAAGAAATTGATCGATGGCCCTATCGCCCAACTCATCAAAGATCTAGATCAAAGCGGAAAGCTCGACCGAACCATGGTTATTATTGCCAGTGAATTCAGCAGAGACATGCTGATGGAGGGACGACCTGATCTCAAAGTCCAAGACCAAGTAGAAGTGCCCGATATCATCGAGGACATGAAAAACTACGGCATGCACAGACATTTCACCGACGGCTGTTCGGTCCTGATGTTTGGAGGAGGAATCAAGCGGGGACATGTTTTTGGCAAAACCGATGACGAGCGACCATGCAAAACCATCGAAAATCCGATCAAAATCGACAGCATCCATCAGACCATTTATCATGCCTTAGGCATTCCGCCGGATAAAAATTATGAAATCGAAAAGCGGCCTTTTTACACCACTCCGGATGGTCATGGTAAGGTAGAATATGGACTTTTAGGCTAATCTTGGGCCTAGAATTGGTCTTGAAAAACAAATTTTCATCAGGTTAGATAGCCTCAGTGAAAAAGAAAAGTTCTGATAATCTATGGGTTTGATAGGAATAACATTTTTTCACCAAGCCACTTTAAACAATTCAAATCCTTATTAGTCTAATCAGCGTTATTTTCTAATCAAGTTTTTCTAAACCAAAACAATCAAACTTATGAACCTGATTACCACGTTGATTTTGAGTGTAGCTGCTGCTTTTACACTAGCTGAAAATCCTGCACCAGCTACGGTAAACAAAGCCGAAAGCCAAGTTCGCTGGGAAGCTTCCAAAGTGACCGGAACCCACTGGGGCTATGTTCCGATCAAAAATGCCGCTCTAGATGTGAAAGGCGGAAAAATCACAGGAGGATCTTTTGACATGGACATGGTCAACCTGACTGTGGAAGACCTCACAGATCCAAAATCCAAAGGCAACCTGACCAATCACCTGAAGTCAGATGACTTTTTCTCAGTAGAAAAGTTCAACACTGCAACCTTCAAAATCACCAGTGCCAAAACGACCAATGGTTCTGATTACACTATCTCCGGAACCTTGACCATCAAAGGCATCAGCCAACCAATCACTTTCCCTGCGAAAGCAGCTGTGGCTGGAGGCAAAATGACTGCAACTGGTCAGATCACGTTTGACCGTACCAAGTTTGACATCAAGTACAGATCTGGAAGCTATTTCGAAGACTTGGCAGACAAAATGATCTACGATGAAGTGAAGCTCGATGTGAAACTGGTCGCTACAGTTTGATAGAATCGGAAAATTGAAAAAAAGGCCTGGACGCAAATCCAGGCCTTTTTTAGTCTTAAGTAGTAGTAAATTTTATTTGCCTTCTACAAATCATACTTCACCGTCAGCAAGCCATACCTTGGCTGCACCAAGTAAGAAAAGGTACTGATCAGGTTTTCATTGAAACTGTCTCTGCGAATGGACCTGGTGTCAAACACATTCCAAACCGAAGCTTTGAATTCCCAAGGGCTAGACTTTTTGCGGTACAAAAGAAAAGCATTGAGAAAGTCAAAATCACTTCGTGTGGCTGCCGCCTGATTGAGGTAAGTATTGTAGGTATAATCTGCCTTGAGCTTCAAGCCTTTGATGATATCCAGATCGATCTCCAGCTTGGGACTGTGAGTAGAAAAGGTGTTTTCAACTGCGCCGGACAAGTAGTTGTTGGCAGTAAATGAATAACCCAGATCTACTTCCAAGACTTTGAAAAACGTGGTGGTCAGACGGGTGTCGTAAGTTTGGGAAAACTGCTGATTTTGAGTAGGTCGGTCGTCCAAGATCAAATTGGTGGAAAAGGCATTCCATCGGCCACCGAGTTCAAACTTGAGTTTATTCAGCGCCTTTTCAAGTCGGATATCTCCATTGAGCGTCTCATTGACCGGCTGAATATTGATCAGGGAAAGCAGCCGATTGATTCCGGCAAAATCTGTCGTGGTCGTGATTTCATTTCGCTTGCGCTGGTAATTCAGATTTCCGAACATCGTCAATCCAGAAAACATATCGAAATGGGTATAGCTCAAGGTATGCGTATCGAAAAGACCATTATCCAAGGCTCGATTTCCCTGAAAAACCGCATTGTAATCCTGCAAAACCAAGCCCTGAGCAAGTTTTTGGATATCCATGAAATTGGCCTCAGTCTGGAATCGGTAGGTTAGCGAGCGATTGGATTTGATATCCCATTTGGCATACAATCCTGGTAAGGCTAAGACTTTACTATAGGCAAGTTGACCGGCGATCTGCCGATCTCTCCAGGCATAGCGATGGAGAAAAACAGAAGGACTTAGCACTCCTTTTTTCCACTTGGTCTTCCAGGTAGTACCCAAATAAACATCCTGCAAACTAAACTCATTTTCATTTTTGAAGGCATCAAAGGGTTGGGTAGAATTTTCTTGACGGAGCGAACCGGTTAAACTTTGGGAAAAATTCTGGTAGCCGAGCGACCAATTCAGGTGGTTGGTTGGGTTAAGGATGTAGTAATAATTGAAAGCTCCCTCTAGGGTATTGGTCCTCAATTCCTGAGATTGAAACAGGCGGTAAGTCTGTGCATCAGGAATCACGTACAGTCCCAAAAGAGGCCTCAAATTGGTCTGCAAGTCGAAAAGCGGATCGGCAAACTTACTTTCCCAATTGATCTCCGTGGAAAAGACGTGCTGCTCGCTTGGGGCATGAAACCACTCCAATTTTTGCTGCAAAGAATACGGAGTTCGCGTATTCAGGGAGGCAATATTTTGAAGGTTTTGCCCGAAATCCGACTGCTGTTGATTGCTGTTTGCAATCTCCGAAATCTTCCCAAACAGGCTGTATTTGACATAGGTCTCGTCCTTAGGCGTAAAAGTTAGGGTGTATTTTCCCAACGCAGACTTATTCTCTACCTGACTGACGGAATTTAGCTTTTCCTGCACGTTGTCACCTGCAATGAGGTAGGTGCGAAGGGAATTGCTTCCCAGTTCATTGTCAGAAGCAGAAGCGATCAAAAAGCCGGTATGCCTCCACTTTTTACTTGGCGTATAGTTAAGATTCAAGGCGCTCAAATGGGTTTTGAGTTGGGCGGCATTCGTACGGTCTGCCAAAGGAATCCCGAGATCGTCCCCATTCAACTGAACCCGGGAACCTGCCCGACCTCCCAGTCCAGCCATTCCTCCGCTAAAGCGAAAATAATCCTGTAGCGTAAAAGTCTGTTCGCCGACGTTGTTGCTTCCTCCGATCAGGTTGACATTGAGTTTTGGAGCATAGTAAAATACGTTTGCATGACCGAGATAGCGCTTCTGAGGTCCAAGGCCTGCCTCCAAGTCCCCAAAGACCATGTTCTTTTTCCCGTCTTTGAGCTGAATGTTTAAGGCAAGTTTTTCGTCATTGTCCAACCCTCGAATGGGCGAAACTTCATTGAAGTTTTTAAGTACTTGCACCCGATCTACGGCATTTGCAGGGAGGTTTTTGGTGGCAAGCTTGGTATTTCCATCAAAAAACTTCTTTCCGTCCACCAGCACTTCGTCAACTTTTTTGCCCTGGACCTTCACATCCCCATTTTCATCTACCTGAAAACCCGGAAGCTTTTCCAATACATCCCCGAGTTTACGTTCGGTTCCAGTGGTAAAGGCATCTGTCTTGTAGGTAAGGGTGTCTCCCTTCATGGTCACGGGCATTTCCGAGACCACTTCGACCAGCCCCAACTCGGTATCACTTTGCTGTAATTTGATCTGAAAGGAGACTTCGGAATCCCAGTCTTTTATTGGCACTTCAAACTGACGGAAACCCACAAAGGACACCCGAAGCAAATATTCTGCTCCCGGAGCGAGTGTAATTTTAAATCTACCCTCGTCATTGGAAATCCCAAAGCCGCCGATTCGTTGGGTGCTTTGGTTGATGGCAACCACATTGGCGTATGGAATTGGTCGATTGAGCGAATCAAGAACCTGCCCAATCAGGGGTTTGCCCTGCCCGAAAGCCGAGAGGGCAAATCCCAGAAAAAAGGCAAGAAGAATCAGTCTTTTGGAAAAAGGCATAGTTGGTTAAGTATGAAATAGGAAGTGAGAAAGCGGGAATCTTCCCCGAAAAAGCTCTGAATACAGCTTTCAGTGGCTATTTTCTAGCGTCTTTTGTCTTTTGTCTAACTTCTTGTGTCTTGCTTCTTAAATCAGTTTCCAATTCGAATCGTAAACTGATTTCCATCACCGGGCTTGCCCTGGTATCGGTTCATCATTTGCTTCATACTCTCCTCTTGGATGGTTCTAAACTCCTCCCTAGTGACTTCTTTGCCTCGCTTAGGGCGAACGATGGCCACAGGTTCAGCGGATGGATTGAGCTCGATTTTTTCGCAGATCAACGTTCTTCCTGAGTTTTGTATTTCCAGAATCAGTCCAGGCAATCCAAAAAAGTTCTCCGGACCATGCGGAACAGGGATGTCCGGGGTAAACCAAGCTACCACTTGAATGGTATCTTTCACTTTTTCCATTTCAGTCATTCCGGTAGAAAATCGCTGAGAGTCGATGATCCTCGAATAAGTCGCTTTTTGCGCGGTGTAGTTGCCGATTTTCTTGGTTTCACCTGTGAGTTCCCATTCAGCAGGTTCAAGGGCATCCTTGATCAGAAATTCCTTGCCCATCACATCCTGTTCCTGCTCGTAGGCTTGCTCAGCGATGTTTTTATACAAAATCCTATCCTGACTCCCAGTATTGATCACCATGGTCATCCCTCCGGAAGAAGCCGTAGCCGGACCTCCACCAAGGCTCTCGACCTGCTTCCAATTGGACTCAATAGGTGTAAATGAAAGTACATACTCGCGCTCCATCTGCTTTTTGAGCTGAGCTTGGATTTCGGCCATTTGCTCCGGAGCCATTTTGGTGGAATCCATCTGCAATTTGATTTGAGAAGAGGACTTGTAGTACGCACGGCCAGTGAGCCCTTGGGCCATTAATTGCCCAAATGCAATCAGGAAAAGAGCTGTAAATAGTAGTGTTTTAGTATTCATAGGGACATTAATTTTCAGTTACAAAGAAGGGTAAAGGAGGTGAATTGAAGAGTTAAGCTCTGTTAACGTGTGTTAATCCGAGGTTTAGATCCATCAAAACCCCCATATTCTTAAATGAAATTATGTATTTATTTCAGCTTGAAAATTAGGATAAGTTTATTCCCCACCAATCCGAATTTTTGAATCATCTTCATTTTTGCCTCGGTATCGATTGTTCATCTTATTTATGCTTTCTTCCTGCATCATATCGAATTGCTCCCTAGTGACTACTTTGCCTTTTTTGGGAATCTTTATGGCTATTGGATTGAGAGTGGGGTTGAATTCCACCTTTTGAAAATAATAGGACCTTCCTCCATGATGTACCTCCAAGATCAAACCAGGTAGTCCTTGATAAATTTCCGGACCATTAGAAATCGGAATTTCGAGAGTAAACCATGCTATAATCTGAAGAGTATCTTTTGTTTTTTCCATTTGGGTCATATCTGTTGAAAACCGCTGAACATCTACAATTTGATGGTAAATGGCCTTTTGGGCTGAATACCCACCAATCTCTTTGATTTCATTTTCAAGTTTCCAATCAAAAGGCTCTAAGGCATCTTTGATCAAAAATTCCTTACCCATAAACTCTTGCTCTTGGACATACCTTCGATCCACTAGATTTTTATAAAGGATTTCATTTCCACTTCCAGAAAGGCTAATGAACAATCCTTCATCACTCGTTCGATCAGAAGAACCGGCTAAAGTTTGCATTTGCATCCAGTTGGATTCCGTTTCGGAAAAGGTCAAAATAAAATCCCTTTCCCAAGGTTTCTTCATGATCTCATTTGCTTCAGCAATTTCCTCCATGCTCATATCCGCACTATCAATTCTAATCAAGATTTGATTGGATGCTTTATAAATAACTCGGCCGCTGAGCTGTTGGGAAAAGGCTGTTTCAAGGCAGAAAATCAACAAACAAAGGGGAAATAATAGGTTGGATATCATAATAGCTATTGGATTAATTGATGAGCACAAACCAACCCAAAGAGAAAAAGTAAAAGAGTTAAGCACTGTTAACGTGTGTTAAGCCCCATTCATCGGGCTTTTTAAACCCTCTATTTTAGCATCATGAAAAGTCCTTTAAAAGATTCACCCTCTGGGAACTGATTTTGCAGGACATACCATCTGACCCATTAAAATCAAAATAACACCAGATGAAAAAGCTGGAGTTCAAGCGAATAGGATTTCTGATCGGATTTACTCTCCTGGTAAGTATCGGGGTGCAAGCTTGGCGGATGTATTCACAAGTCAGAATCCTAAAAACCCAGCTGCTCGTTGACATCCAGCAAAGTCTGGATAATGCAGTGGAAAGCTATTTTGCCGAACGGGCCAAGGCTGATGTAATCACTCTGACCGACGGGCTTATTCCGGGAAGTCCTTTTAGAGAAATGGACAGTCTCACCATTACCTCCTCATCCATTACAAGAATACAAGTTCAGAAGTCTGCAGATAAGGATGTAAACAGACCAAATACACCCCCGATCAAACTTTCTCAGGACTCTCTTTCATTTCCACAAGAATTTATAGACCGAGTAGGAAAAAGCAATTTAGTAATCCGGTCCCTATCTCAATCGCAGGCAGAAAACCTAAATTTTGATTCTGTATTCTGGCAAAATGTATCCAAAGACTCTGTCCATACTATAATTCGGATGGATTCATCACGGAAAATCGCAAAGGATCAAGCCAACAATCTGGGCATATTTTTAGGTCGGTCGGCAGCAGACAGCTTAGAGCAAATGAAATTTTTGACCAACAAAATCATCATTTCCATCACCCGGGATTCTTTGGACCTTAATCAAATCGACAGTCTGCTTCAGGATGAACTTCTTCGAAAAGGCATAGCCATCGATTACAAACTTCTTCAAGTCAACAGGAGATTACCTCAAATAGATGAAGCTCCCCAAGCCCCTAAAAACCCACCTCTACAAAAGCTGGATATGCAATTCACGGTGTCTAGATCCACCTTTTTGCCACCTGGACAGAGTTTGGAATTATATTTTGAAAACACCACCCTCACACTCTTGAGACGTGGCCTCATTGAGATTGGTATGTCATTGGCCTTTTTGGCCATCATCGCCTACGCCTTTTACTACCTCTATCAAACCATCAAAAACCAAAAGGAAATCGCTGAAATCAAGCAGGACCTGATTGCCAATATCACCCACGAATTCAAAACTCCGATCGCCACCACGCTATCTGCAATTGAAGGAATACAACAATTCAATCCGGAAAATGACCTTCAAAAAACCGACCGCTACTTGGGCATCTCCAAAACCCAAATGCTGAAACTGAACCAAATGGTGGAAAAACTGCTGGAAACAGCCACCCTGGATTCGGATCAGTTGGTATTAAAAAAGGAGCAGATCGAACCCGAAGCCCTTCTGCGGCAGCTGGTACAGAAGTTCCAGACTTTGGCTCCGGAAAAACACATCGAACTGACTATTCCAGCCCATTGCAAACCCATTTTCGCGGATCCTTTTCACTTCGAAAATGCGCTCTCCAATCTCCTTGATAATGCCGTCAAATATGGCGGGAATCAAATCCGAATCAGCTTGGATCAAAATGGAATGCACAAAATCCGCATTCACGACAATGGAGGAACTATCAGTACAGAACAAAAGGAGCGAGTGTTTGAGCAGTTTTACCGCATTCCCAAGGGAGATTTACATGACGTAAAGGGTTTCGGTATCGGCTTGTATTACGTGAAAAAGATTCTCGAAAAGCACGAAGGAAAAATCGAACTGGAGACAGGGAAGAATTCTACCACCTTTATCACTTATTGGCCATGAGCAAAATTAACGTATTGCTGGCCGAAGACGAGCTGGCGCTGGGCATGATCATTCAGGAAAGTCTCGAAAGCCGGGATTTCAAAGTACGTCTCTGCCAAGACGGTCAAAAAGCCTGGGAAAGTTATCAGGCTCAAAAGCCCGATGTGCTGGTTTTGGATGTGATGATGCCGAAAAAAGATGGCTTTTCACTCGCCTCCGAAATCCGAAAAATTGATCCCCACACCCCGATTATCTTTCTAACCTCCAAAAGCCAAACCGAGGATGTGGTCAAGGGCTTTGGACTCGGGGCAAATGACTACGTGCGCAAGCCTTTCAGTATGGAGGAACTCATCGTGCGGATCAAAGCGCATCTCGACCGTCTGCGAACTCGACAAAATCAAAGCGATTGGATTGCCTTAGGTCAATATGAGTTTCATCCAACCCGACAACTGCTGAAGCTTGGAGATCACGAGCAGCCTCTGACCTCAAGAGAATCCCAACTGCTGCAAATCTTATTGCAAAACGCCAATGACATCACCGATCGCACGGTGATTCTGAATCAGATCTGGGGCTCAGACGACTTTTTCAATGCCCGCAGCATGGATGTCTTTATTACCAAGCTCCGCAAAAAACTCCAGGACGACCCGGAAATCCAGATTCTGAATGTGCGGGGATACGGGTTTAAGCTGGTGTGTTGAGGGATTGCAACTTTTCCAAAGGTTAGAACTTTGGAAAAGTTGCAATCCAAGAAGTTGAACATGATGGTTAGCCTAAAAGCCAATGCTTTTGAGATAAGCTTTGAGTTATTGTAATAGTTATTGCTGGAATAACTACTACAAAATCTAACTCCTCACAGGCAACCTAGCCCCGGTCTCCTTCCACCACTTTTCCAGCTTGCTTTTCAGCTCAGCTACCAGGTGTGGCAACTCCAAAGCCAGATTACTTTGCTCCAAAGGATCCTTGCTCAAGTCAAACAATTCTACGTCCCCCCCATCAAAATAGTAAATCAGCTTGTAGTGGCCTGATCGCACGATGGAATAGGGCTTCACATCCGGCTCCCGGTAGTGAGGAAAATGCCAGAACAAATCCCGATTGGGTATTTGCCCTTCTTGCAAAAGTATTGGGCTTAGACTTTGTCCGTCGGTTTGCACTTCTGAAGCGCCCACCATATCTAAGATCGTCGGCGCCCAGTCCATGGTGATGATGGGCGTTTCAGACACTTTTCCCTCTTGGATCAGCCCAGGGAGAGACACGATCGTGGGTACGCGAATGCCTCCTTCATACGGATAGCCTTTGAAGGAGCGAAGTCCGCGATTGATGGTAACAGGATTTTGGGGATTCCCGATCAGTCCGCCATTATCTGAAGTGAAGATGATCAGAGTGTTTTCTCGCAACCCCAACCTTTCTAATTCTGCCATCACTTTTCCGACATTTTGATCCAGGTTTTCTACCAAGGCCGCATAGGTAGGATTCTTTTGGATACCGGGAGTCTTTGATTTGTATTTTTCTACTAATTGCTCCGGCCCCATGATCGGGGTGTGTACCGCATACGGCGCCCAATGGATGAAAAATTGACCTTCGCGGTTTTGGATAAATTTCACCATCTCATCCCCTTCCCGGTCGGTGAGAAATTCCCCTTCTTTGCGTGGAGGCACATTTTTCAGCACATAAGTAGGCGCTGCATTTTTTGCCAGATAGGGATCAAAATAACTGGGAGGCTGCCCAAGGTCATTTCCCCCAATATTGATGTCAAATCCTTGATTTTCGGGATGATTTCCTTCTTCACCCAAGTGCCATTTGCCCACATGCATGGTGGAAAAACCTAGTTTTTTGAGCCGCTCGGCAAGCGTCATTTCTTCCAAAGGAAGATACCCTTGATTTTTAGGGGTTTTCAAAGGCTTACCTTGAGTCTCTTCAAAATCGGTCGGCAAAGCCAATCCGGATCCTCCCTGAAACTTTGCCCGAATCCAGTCGGTGATTCCTGTTCGTGCGGGATACTTTCCCGTCATTAGCGCAGCCCGACTCGGAGAGCAAATCGCTGCTGCAGCATACGATTGGGTAAATCTCATCCCCTCTGCTGCCAATCGGTCAATATTTGCCGTTTCGTAATAATCACTCCCTAACACTCCCAAATCTGTGGCTCCGAGATCATCGACATGTATCAGGATGACGTTGAGGTCTTTTTTCTCTTGGCTATTCCCAGATAAACCATTCAAAATCAAGACCGTGAGCAAGAAGAGACGTTTCATTTTTTTATACTTATGAATAGGATAAAATCATTTCATTAAAAAAATCAGCCGATACAAAACCAGCTCCCGTATGAGTGATTGTAATCTTCATTACGTGGTTGGTTAATTCAGTGAGTCCCCAGTCAGAGGAAATCGGGAGGGATATCCAAGCCCCTCCCGAACCTCTGCACCACTTTTGAGGGGAGTATGAGAAACTTTTCTAAAGTTTCGAGTTTTGGAAAAGCTACAGTAAATCAACTCAATACTTTAAGCTCCTGAGGTACGCAATACTTTTTGGCAAAGCCTCCAACTCATGGTCACCTTCATCCTCAATAAACATGTGCTTGATGCCGATCTTATTGGCTTCTCGCAGGATAGCAGGAAAATCCAATTCACCTTGACCTAAGGGCACGTCATTTTCAGGTCCGGTCAGGCCGGTCATGTCTTTCGGAGCACCTTTTCTGAAATCTTTCAAGTGAAGGGACACCCATCGTTTGCCATACTTTTTTAATAATGCCGCAGGATCTCCACCCCCAAAATGCGTCCACATCACATCCATTTGCAGAGAAACGTATTTCGGGTCCGTATTTTCTACCAAGTAATCAAAAAGTGTCCCCTTTCCATAAGGCTGAAACTCATAGCCATGCACATGGTATTTGAAGGTGATACCATTTTCTTTCAGGACTTTTCCACCTTCATTAAATGCTTTGATCGCTCGATCCGCATCTTCTTTGGAAAACTGCCCCCGCTTGTGAGGAATCCAGGCACACATCACGTACTTGGCTCCCAAGGCCTTGGCACGATCGGCCACCGCCTGAGGATCTGATTCCAGTTGCTCGAAACCTGTACCGGTGGAAGGCAAAGAAATCCCACGATCTGCGAGCATTTTTTTGAAGTCTTCGACACTCACACCTTGAGGCGCACCGCCCTCAAACTCGGTAAAGCCCATTTTTTGGATGATGTCGAGTGCTTCCGGAACGCCATTTTTCCATTGATTTCGGAACGTGTAGGAAGCAAAACCGAGGGGAACCTGAAGCATCGGGTCGCCTTTTTTCTGGGCTTGAGTTTCGGAAGGGGAAATGATCCAAGCAAACGCTAGAATCAGGAGGGGAAGGATATTTTTCATAGGTTTTTTATGGGTTGTCTACGGTCGACAGTCCACGGTCCACTGCTGCTTGCAAAGTACTTCACTCGATAAGGGCAAATCAAACCAAAAGCCTGGATGGTAGATTAGCTGGCTGTCGACTGTCGTCCGTGGACCGTTGACGAAATTATAAATTCATTTTATTCAACTCCTCTACTGCATGGTTCGCAGCTCGGGCGGTGAGGGTCATAAAGGTCAAGGTTGGATTCTGTGTACTCGCACTCGTCATGCAGGCGCCATCGGTCACGAAGACATTGGGACAAGCGTGAAGCTGATTGTATTTATTGACCAAGGAAGTCCTGGGATCATTTCCCATGCGGACTCCTCCCATCTCGTGGATATCCGAACCCGGAGGAGAACCCCGATCGACGACATTGATGTTTTTGAAGCCCATCCGCTCATACATTTCGGTTTGCTGCTCCACAAAGTCACTGGTCATCTTGTCGTCATTTTCTTTCCACTCCACCGACATGATGATTTTGGGAATGCCGTACTTGTCTTTTTCCTCTGTAGAAAGTCGCAGGTGATTGGACTCATCGGGAACCATTTCTCCCTGCATCCAGGCTGACATGCCCCAAAGCCCATACTTTGGATTAAGCAGACTGTCGCGCAAGGCATCGCCGATTAGCTCTCCATTTCCATCCAGCTGACGGCTAGCAGACATCCCGATGGCATATCCACGGAGGAAGTCTGTCTCCTGTCGATAGACATTCCGGAAACGAGGTACATAGGCATGACCGGGATTTCTTCCATCGTTAAACTTATCCAAAAATCCTTCAAAGGTCGCATAGCCGCTTCCCCTGTAATTGTGACACGTGATGAATTTACCCATCAGACCATTGTCATTACCCAATCCATTGGGAAACCTGGAAGACTTGGAATTGAGCAGGATCGCGTTGGAATTGATCGTGGAAGCATTGAGGAAGATGATCTTGGCATAAAATTCAATGGATTCCTGGGTATGTCGGTCGATTACCCGGACACCGATTGCCTTTCCTTTTTGCTCGTCATAAATAATAGACTCTACTACCGAATCAGGTCGAATAGTCAGATTTCCTGTCTTCTCCGCCCAAGGCAAGGTAGACGCATTCGCAGAAAAATAGCCCCCATACACACAGCCACGATTGCACATGTTTTGGTTCATACACTTATTCCTCCCTTGATCCTTGTGAATCTGCTGAGGATCGGTCAGGTGTGCACAGCGACCTTGTATCAGATGACGGTCCGAACCGTAAATTTCCTTTAGCTTTTCCTTGTAGTATTGCTCCACGCAGCTCAGCTCAAAACCCGGCTGAACCACCTGATCGGGAAGGACATCCAAGCCATCCCGACTGCCTGCAAAACCCACAAAAGTCTCCACATAGGTATACCAAGGCTCCATGTCTTTGTATCTAATAGGCCAATCCACCGCATAGCCGTCCCTAGCCGGACCTTCCCAGTCAAAGTCAGACCAACGCTGCGTGCCCCGAGCCCAAAGCAAAGATTTGCCCCCTACATGATAGCCTCGAAACCAGCGGAAAGGCTTTTCTTCGATGTAGGGCTGTTCATCTTGAGCCAAAGCCCAATGCATCGTCTCCTCCCGTCCCCAGTTGGCGGCACCAACACCCGAGCGCTTTTCGATGGGTACCACTCCACGGAATTCAAATTCCCAAGGTGCTTTGGATGCAGTGGGATAATCCTCGATATGACGAACCATCCGTCCCCGCTCGAGAACAAGGGTTTTGAGTCCTTTTTCGGTCAGTTCCTTGGCAGCCCAGCCACCAGAGGCTCCCGAACCGATGACGATGGCGTCGTAGGTACGTTTATCTTTAGAATCTTGCAACATGTCGTTTTGGGTTTAAGCTTTTTCGGCAGGTACATCCACACATCCTTTGTAATAACCAGGAGCAACCTGATAGTCCCGGTATTCGACCATCACTTCTTTCACGGTGGTGAAGCCCATCACGGTATTGGATCGCATGAGGCTATAGAACTTTTTCTCTTCTTCGATTTCAGAGTTTTTCTTTCCAAGGAGCACTTGCTCTCTTTCAGCCTGATTCAGGTCCAAAAAACCGGATTTATTCAAGCCTTTGAGTTGACTTTTAATCAAGTCCTGATCTTCTTTTTCATAGCATTTTTCAAAAAGCTTGATCAAAAATTGATCTGTACCCGTGCTCAGTGCGCCGATTGGTTTGGCCTCTGCTGAGGGCAAAATCGGAGGAAGTCCTTCCGGAATAAACGTATCAGCAATGGCAGAAATCACTTGTTCCTCCTCAAAAGAAAAGAAACCGGCATGCGTCACACGGTCGATAATTTGCCACTTCCAATCGGCAAAGACCAGTCCGGCAATACCGGCAACCGATCCTCCTATGATTTTGAGTGATTTACGTCTATCCATAGCCTAGGTATTTTGGGTGAAAGGCAAGATCCAAGTTAATTTTTTTTGAACTCGAGCAAATCAAAAAAGGCCAGAATTCCATAAGCGGAAGTTCTGGCCCTCTTGATTGAATCTCAGAAAATTACTTCCTGTAATCTAACGGAGCTTGACGATTGCCAACGAGGGCCTCGTAAGTAAATCCTTCCCCTCTTCTTTTATTGAGTTCTTCCAAAGCAGTACCGGTCACGGATGGATTATTGAAAATATCCATGGCAGTCAAGGTCATCGTTTTTGCGGCGACCATCATTCCTTTTTGCCCGATGCTCATGCCACCTGCGGCTACTGCCTGCCAGGTATGTGCCGAAGTCCCAGGTACCCAAGTTGCTGTACCCAAGCCTACCGTAGGCACCAGCCAGCTGATGTCACCCACATCAGTAGAACCTCCACCGCCTTCTTCACTAACGATAAAAGGTGCGATTTTAGTCGCATCATCCGGTGTGGCTTTGACGCCTGCAGGATAGGTTTTGATAATATCCTCGGCAAACTTTCGCTCTTCAGGCGTATAGGTAATGCCACCGATTTTTTCCAAATTTTTGTGCATGATGCGGGCTAGCGTCTCATTTGGCAAGAGATTGTACACCCCGTTGATCACTTCGTATTCCATGCGGGTTTGGGTACCTAAAGCAGCACCTTCGGCAGCTTTGACCATCCGCTCAAAAATCTGCTTCACTACCAAAGCATCGGGATGTCTGACATAATGGTAGGATTCCGCAAAAGCAGGAACCACGTTGGGAGCCTCGCCACCCTTGGTGATGACATAGTGCATTCTGGTTTCCATTGGCACATGTTCACGCATCAGATTGACCATGAAATTCATCGCTTCTACTGCATCAAGAGAAGACTTACCTCTTTCCGGAGCTGCAGCAGCATGTGAAGCCTCTCCATAAAATCTGAATTTGGTAGAAATATTTGCCAAGGAAGAAGTAGCTCCTGCCGCATTTTGACTGCTTGGATGCCAATGGATCATCGCATCGACATCGCTGATCAATCCCGCTCTGGCAATGTAGACTTTTCCTCCTCCGCCTTCTTCGGCTGGCGTACCATAGACACGGACAGTACCCTTGATTTTATTGGCCTTCATCCAGTCCATGATGGAAATCCCCGCAGCTACAGATGCAGCGCCGAATAGGTGGTGGCCACAGGCATGACCTGCACCGCCTTCTACTACAGGCTTACGGAAAGGAACTGCCTCCTGGGAAACTCCAGGTAAAGCATCAAATTCTGCCATGATTCCGATCACGGGCTTGCCCGAGCCATACTCCGCTACAAATGCCGTGGGAATACCCGCTGCACCTGCAGTCACTTTAAAACCTGCTTCGGTAAGCGTTTTTTGCAGGAGAGCCGAACTTTTGGTTTCGAGGTAACCAAGCTCAGGATTGGACCAGATCTGCCTTGCCAGATCGCCGTAGAAATCAGCTTTGGCGTCCAGTTTCTTCAATACCTCCTGCTCCTGAGCGACCGCTGAAAAGAGAGGCAAAAGGAAGATGAGTAGAATTATCTTCTTCATAGGGGATTAGTTGATTGTATGTGGTGAAAATAGAAAGAGTTTCGACGAGGTTAAAGAATTTTATTCGGAAGGAGCTTTAGAATGAAAAAGAATACCACTGATCTCTCACTACAAAAAAAAATTGGATGGATACTCGTTCACAAGACAGATTCCCAAAGCATGTCGAAAACACACTTTATTTACAAAAAAATGTTTTTTATATTCATCGCCTTAATCTAAAGCACTATGAAAAAGATTTTTAAGGTTTTTACTTACCTACTCGGCGCAGTTGTTTTACTCCTGGTTTGCGGATTGGCTTTATTACAATTGGGTTTTCCAAAAGTGGACCCTTCGGAAGAACTCACCATCGAATACACGCCCGATCGTATTGAGCGAGGAGCCTATTTAGCCAACCATGTCGCCGTCTGCATGGACTGCCATTCCAAGCGGGATTTCTCTGAGTTTTCAGGCCCTCCCAGTCCAGGCACCCTTGGCGCCGGTGGGGATCGATTTGATCAGTCCATGGGATTACCTGGTGTATTTTATGCAAAAAACATCACTCCGTTTGGTATTTCAGATTACACAGATGGAGAGCTTTTTCGATTAATCACCACAGGAGTGACCAGGGATGGAAAGGCGATGTTTCCACTGATGCCTTATCCTTATTATGGAAAAATGGATCGGGAAGATATCTATGACATCATCGCCTACATCCGATCTATTCCGTCTATAGAAACCGAAATTCCTGATTCGGAAGCAGACTTTCCTGTCAACCTCATTTTGCGAACCATGCCTAAAAATGCAGAATTGGTCAAAAAGCCTGACCCATCAGATCAAGTAGCTTATGGCAAATACCTTGTCAATGCCTCCGCCTGTATCGAATGCCATACGCAACTCACCCCCCAGGGGGTTATTGATCCTGAGTTGGCTTTTTCAGGAGGCAGGAGCTTTCCTTTTCCTGATGGTTCGGTCGTCACAAGTTCGAATATCACACCGGATGTAGATACCGGAATTGGCAAGTGGACCGCGGAAGCATTTGTTCAGCGATTTAAACAATACGCAGACTCAGCCTATGTCAATCCCAAAATCGCGCCGGGAGAATTCAATTCGCTTATGCCATGGGTCATGTACTCAGGCATGAAAGAAAATGACCTCAAAGCAATCTACGCCTACTTGATGAGTTTGCCCGCCAAGAAAAACGAAGTGGTAAAATTCACAGCCTCAAACTAGTATCAAACCCAGCTTTATGAACCAATCCAAAAAGCTTCCTTCTGGGAAGCTTTTTCTGTTTGTGACACCTGTCACCGTTTTGTGGACGTTCTACTTTCTATTTTCGTCAATCTTGGGAGGTTGTTTCTATTTCCCAATCTGAGAAGTATCCAATCAATAAGCCCAAACTACATGAAGTCCTCCAGAAGAAAATTCATTGCTCAACTTGGAGCTCTAGGCGCAAGCACCGGACTAGCCTCGGTTGCACATGCCGCTACGGATTCAAGTGATTCCAAAAAAGAAATCCCAACATCATTTACTCTCAACATACTTCAGACCACCGATGTGCACTGCCAAATCCATGCGCATGATGAATTGTTTTGGGAAAATGGTCAGTCCGTCTTCCGGAAAACCGGCGGATACGCTCACCTGAAAACTTTTCTGGATAGGCACAGGGAAAAGATGAAGCACAGCTTCTTGATTGACACCGGAGACATGTTTCAGGGCTCAGAGCTTTCTGTAAAAACTACCGGCGAAGCCATGGTTCCGATTCTAAATGCCCTGGATTACGACCTCTATCTCCCTGGCAATTGGGAGGTGATCTATTATAAAAAATCCATGCAGCACCTTATGGGCTCCTTGACGGCACCTAAAGTCTGCGCCAATATGTACCATGATCTAGGAGAAGGAAAAAGAGGCGAACTCATCTTTCCTCCCTATCATATCTGGACCATCAATGGGGTAAAAATTGGCTTCTTGGGGTATACCGATCATTTGGTTCCCGTTCGTCAATCTCCCAACTACAGCAAAGGAATCATCTACACCAAGCCGGAAGACAACCTTGCTCACTACGTGGATGTATTGAGAAATCAGGAAAAGTGTGCTTTCGTCGCCATCGTTGCTCACCTGGGACTTTCTCAGCAGATTCATTTGGCCAACCTGCCTGCCTGCGAGGGAGTCGATTACATTTTGGGAGGAGATACCCACGAACGTGTAAGAAAACCCATCCAGGCAAAATATGCCAAAGTGGTGGAGCCCGGTGCTTTCGGGTCTTTCGTTGGAAATCTAGAACTGAAAATCGAAAACGGAAAAGTGGTCAGTGACCGCTACGAACTCTTGGAAGTGGATGCCAAAAAGTATCCCGAGTCCAAAGCAATGAATCAAATCATCGCCAAGTATGAAGGACCTTATCTAGAGGATATCCAAAAAGTGGTAGGCTATAGTACGATACCGCTTTACCGCTACTTTGTGATCGAAAATACCATCGACACCATGATACTCGATGCGATCAACTGGCAGGTTCCTGATGTGGACATCGTTCTTTCCAACGGGTTCAGATTTTGTCCTCCAAGGTCAACCCCTGATCAAACCGGTAATATTCCGATCACCAACGGCTTCATTTACGATATGCTTCCGGTGGACAGCACGATCCGAACCGGCAAAGTGTCTGGAAAACAGATCAAGGAATGGCTTGAACGGGAGCTTAACAATGTGTTTGCAGCCGATGCTTCCAAGCGATTTGGAGGATGGGTGATTAAGTTCAAAGGAATGGAAGTGACGTTCAATGCCTTTGGGGAAGAAGGTAACCGAGTACAGACCGCTGTGGTCAATGGTAAGCCTCTTGATTTGGAAAAAGTATATAAAATCTGTGCCTGTGAGCGAGACGGTGATCCTGATGATATGCTCTGTAGATTCCGTGGGGTAAGAGAGACTGAAAATATGCCTTATACCCTTCACCAGGCAATGAGAAGCTATTTAGCCAAAAACTCCCCTGTCACCCCAACCCCTCCCCAATCTGCCATGGCACTCGATGCCCCGGCCACCTTGCTGACTCAGGTGAGTGGAGTGGATTATGAGTTTAGATGATCAATAAGAATTTAAGCAAAAAAAGGATAGAGAAAAGTGTTTGTTCACCCCCGAAAGCCGGCCAGATCAAGATGGTCGGCTTTTTCGTTTCAGAAAAAAAAACTCCAGCCGTCAATTACTTCTCATCTTCAAAACTGAACAACTCCTCAATCGCCACTCCAAAAACCTTTGCCAAATCATAAGCTAGGCGTAGGGATGGATTATACTTGTTTTTCTCCAAAAACACGATCGTCTCTCGCCTGACATTCACCTTTTTAGCCAAATCATCTTGAGTGAGTTCCTGGCGGATTCTAAATTCTTTGATTCGATTAGTCATTGGGCACTCCTCTTAAATGAAAAAAGATCCAACTCAAGGCAAAAATCACGGCCATACCCAAAATACCCGTTCCAATCAACTGCTCTTGGTCAAAAGCTACCCGATCTTTAAGCCATAACAAGAACACCCAGAAATAGAGCGAGATGTAATAGGAAAGCGAGGAGGTTCTTAACATCACCTTTTTGCTCAATTCATCCTCTTGAGGCTCTCCTGCTTTCCAGCTTTTGATTCGTCGGATCAAAATAAAGACAGCAAATCCGACAATTGCCAAAATCACCCCCAAGGAAGTTAACTCCTCTTCACCAAGGCTTTCCTTTCCTAGCCAAAGCAATACGGTCAATGCAACAAGAAAGAGGACGATCACTAATGCAATGATATTTTTCATTTCAATATGTTATTTATTTCTAACACAATGTTAGATATATTTAACAACCAATCCTAGAGGTTTGACCAGATTTTTAGAAAAATATTTTCATTCAAAACATTACCTTCCCTTTGGAATTTCTTCGATTATGAAAAAACTGATTTCTCTTTCCATCCTTATCACAATCCTTTTTTCTTGTCAGCGAATACTAAAACCATCCAATTGGGATACTACACAGGTAGAAATCGCCCGAGATGAATTTGGCGTGCCTCATATTTTCGGAAAAACTGATGCCGACGTAGCATACGGACTGGCATGGGCTCATGCGGAAGATGATTTTGAGACGATCCAAAAGACAGTTTTGGCAGGAAAAGCCCTGACCGGAAGGGTATTTGGAGAACAGGGAGCGGGAATTGACTTTTTTGTCCATCTGTTGGAAACTCGAGAAATCGCCAAAGAAAAATACGATTCCAGCTTTTCTCCCGAATTCAAAAAAGTCCTGGAAGGGTATGCCGCAGGACTAAATGATTACGCCTACCATCATCCGGAGGAAGTGCTGTATGGCCCTGCCTTCCCGATCAATCCCAAAGAAATCATCTCCGCTTACATCCTTTCACTAGCCCAAATGTCAGGTGCAGATCGGGCAGTGCAGGCCATCGTGGGAGGAAATGTGGACTTGATTCCCGAGGATACCTTACCCAAAGGCTCCAATGCCATCGCCATTCACCCAACACGAACGGATTCCGGAGAAGCCTTTCTAGCTATCAACTCTCACCAGCCGCTCGAAGGCCCCGTGGCTTGGTACGAAGCCCATCTCAATTCAGAAGAGGGCTGGAATGCTTTGGGAGGACTTTTCCCAGGTGGAGCGATGATTTTCCATGGCGTAAATGAACACTTGGGCTGGGCGCATACGGTGAATTCACCTGACTTTTTGGATCTATACCAGATGGAACTCAATCCGGAAGACGAGGAGGAATACCTCATGGACGGAGAGTGGCTCGAACTTGAATCCAAGATCGTCTGGCTGAAAGTCCGGCTGTGGGACTGGATTACAGTGCCCGTTCCTAAGAAAGTCTGGAAATCCATCTATGGCCCAACTTTGGTCACCGAGCAAGGTGCCTTTGCGATTCGATTTGGAGCTTTGGACCGAGTCGGAGCCCCTGAGCAGTGGTGGAAAATGAACAAGGCGAAGAATTTCTCCGAATGGAAAGCCGCCATGTCCAGCATGCAACTGACCAATTTCAATACAGTCTACGCGGACAAATACGACACCATTTTCTATGTCAGCAACGGCCTTTTACCCAAGAGAAACACAAGTTTTGACTACAGCGGAACAGTTCCCGGAAATACCAAAAGGACCCTTTGGACAGCATATCACTCCTTTTCTGACCTTCCTCAGCAAGTCAATCCCAAATCTGGCTACCTCTACAACACCAACCATTCGCCATTCAAAGCCTCTGCATTTGAGGACAATCTAGCATCGGAAAATTATCCTGTAGAAATGGGCTTTGACCTCCGTGACAATAACCGTTCGCTCAGATTCCGGGAACTGATGCCGGATACAGGGAGAATTTCCTGGGAACAATTTGAGCGGATCAAATTCGATCAGACCTTTCCTCATAACCTGGCTTTCCGCACCGACTTGAATTCGCTTTTTTCTTTATCTCCTGAAAAGTATCCAGAGGTAGCACAGCAGATCAAGGCCTTGAGAAACTGGAACAAGGAAGCTTCCGCCGACAGTGAAGGAGCCGCCCTTTTTGCCTTTGTCTATTACTATTGGTGGGAGGAGTTTGCCAAGTCGGGAAGAAGTTTTGAGACTGTCCTCACCGAAGAAGAAGCGGTAAAGGGGCTCCAGGAAGCAAAAAAGCATTTTGAAACTCATTTTGGAGAAGAACTCATCGCACTCGGAGAATACCAGCGACTCGTGCGAGGGGAAAAGTCGCTGCCACTTTGGGGCCTGGATGATGTGCTCTCGGCGATCCGATCTACTCCTTGGGAAAACGGACGTAGAAAAGCTGTGCAGGGGGAATCTTACATTCTGATGGCCCGCTTCGGGGAAGGCCTCCCGGTCTTGGAATCGATCAATGTCTATGGTGCCAGCAACCGACCCGATTCACCTCATTATGCGGATCAGATGGAGCGCTTTGTCAAGCGTGAACTGAAACCCATGACGTTGGATAAAGAACAAGTATTGAAAAAGGCAGCACGAGTCTATCAACCTGGAAAAAAGTAATCACCTGTCAGCCCCCTATCCGATCCGATCATCCCAGCCCAGTTTGCATCTGAGTCTCCTTTTTGTATCTTGAAATTCGTCACTCTTTAACCCAAAAACCTATGAATCAACTCAATCGGAGAGATTTTATCAAAAGCTCCAGCGCCATGATGACTTTGGCCAGTTTTGGCCTGTTTGGCATGGACTTCAAAGATGTAGAAGGTCCGCTCAAAGTCGCCCTAATCGGTACCGGTTGGTATGGCAAATCCGACCTTTTTCGACTGATCCAAGTAGCCGATGTAGAAGTAGTCGCGCTCTGCGACGTCGATAAAAATCTACTCAAGGCCGCAGGAGAGCTTGTCTCTCAGCGCCAAAAATCCAAAAAAGTCCCTGAGCTGTTTGGAGACTATCGCGAACTCCTCAAGAAACACAAATGCGACCTCGTGCTGATCGGTTCGCCGGATCACTGGCACGCCCTGCAAGCAATCGAGGCCATGAAATCAGGAGCCCATGTCTATTTGCAAAAACCAATTTCGGTCGACGTGATCGAAGGGGAAGCTATCCTCGCTGCAGCCCGAAAATACAAGCGCGTGTGCCAGATCGGCACCCAACGCAAAAGCACACCTCACCTCATCGATGCCAAAAAACAAATCATCGATACCGGAAAACTGGGCAAAATCAGTCATGTCGAAGTTTGTTGCTATTTCCACATGAGGGCCAATGGAAATCCTCCGGTCGAGCCCGTTCCTGACTTTTTTGATTATGAAATGTGGACAGGTCCTGCGCCCATGAGACCTTACGATGGACTCCCACATATCCGCTGGTGGAGAACCTTCATGGAATATGGCAACGGCATCACCGGTGACATGTGTGTGCACATGCTGGATACGGTTCGCTGGATGCTGAAGCTTGGCTGGCCAACCCAGATTACCTCCACGGGCGGAATTCTGGTACAAAAAGAAGGCAAGTCCAACATCTCCGATACTCAGACTGCCATTTTTGAATTTCCAGAGCTACAAGTGGTCTGGCAACATCGCACTTGGGGCAATGCCCCAGATCCAGAGTATCCCTGGTCATTCAAAATCTACGGAGAAAAAGGAATGCTGGCAGGAAGTACCATGCAGGCAGATTTTTTCCCTGTTGATACCAAAGCCGAAAAAATCCATTTTGACTGCTTATTTGAGCGGGAGCAATACCCTGAGGACTTAACTGAAGATCGAATCGAACTCAATGCCGCACCGGCCACTCGTCTGCACATGAAAAACTGGTTGGAGTCCATCGATAAAAACACCTTGCCGGTAGCTGATGTGGAAGACGGGCATATCTCTACCGCTTCTTGTATCCTCGCCAATATCTCCATGGAGCTCGGAGGCCGACCGCTTCGCTATGACCCCAAAACCATGACCGTACTCAACGACCCTGAAGCGACTGCCAAGCTTCGTAGACCTTACCGTGGGCCTTGGGTGCATCCGGAGCCGAGTAAGGTTTGATGCTTCGACAAGCTCAGCACGAGGATTAAGTGAAAAAGAAATCAAGTCCCGGACAGGAAAGTGTTCGGGATTTTTTTGGGTAGTCCAGATCTGACAGGTTTTGAAAACCTGTCAGGTCTTCCTATTGAATTCCAAATACTTACAAAAAATTTATCCCTGCAATTCTAAAATTGAATTTTAGAATTGCAGGGATGATTGTCTTTCATAAGGTGCATAAATATCAAATCTGCGCCTTCAACAACTCCAAAAACTTCCGATCGAGCTTTTCTCCATACCAATCCTCATAAACCACGTCCTTTCGGCCGGAATTGAGCACCCCAAAAGCCCCGGAAAACTCCCAGATTCCAAAGCCTACTTCCATTTCTTTCAACACCTGCAGGACATCTCCAAACCACCCCAAAAACACCTCGTGGGGCGTCTGATTGTAGCAGCCGCATTCCCCACAGTGGACTCCAACTCCCTGGTCAATCAAGGCTTTCCACGGGGCATAGTAGTTTCGGATGTTATCAATATCAAGCGAATTCTCCCCTTGCTGCAAAGGCCAATCCACCGGTGGCACAGATTCCGGATCTTTATAGACCCAGCTGGCTTTGTAGTGGGAAATCGGAAAAGGATGATACCCCCGGCAGCTCTGCGACAAGTCCAAATCGGCCAATTCCGGCACGGCAATTCCCCCGCCCCCATTGCCATCGGCAATGACCAACCGGGATTTTTTGACTGATTTAATGGTTTCCAAAGCCGCTTTGGCCACCCGATGATAGTCCACCACATCTACCGGGCCACCGGGGCTGTGCTGATCGTTGGGATTTTCCCGCTGAAACGGTTCATTCACCAGATCAAAGCTGAGTCTTTTGGAGGAAATTCCCCGATAGCGCTTGGCCCACATTTCCCAATGCGCACAAAAGGCTTCCAAAGCCTCCTGATCTTTCCAGAGGTTATACGGCTCCTCAAATCCCGCATTGATGCAGAATCCAGGAGCGCGATGTAGGTTTAAACTCACATGCAGACCATGCTGGATGGCCCGCTCCACCAGTGCATCTACTTTTTCCAATCGGCTTTCATCAAAATTCAGGACCTCATCCGGTCGAATCGGTCTGCTGCGATCGATGTTCAAATAGGAGGGATATGAAATCGGAACCCGGACAAAATCAAAGCCCCAATCGGCGATCCACTGGATGTAGGCAGGTTTTGTTGGCCTTCCCTGATCTGGGTTATGGGAGAAAAAATCCAGCAAATTGAAGCCTTTCCACGCGGGAAGTTTGTTTTTCCTTTTGACTTCCGAAAAAGAAGAATACGGCAACAAACTTGCTCCTGCGGTAGCCAAAGCCGCTTTTTTCATAAAATCCCGACGAGAATCAGAAAGGTTCATAGACAAAATAGGTTGAGTTTGAAAAAGGAAAATACCTTTTTATGGGGAAAAACCGATCCTGTCTTAATCTGAAATTCTTTATTCTACAGATCGTGCTTTCAGCACTCTGGAAAATAAAAATCACATTTCAGCCCAGAATTGAATTCTGGGCTTTTACAGGTTGTGCCGCCGGCACAAGGATGTGCATCAAAGTTTCTCCGTAAGTATCAACTGATTTGAGGGCAAAACAACATTGGTAATTGACTTAGCTTGATCGTTGCGCTGAAGGCGCAAATTATAACAGCCCCAAATTGAATTTGGGGCATGAATTGCATAAAGTAATTAGAGCCCTGAAAGGGCGATCTGTTACCAAGCACATCATTTTAAAGGATTGCCAATTTTTGATCAACAACCCTGATTATTTAGGGTCAAAAAATTCAAACCTTCCTCCACATCATCAACGGTAAAATCCAAAACACCCCCACCATACTAAACACCAAGCCCCCAATCGTCCCCACGGCTAGGGAAAACCAAAAAACCTCTGTCTGCCCGTCCATGATAAATGGAACCAAGCCAAAGCAGGTGGACAGTACGGTCAGCCAAATCGGAATCGCTTTCCCTGCCACAGATTTGAGAATGTTCCGGTTGAACCTACCCTTTGGGCGATTGTTGAAATCATTCAGGATAAATATCCCTGCATTCACCGCCAAGCCTCCGAGCATCACAAATGCCGCAAACCCTCCCCGATCAAAATTGAACCCTCCTACGGAAAAGATCAAAAACAGCCCGATGAAACTGATCGGAATCAAAAACATAATAAAAAACGGCTGTCGGAAATTCTCAAACAGAATGGTGCAGATAAAGAAAATCGCTACGATCAACAGCCCCAACAATCCATACTGCCGCTTGGCTTGCTCCGTATTCCAGCCCCATTCTTGCTTTTTGGCTTCGTAACCGATGGGCATTTGGGCTTTCATTTCTTTCAGCACTTCGTCCAGGTACTCATTGCCAAACTTGGCCGAACCCATGTATTCAAAGGACACCACTCGAATGTATTGCCGGTCTTCTTTGTGCAGAGCGTTGGTGGTATTTTCCAGATTGAGCGTGCCAAAATCTGCCACTTTCAGGATTTTATCCTCTCCGCTGATCAGTCCTTTTTTCTCCAGATCAAACTTGCTAAACTCAGCAGAAGTCCGTTCTCTCAGAATCAATCCATAGTTTTTATCCGCCATGGTCAGATAGCCGCTCGGTCCTTGTGGCTTGGAGAGGTCCTGCAGGGTATTCAAGATTTCATATTGGCTCGATCCTCCCAACGCGATTTGATTTTGATCCAGGCGCAGGACATATTCCTGGGTTTTCTGCTCATCGTAGCTCAGTCGCTCATTGGTATTGACCGTCTGAATCCGCTTGTGCTGCAGGAGTTTTTCGGCCAAAATATCTGATTGACGCTCCAACTCATCGAAGTTGTACCCTTTCATCTGCACCCGAAACGATGGGATCCCCTCTCCTCCACCTCCGGTGTAAAAGCCCTGCCCGACTCCATAGATATTCCATTGTGCCCCGCTCCAGTCGGTGGATTTGACGGACAGTTTTCCTTTGAGTTGGTAAGGCAAAGCCCCTTTTTCGTAGGCTTCCTTGAAGGTGATGATGATCTGTGCACTTTGCCCCGAGCGAACGAAAGTCACAAACTGATCGATACCCTCCACGCCTTTGAGATACTCCTCAAATTCCCGCATGATAAAATCCATCTGCTCCAGAGTATTCCCAAAAGGAAGTCTGGCTGAGACATACAGTCGGGTTTTCTCAGGTTCCCGATACACACTTTTCTCATAGACTCCACGCACAAACATCCGCAGGGTCCCACCCAAGGCCTTATCCACCCAAGAACGGATTTCTTCCTGATAAAAGGTATTGCCGATGGTCTTGTTGTACCATTCTTTTTCTTCCCACTTGGCAGGCAAAAAGAAAATCGGCGTTCCAAAAAGTAACAAAATCAATAACAAAAATGTCTTGCGGTAACGGGCCGTCCAAGCAATGCCTGTTTCGTAGCGCTGTAGCCAGCCAACCCGCTTTTTCAGCTGTGGAAGCTTAAGCTTTCGGCCCTGCTGCACGGATTCTTTGAAAAGCAAGCCATAAAAAGCCGGAGTAAAAACCAAGGCAACCAGCAAACTCACCCCAAGCATCACCGATACCACAATGGAAAACTCGGTAAGATTCTTCCGATCCTCCTCCGGCAAAAGCAGCACCAACAGCAGTGCCGCAACAGTAGTCAGGGATGCCGCAAGCAAAGCCATAAACACATGACGGTTGCGGTACTTGTGCAAGTGATCCACCATCACGATGGCATTGTCCACCACGAGTCCAAAACTGATCGTCAATCCCGCTATGGTGTACAAATGAATGTCCACCTGAAGAAAATACAGGATCATCGCAGTCAAGCTCACATTGATCACGATGCCCAAAAAGAGGATACTCAGGTATTTCCAGTTGCGGTTGATGAGGAAAATGAAAGCAATCAAGATCAAAATCGACAAACCAGATCGCTTGTAGATTTTGTTGAGTTCTTTCTCGAGAAACTCCGTGTCATCGTTTTCCAGCCGGATTTCAAAACCCGGAGGCAGGTTGATTTTGGCTGATTCGATGGAGTTTTTGAGGTTTTTGGCCAAAAGCACCTTATTCACCCCGTCGCGATTGTAGACCGAGAGGGTCACGGAATTGTTGCCATTGATGCGGTAAAAGCTCATCGGCTCGGCCTCCTCCAAGGTGACCGAGGCGATATCTTTCAGCCTTACCTCCATCCTTTTATCCGTCTGAATGATCAGATTCCCGAGTTGATCGATCTGATTGAGCTTGCGGTCCACGGTTACAAAAAGCGTCTCGCCTTTAGAATTGTAGACAGTACCGGGATACAGCTGCCCAAAGGCCTGATTAATCTGCTGATTGAGAAAGGATCTGCTGATACCAAACGACTGCATTTTCTGCACATCGAAGGTCACAAAAAGCTGAAGTTCATTGGCTCCACGGATCTGCACTTCCTCCACTTCCGCAAATCGGGTGAGGGCAGGCTTGATCACATCCTCGGTGATTTTCCGGATTTCAAAGGAGGCAAAAGGCCCATTCACGCTGTAGGTCAAAATCGGCGTCTTGAAATCACTCCGATACTCCGCGCTTTGGGTCACATTGGGATAGGAAAGCCGCTCGTCCAGCTTGGGGTAGACCTGCCGAATCAGGGCTAAAACCTCAAACTTTTTGAGTTCCATATCCGCCTTTTTGTCAAAGCGAAGTATGATATTGCCCCGATCGTAGTTGGAGACTGAGGTGATCTGCTTGAGTTCGGTGAGTTGGGAAAAAGCACCTTCCAGAGGCGAAGTAGCCAATTTCTCGATCAATTCGGGCGAAGAGCGGGGAATCCCATAGCTGACTGTGAGTACAGGTTCGCGCTCCCGGGGATTGAGATCCACCGACAGCAAAGGGACCGTGGCAAAGCCCAAAATCCCCAGCACGACAAAGGCGATCAGTACCCGAAAATTCGTCATCGCACACCGGTTTTATGGGACAACGAATCAAAAAACCAATACATCAAGGGTACAAAGTACAAGGCTGTGCCAGTGCCGACCGTCAGTCCGCCGATCACCGCATAGACCAAAGGCCGCTGCAAATCTGCACCCAAACCTGCACTGAAAATAATCGGAATCAAGGCTAGGATCGTGGTAATCGAGGTCATCAGGATCGGCTTTAATCTGATTTTCCCTGCCTGATGCAACGCGATGTGCAGAATTTCGGAACTGGTTAAAGTTGAATTTTCTCCCATCTCCTGTTTCAGACGGTTGATCGTGTCGATCTTCAAAATGGCATCATTGACCATAATTCCCAGCATGACGACCAAACCAATTGCTGACATGACATTCAGGGATGAGCCAGTTAAAAGCAAAACCAAAAACGCACCGGCGATCCCCAAGGGCAAGGTCAGCACCACAATCATTGGCTGAATGAAACTCTCAAACTGGGCGGCAAGAATAAAATACAACAGCAACACGGAAATGATCAGAATCCCGATCAACTGGCGAAGGGTCTCCTGATCCCGGAAAAACTGCCCTTTCAGCTCCACAGCGAGGTTTTTGGCGACTCCCCAAGAAATGTATTCCTTCGATTTGGCATCAGGGTTCTCTGCTGCCACCTGCACACTTTGATAGATTCCTCCACGGTCAGCCGTCACGTATTTGTACTGATCGGCATAGCGGTAATCCACAAATTCACTCAACAAATAGGAAGTACTGTCTGAAGCATAGATTCGGGTAGTACGAAGCAGGTCCTCAAAGCGATCCTGACTTTCTTGCAAACGGATTGGGGTGACCTCCCCAAATCTGCGAATATCCGTGATGGTAAACACACCAAACAACCGTGAAAGCTGCTCCTGCACTCCTTCCACCGGGATTTGGTACAGTGCTAGCTTTTCCGCTAAAAGCGAAAATACCATAGAACTCTCCTCCTGCAATCCCGGACCGGGAGTCCACTGATCAGTAGGAAAGGTCTCCAGCCAAGGTTTCATCTTGTCGGCGGCAATCGGTTTTTTGGCATTCAGGTCTTTCCATCGCACCTCGTAGTAGGCTTGATTGGAGCTGAAGAGCTGATCAAAGGCATTGGGGGCGTCACCGAGCACGTAGCTTGCCATCGGATAGTCCTTTTCCAATCGCTCCCGGAGTCGGGCGATTTGCTCTTCTTTTTTGGTTTGGGAGGGGAAAAGCAAGTACAACAAGGATTTCTGAATCGAATTATCCCCGTCAAACAGCAAAAACTGTCGGACTCCGATCTCGGCCTCCGCTTGGGTGTAGCCTTCGATATCCCGGATCAGCGTGAGCAATCGGTCTCGGTTTTGGCCTGCGGAAATGGGCTCATTCCAGTCGATCTCCAAGGTCGCATCCGGCTTCTCGATGGGCGGAAGACCTTCATTTTTCAGCAGCAAACTCAAACCCAAACCCAAAGGAATCAGCATCAAAAAGAAAGCGAGGGCGATTTTTTTTCGTGCAAAAATCCATTCAAAACCCTTCTCATACCTACCCAAAACCCAGAGAAAAGCTTTTGGCTCCCCCTTGAGCTCTTGTCTTTTTCCAATCCGATAGATCATCCAATACAACAGTGGCAAAAGAATAAATGCCACCATCAGCGACACAGACAGAATCGCTGCCACCGCCACCGCTTGATCATAAAATAAAGCACCGGCTATTCCACTCAGAAAAACCAGCGGTACAAATACCGCCAACGTCGTCAGCACCGAGCTGATCAAAGCGCCCATCACTTCGTTGGCCCCTTGCACACAGGCCTCTAATAGGGGCAAACCGGATTCTCGCTTGCGAGTGATATTGTCCAGCACGATGATCGCATTGTCAATCAGCATCCCAATCCCCAAGGCAAGGCCGGAGAGGGAAATGATATTGATCGAAATGTTGAAAAAGTAGAAAACCAGAAAACTGATCAGCAGGGAAGTCGGCAAACTGATCCCCATAATCAGCGGAATGCGAAAGTCTTTGATAAAGAGAAACAAAACCCCAAAGGCAAACAGTCCACCGAAAAGCAAGCTGGTTTGGAGGTTGGAAATCGCTGCATTGAGCAGATTGCTTTGGTCTTGGGTGAGTTCGAAGTCCACCTGAGGATAGTCGGTGCGGAAGAGATCCAAGGATTTTCGCAACTCCGGAATCAGCTCGTTCATCTTGGCGGCAGCCTGCTTGTGCACCGTGATGACCAAGCCTTCATTCATTCCAAACAAGTGGTAACCCAGCATTTCCTGGGTTTCGTATTGGGCTTTGGCGACTCGACCCAAAGGAACAATCACACCTTTCTTGGAGCGAACAGGCAGGGATTCGATGTCTTTGGGCGTATCCACACGGGTAGCCAGTCGGAGAAAATAGCGAAACTGTCCATCCTTGACACTGATGCCGGGGAGCTCGGCATTGCCCGCCTTGACGGCGTCGATCAACTCCTGCTGCGTCATGCCCAAGGCAGCCAAGGCATCCTCATCGGGCTGTACGGAAATAATTCGCTCCCGCTTACCATTGATATCCACAAGCGAGACACCCGGCAGCTGCTCGATACGCTTTTTCAGGACATTTTCTGCCAGCAAGCTCACCTCCACAGGGTCCGTGCCCGCTTTGGGTACCACCTGAACCCTGGCCACAGGAATATCAGAAGTGTTGATCCGGATCACTTCAGGGCGGGGAAGGTCCTTGGGCAGAGCATTGGTCAGTCGGTCGATTTTTTCATTGACATCGATGTAGGCCAGCTCCATCTTGACCCCATAGTCAAAGGTCAGCCGCACCGTGCCGATCTCCGAACCCGCCTTGCTTTCCATTTCTTCGAGTCCATTGAGCGTGATGAGGCCTTCACGGATTTGACGTAGGACATTTTGCTCGATGGATTCGGGTGAGGCATTGGGGTAGGTGACTTTGACCACGATCTGAGGCACATCGGTGGGAGGCAGGAGCGAAATCGGCAACAAACGAAACGCAATCCCCGCAAAGACCATCAAAGCCAAAAAAGACATGGTGACGGCAATGGGCCGATTCAGCAAAAATCTCACCATGGCTTATGGATTTACGATTTTGACGGGAGCTTGATGGGCGAGCTGGAGGTTGTTGCTGGTGATGACGGTGCTGTTTTCCGGGATACCGTCGAGCACTTCGATCTCCCGGCCGTTGTCCTTACCTACTTCCACATAGTTCCATTTGGATTCCTTTCCATTTTCGATGGTAAAGACCACCGCCCTACCTGAGCGGAAAACAACCGCATCCTTGGGTACCACGAGACTGTTGCTCTGGGGGGCACGGATGATCGCACGGGCATTCATGCCGGGAAGGAGATTTTTGGAAGTAGTGAGTGTGAGGGATACTTGCACGAGGCCGTTTTCATCCACCTTGGGATTGATCGCGGTGACCCGGCCTTCCAAGGCATTTTGGGGATCAGAGATGGGATAGACTTCGGCTTTTTGACTGGATGAAATCAGCGGAATATCCGACTCGAGCACTTTGACCCGAAGGAGCAGCTGATCGGTGGAAAGGATCTCGGCAAACTCTGCATTTTTGGTCACCAAGCTGCCTTCTTTGAATTTGATATTGGCGATGCGGCCGGATACCGGGGCGCGCACCTCGCAGCGGGCAAGGTTAAGTTCGGCTTCCTTGAGCTCGACTTCGGCAAGGGAAAGACCCGAGTTCACGCGAATACGATCTTGAACGGTTTGGGACACTTTAGGATCTTTGGACTCCAAGGCGAGCTGAAATTGAGCCTTGAGCACTTCTAGCTCCGATTGGGCTTTGCTTAGATTGATGCGGGCTTTCTCCAAGGCGAATTCTGCCTCCCGACGATCCAAGGTGGCGATGACTTGCCCTTTCTGGACAAATTGCCCCTCCAGAATCTGAACCTTCTCGAGGTAGCCTTCCCGCTCCACGAGTGCCTTGACTTCAGAAAGTGCTTCCAGCTTGCCGGTGGCATTGATCAGGTAGTCAAAGCTTTTCCGCTCGGCAGTGGCTGTCCGGACTTCGGTGGCAGCCACTTCGTTTCGGAAAGACTCAGAGGGGATTTCTTGAGAACCCTCTTTGGCTTCGGAACAGGCGAACATCGCCCCCGAAATCAGCAAAACAATCGAATTAAAAACGCGCATGTGGTACGAGTTGGAAGTTTTAGAACTAAGATATAAACAAATTAAGCTAATATTACTGCTATTGGGAAAATACTTTAAGAAATTTTCCTATTTAAAAATCAATTTCATAAAAAAATAAAAACATAAACCAATCAATAAAGGTGAAAAACAAACATATTTAATACAATATAATTAAATGAGCATTAAGCAAATATAAAAACATTGTATATATCAATATTTACTTATTGTTATTAAATAATAATCCATTATATCTTCACTTTTTTGAACTTTTGATTTAATAAAAATTTTTCCACCAATTGGGATACTCATAGCACCAAGATCGGGTTGGATACTTGAAAGATCAGCTTCTCCAATTTTGTTTAAATTAATATCAAAAACTTCAATAAACTTACTTGATTTATCCCCATCTTTCCTGCCTTTCACTAACCTGTAAAATAGTTCACCCTGGAGCTTAAAAAATGAACCAAATCTTACATCATCTTGCCATTTATCAGATTCTAACTTGAAATCATTAAATGATGATGTATCGAAATTTTTATTTGGCTTTGTTTTTTCAGAATTAAATAATTTTGAAGTAGGACTGAAGTCCTGAATAGAACCATTAATCAATTGATATTTATGAAACTTACTTGAAAACGGATAGGAGATTATCAAAAAATCTTGTTCTACCTTTATCATCGGCAAATAAGGGTTTTGAGCTAAAAAAGAACCTTCTTTAAAAGAAATTATATGATCTTCGAATTCTTCTATCAATTTGAATTCTATAAGTTTCATATCACTATTTATAAAATCAAATGAAACCAGCTTTTTATTAAAACCATCAAATGTCTCAAAAAACAAGTAAATTTTTGAATTTTTATAGTTTAAAAAATTAAACCCATCCGAAATAGAATTTCCTCTTGTCACGTATTCTAACTTTTCATCGACGGCAAATGGTAACTTTGAAAATTGAATTCTTTTGATTTGAAATGAATTCGGTATATAAACAGAATTGTGATCCAGAAAAATAAAGTTGTTTTCATATTCAATAAAGTAATTAAATGATTCTACTCCATTAGGCCCTTCAAACGGAATCTCCACTCCCTTTGAAACAGATAATATCTCTTCATTTATTGATACAGTATCAATAGTACGAGTAAATGAATTAAAAATAAAAAATCTATTTGGGTCGGATTCCGATATAGCAACAGGAAATTCCAATTGGGAAGACAAGCCAACTTTTGACAAATCGACAGAATATTTTTGACTGACCTCAAACTTAACAAGTTGCTCTGAGGAAAAATCCTCAGAGCAACTGAAAAGCGTAATAAAAATTAGACAAATAAATTTTATTCGCATACAATTATCGCTCTAATAACAAACAAAAAGTAGATACATTTAGATAATAATGATCCACTTTTTACAATTTTGATTGATGTTAAGAAGATGAGTTATTAATCGATATAATCAACAAGAACATAGATGGTATGATTTTGACCTTCAGGATTTCCATCACACAAATCAACAATTACAAATTGAGACCCAGGGCTGCAATTAGTAATCGCATCTTGAACCATATCAGAAATACTTTGAGGACCACAGGCATTCCAGGTACCTGAACAGGGTTTGGCAACAAAACTTACCAAACTAAAAACTAAAACAGCCAATAATTTTTTCATTTTTACCATTAAAATATTGATTTATCCCCTTTCACACCATGCAGGGCGGAGAAAAATACCCTAAAAAATCCAGACTCCGGCGCCGACCTTGATCTTTCGTTGGCCAATCTACCCCCCCCTCCTAAAAATGCAAGTCTAGTTTGAAAGTATTTTTTCATTTTTAGTTAACTGATTGATTTTCAGGGATATGTTTTTTAGTTAGTAATGCTAATTATCAATAGATCAGCTAAATAGCTTACTGCTCCACAGAAATCACATCGCCTATGACCACTTCCTTTTCCATCAGTTCTGCCGCATACGGAATCCAAAGTCCTTGTGAAAAGACAAAGGCATGGGAAGGATCGTACTTCAAATTTCCACGAGCAAATTCCGCCTCCCGATGGTCGAGCGTAGCGATGACTTGCCCTTTCTGGACAAACTGACCTTCCAGAATCTGAACCTTCTCGAGGTAGCCTTCCCGCTCCACGAGGGCCTTGACTTCAGAGAGTGCCTCCAGCTTGCCGGTGGCATTGATCAGGTAATCAAAGCTTTTTCGCTCGGCAGTGGCTGTCCTGACTTCGGTGGCAGCCACTTCGTTTCGGAAAGACTCAGAGGGGATTTCTTGAGAATCTTCTTTGGCTTCAGAACAGGCGAACATCGCTCCTGAAATCAGCAAAACAATTGGATTAAAAATGCGCATGGAGTACGAGTTAAGAGTAAACAAACTAAGATATAAAATAATTTTTTTACAAAAAATCAAAAACTTCATTTATTAAATCTTAGGTAGACCTATTTATCTAATGGAATTTCAAAGAATTGGATTGAGCTAGTCTGATATTCATAAAAAGCAAATTTATTTCCTTCCACATTACAAAATTTGGTAAAATAATCATCCTCTCCTCCTAACTTAATAATTGTTTCCAAAACAATTCCATTTTCTAAATCTAAACGAAGTAAAGTCCTAGGATTAGGAGGAAGTTCTGGATTCCTCTCATAAATCAATAAATACAATTTATCATCAATCAATTTAGCATCCGATATTAAACTTACAAGACTATTATTTTTGGATTTGTAAAATGTTGAAAAATATTCTTTAACAATTGAAAATTGGGGAAAATCCAAAATATTGATTCTATTTTTTAACTGAAAATTTTTATCATACTCCGAAATCATTCCGTTATAAGGTTGTACAAAAAAATATGAATCTTCTCTAATAAATGAAAATGAATTTAACATATAATGATTTAAAAAAGTATTTGGCATATCTTCCAAATACTCCCCAAAACGCTTCATATTACCAGTTTTAAGATCTATAAGCACAAATGGTTCTTCTTCAAAATCGACTCGAGAATATATCAATTCATCCCCATTGGTATCAAAATTAATTAAATCAGTATCTGATACTATTTCATGTTCACTGATTACCTCATTAGCGGAATATTGGAAAATCTTTCTTTTCTCAGCACTGTAGACCCAAACTGAATTATTATTAAATTTGGCAAAATTTGGATAGCTTGGATAAAGTAATCCAAGATTATCGAAACTATTATGCAACTGAAAATCTTTAGATAGAGAATATAATCGATTGTAATCATACTCTGTAATAATAAAATTGTTATTCTGCCAATCAATATAACTAACACCAGCCAAAATTATTTCCTTGTTTATTTCATAAGAAGACAAGGTTGAATACAGATCAATTTCCTGAACCTTATTCTTTGAGCAAGCAAATAAAATTAAAGAAACTAAAATAATGTACGTTTTCATAACTATGAATTTTAAAGCTAGCCCTAATGGGCTAGCCTAATTAAACTAAGGAATTTGAGGATAACAGTAGTTTCTAACCCCATCACATTCCACCCATGGATTTTGTGTTAATGGCCTTGAACCTGTACAACTTGTTCCAGTGCATGATAAAGTTGATCCTTGTGAACCACAAGTAGTCTCTCTCGTGCATTCGGCTACAGAATAAGTAGTGAAGCCTAAAGTGAGACCGATCAGCATAATTAAAGAAATTACTTTTTTCATAAATATTAATGAATTTAAATATCACCAGAACCAACCCTTGGTTCTGCAAAAAATACAGACCTGTGCGCCGACCTTGATCTTTCGTTGACTAATCTATCCCCCCGCTCCTAAAAATACAAGTCTAGTTTGAAAATATTTCTTCATTTTTAGTTAACTGTTTGACTTTCAAGGATAAAATTTTAGTTATTAATCCTAACAACCAATAAATCAGGCTACTAGCCTATTTCTTCAAAGAAATCACATCGCCAGAGACCGCTTCCTTCTTCATCAGTTCGAGAGCATACGGTATCCATAGACCTTGTGAAAAGACAAAGGCATGGGTGGGATCGTACTTTCCTTTTTCCAAGGCAAACTCCGCCTCCCGACGATCCAAGGTGGCGATGACTTACCCTTTTGGGACAAACTGCCCCTCCAGAATCTGAACTTTCTCGAGGTAGCCTTCCCGTTCTATGAGTGCCCTGACTTCAGAAAGTGCCACCAGCTTACTGGTGGCATTGATCAGGTAGTCGAAACTCTTCCGCTCTGCAGTAGCTGTTCGGACTTCCGTGGCAGCCACTTCGTTACGGCAGGACTCGGAAGGGATTTCTTGGGAATCTTGTTTGGCTTCGGAAAAGGACATGATAAAAAGGGTTAGAACATCTAATCAACCAGTTAAAAAAAAAAAAAATAGACCTAGTCTTAGACTTCCAAAATAGAAGGATTAAGATATATAAGAGAAAAATAATAACATGTATTGATTCCAATGGGAGTGTTCACTAAACTGTGTCAGTTTGGTTAAATCGATCTTCAAAGTAAGCGATTAGGTCTTTTCTAATTGATGGCCATGCGAAGATGGTTCCGTTCCATTTTGTCTGAGCGTTCATGGTTGCT
>NZ_JBHSKS010000008.1:0-197722 GCF_042657405.1 Algoriphagus aquatilis
GGCTTACCTGACCGAAGCGCATCTCCGGCCTGCTTGGCGAAAGCCTTGAAATCAAACTCTTCTTTGTCTTCTTTCATAGTCAAAATTTAATGGTTTAAATTTTGACACAGTTATTTGAACAGTCTCTAGTAAAGTAACCATTTATGGTAGTTCTCTCAATTCTACCATTCCCGTTAGGGATAAAATTTGATTAGTATGATTGCAAGCCTGTTTCTCCAAGAATTCAATTCCCTCTTTTCTCTTTCACCCATTCTTTACTAGCCTCACCCCGCCCAGCCTTCTCTGTCCAGGCTTCGGTATTGTATGGCTTCAGCGAGATGTTCGACCTTAATAGCCTCACTTCCGGCGATATCTGCAATCGTACGGGCGACTTTTAGAATTCGATCATAAGCCCGAGCCGAAAGACCGAGGCGCTCCATAGCAGTTTTGAGGAGTGCTTTCCCCGCTTCGTTAATTTGGCAGACTTCCTTTACCATGTGGGATGGCATCATCGCATTGCAAAAGACCTCCGGGTTGTTTTCAAATCTGAGTCGTTGAAGTTCCCGACCTTTGATCACACGCTCTCGAATAGCCTTACTGGACTCACTTTTTCGGGTAGAAGTCATCTCATCAAATTTGACGGGAGTCACCTCCACATGCAGATCGATCCGATCTAAGAGTGGTCCACTTACCTTATTGAGGTAGCGCTGCACAATGCCGGGACCACAGACACATTCCTTTTCTGGATGGTTGTAATAGCCACAAGGGCATGGGTTCATACTTGCGATCAGCATGAAATTGGATGGATAGTCCACCGAAACTTTTGCTCTAGAGATGGTGACCTTTCGCTCTTCCAAAGGCTGTCGCATGACTTCAAGAACGGTCCGCTTAAACTCCGGCAATTCATCCAAAAACAGAACTCCGTTGTGGGCAAGGGAAATTTCTCCCGGCTGTGGATTGCCACCGCCACCGACCAGAGCTACATCCGAGATGGTATGGTGTGGACTTCGAAAAGGCCTTTGCGCAAGAAGGGAGGCATTTTTCCCAAGTTTTCCTGCCACTGAATGAATTTTGGTAGTCTCCAATGCCTCTTGCAAGGAAAGTGGTGGCAAAATGGAGGGCAGTCGCTTGGCAAGCATAGTCTTGCCCGCACCGGGAGGACCGATCATGATCACATTGTGCCCTCCGGCAGCTGCGATTTCCATGGCTCGCTTGATATTTTCCTGCCCTTGCACATCCGCAAAGTCAAATTGGGTATCATCTAGCGATAGATAGAAGATCTCCCTAGTATCAGTCACCAAAGGTTCGATGATCAGATTTCCCTGCAGAAAATCCACGGCCTGATCCAAGGTCTCCACACCGATGATATCCAAGTTATTGACAATAGAGGCTTCTTTGGCATTTTCAAGAGGAAGAATAAACCCTTTGAATCCACGCTTTCTTGCTTCAATTGCAATCGGAAGGACACCTTTGATCGGGCGGAGATTCCCATCAAGGGCGAGCTCACCCATAATGACGTAACGGTCGAGCTCAGGAAATAGCACTTGCTCGGAAGCTTGAAGAATCCCCATAGCGATCGGCAAATCATAGGCAGAGCCTTCCTTTCGGATATCGGCAGGGGCTAGGTTGATCACTACTTTTTGCCTGGGCATCCTGTATCCAAAATACTTCAGGGCAGATTCTACCCGCTGTTGGGATTCTTTGACGGCAGAGTCTGGCAGACCAACCATAAAGAAGCTGGTTCCTTGTCCTACATTTACTTCGATCGTGATCAGATTGGCGTCTACGCCTGAGACTGCACTTCCAAAAGTTTTTGCAACCATAAGTGAATAAAAAAAGGAGACGGTTTGGTCTCCTGAATATACTGGTTTGCGAAAATTAAATCTTTATTGATCCGTGAAATTTTGACGGGGACGGATCATTCCGGATTGCTCTTCCTGATTTTTCTGAGGAACTGATTGGGAAATTGTACGGACTTTAGGATGTTCTAGATCATAGAGTTTAGCCTTTACTTCATTCATCTCAGATTCCATTTTTTTGAACTTACCTCTCAAAATCCTTAGCCCGAAAGTAGTCGCCCCCCAGGAAAACAGGAAAAGAATTAATCCTAAAAGAAAAATCCTCCCCATGATCTCAGGGGATATCTGCTCCATTCCCACGAGTGCCCCCAAACTGTCAAAGAAGACAAACAGCACCAAAAAGACAAGAAAAAATGCCAAGAGGATAAGCTGCAAATAAAAGGCGATAGTTCTCATAAAATCATTGGGTCAAACAGACTGGATAGTGGAAAGCTTTTGGTACAGCCCTCCCATAGTCATCAAATCCGAGTGTGTACCTCGCTGGACAATCTGACCCCGTTCAATTACCAAAATCTCATCTGCATGCTGAATGGTACTCAGTCGATGTGCGATCACCAAAGTAGTCCGATGACTCATCAACTTCGTCAGGGCTTCCTGCACGAGCAACTCTGACTCCGAATCCAAGGCAGAAGTGGCCTCGTCCAAGATCAGAATGGGAGGGTTTTTCAGTACTGCTCTGGCAATACTCAATCGCTGACGCTGCCCTCCGGAAAGTTTGGAGCCTCGCTCACCGATATTGGTTTGGTAACCATTTTCGAGCTGAGAGATAAAATTATGGGCATTGGCAATCTTTGCCGCTTCGATGACCTGATCCTCAGTGACGCCTTCCAACCCAAACGCAATGTTATTAAACACCGTATCGTTGAAAAGGATCGACTCTTGAGTCACGATACCCATGAGACTTCTCAGTTCAGCAGTCGAAAAGTCTCTCAGGTCTGTTCCATCCAATAAAATCTGACCCTCACTTGGGTCATAAAACCGTGGTACCAAATCCGCCAAGGTAGATTTCCCACCACCCGATGGCCCTACCAAGGCGATGGTTTTTCCCTTTTCCAAAGAAAAATCAATGTTCTTCAGCACCTGGGTATCCCCATAAGAAAAGCTGACATTTTTAAACTCAATCCGATCGCTGAAGGCAGTCAGCGACTTAGGATTTTCCGGATCTTTAATCAAGTTGGGTGTGTCAATCACCTCAAAAATTCGCTCTGCTGAGGCAATACCGCGCTGAATACTAGACACTGCCCGGGAGATTTCCTTGGCAGGATTGAGGACTTGGGTGAAAATAATGATGTAAGTAATGAAGTCAGAAGCACTCAGATCAGACTCTCCACTGAGTACCAAGCTACCCCCATAGACTAAAATTCCTGCTACTACCGACACTCCCATAAATTGAGAAATCGGTGCGGCCAGTTCATTTTTCCGGGCCATGCTCACATTGACATCGGAGTATTGATCTGTTTCGTGATCAAACTTACGACGGACAAATCGCTCAGCATTGAAGGCTTTGATGACCCGCATTCCTCCGAGGGTCTCATCCAGAATATTGACTATACGCCCCAGAGACTCCTGACTTTCTACGGCACTTTTCTTCAGCCTTTTGGTAATCCCACCGATGATTGCCCCCGAGACAGGTATGATCAGCATGGTGAAAAGCGTAAGCTTAACCGACATGAAGAATAAGACCGCGAAATACAGGAAAATGGTAGCCGGCTCTCTAAATACCACCCGTAAGGAATGAACAATGGTGTTTTCCACCTCCTGTACATCATTGGTCATTTTAGAAATCAGGTCGCCTTTTCGCTCATTGGAAAAATAGCCGATGTGCAAATGACTCACTTTTTGAAAAATATCCATCCGCATTCCCTTGATCACCATCGCCCTGACTTGTGCCAAGACTACTCCGGAGAGGTAGGTAAACAGGTTGGACAAAAATACCGAACCCACAATGATGACACAGACAAAGAGGAGCGTTCCGAATTTTCCATACTCCTCACTGACCAGCAAAAACCGATGATTAAACATCGAAGTGAAATACTCGACGGAAAAGCTGAAAGCGGGCATTTCTCTGAATTTTTCCAGAGAAGCTGGATCTAACTGCTCAAAGATGACATCAAAAAGAGGCTTAAGCAGGGTGAAATTGAGCAGACCAAATACGATCGCCAAAAAGGCATAAATGATGTAGATCGGAAAAAACCTTCCAAAAGGTCTGGCATAGGAAAGTATCCGAAGGTAGGTGTTCATTTAAAAGAGCAAAGGTGAATCAGCTCGCAAGTTACGCAAATTTAACGGAGTGGGTTTTGATCAGTAATTGAAGTCCGGTCTGATGAAGTTCCATCGAAAGGCCAGTTGCATGAAATTGCTTACTTCTGGAGCATCCAAATTTTGCGCAGTCCTCCTTCTGAGGTAGTGAGACGCATCGATGAAAAAGTTATGCCTAACCATATAACTAGCAGTGAGATTGGTCTGCACTACCCGATTTTCTACGCCTTGGCCAATCACATTCCCGAAAAGGCCTGTTGGACTATTTTGAAGCCTGTTTTTCAGGACATCACCACCCCAATTAACCACAGGATTTTCGTCTGTTCCAAAAAACTGATACATCCCCGTCAAGTTCATATCCAACCTCGGAAGTGGCTGATACCGAATTATCCCCACAACTTCTCTGAAGTTCGCTCCTCTAGGATGGGTCAGCGGTGTACGCCAATGGCTGTAGGACTGGTAATCGAATTTTTCCTGAAAAGTGTAAGGTCTGGCTTGATTCCATTCGAGTTGGAGGTCAAGATTTTTTACCCCCAAGGCATTGATATACTTGTATCCGGCTTGGATTCCATATTTATTTCGTTTGGAGCCTTTGCCGTCGATCCCAAAAAACTCGTTGAACACGAACTCATCCAAGGCAAACTGGCCATAAAGCTCCATTCCCGGTCGAAAGATCCACTTACCATCAAAACCCAACATGACCTTGTCAGGTGTGCCTTGCTGCTGCTCCACCCAGCGAAGGAATATGATCGGATTGAAATAATTGAAATTGACTTTGTCCGTCATCACAGAAGAGAAAAAGCCGAGATTCATGCTTTTCCCGACATTCATACCGAGCCTGTTGTAAGAGAAAAATTTCTGAGGATATCGGCCATCCGTAGGTCTCCCACGATTGTAAAACACATCGGCAGTGAGCTGAGTCCAGAGATTGGTCAGCTGAAACTTCCACACCTTGGTATTGAACTTGGCAAACATGTAGGGATTGGAGAAATCGGAAATCTGAAAAGACCTATAGCCTTCTCCGGCAAAATTGCGGTCATGCCCTACCTGAATTTCGATGTGCTTGGTGATCTGAAAAGAGACATGACCAAGGGCAGAGAAATAATTATATCCGTCTGATTGATATTCCTTCCAAAATCCCTCTCCGGGAACCGCCCCGTTATACTCCGCAAATTCTTTTACCCAAGAAGGAAAAAAGACCTCTGAGGTAGTCAGGTAAGTATAAAATCCAACTTTTTTGTCTACCGAACCCCGAATCGCAAGCCCTCTCGCGAGTCTGGCAGGGTTGCGTTCATTGCCTTTTTCGGTGCCTCCACTGAGGTAGATGACTGGTGACAAATGAATTCCAAAGTCCTCGCCCTCGTAATGAGCGAAATCACCGGGTCGACGGTATAAGGATTTCAAAATTGGTTTTTTTGAGGCAGGTATTTCTCTAGTTGAAAACTCCCAGGAGTCCTGAGTCAGAAAGTCTAGGTTGAATTGATCCGCTTTGGATTGAATTACTACAGGGTTTTCGGCCAGACTGTCCAGGTATTGAGCTACAATGTCCCTTCGAAATGGTCTGAATCCTGTATTGAAAAAAGGATTGGTCTTTCCTTGCAGGATTTCATAACGCTCTAGTTTATGGTAATAATCCCGATCATAAGGGATGTATGCTCCTTGGGAAAAAGCAAATTGAGCAGAGAAAAGCAAAATCAAAGAAAAGAAACCGGAGAAAATTCGATTGAAAGAAGTCTTTTGCATAAGCTAAATCTAGAAAAGAAATGGCAATCCAATGGGCTAAAATAGAAATCAAATCACCAATTGACCTATTGGAACCAACCTGAATTTGCTACCTCAATACCTCCTGAGGGAAAATGATCCCTGCTTTGATTGATCTTGGTTGAGTTCTTGTTGACTTGATCACACCAACTTAACAGGCAAAACAAGCTTTATCCTTATCTTTGATCAGATTTATAGATCTCATCTTCTTGGAGAAAAGATAGAGCTCTGACGAATAAAAAGAAGGTTATTCTTCAAAACTCGTCTGATTTCTCCCTCTCGCTGATGAAAAAAACTAATTCCATGAAAAATACCATGACTTTGGTCCTGATGGCTTTGATGCTCATCACCGGCGCACAAGCCCAGGAACAGCCCCAAAAACCCAAGCTGGTTGTAGGCATTATTGTCGATCAGATGAGACAAGAGTACTTCTACCGTTTTGCAGATCGATATGTAGAAAATGGCCTGAAGCGCTTTTCCGAACAGGGATTCATGATGACCAATGGCCACTACAATTACATCCCGACCTACACCGGACCAGGGCACGCCTCGGTTTACACCGGCACCACTCCTGCCACACATGGGATCATCGCCAACAATTGGTATGTGCGGTCATTGGGGAAAATGATTTATTGTGCGGAAGACTCTACTGTAACGAATGTGGGCGGAACTCCTGAAAACGGGAAAATCAGTCCACGCAACATGCTCAGCACTACCATCACCGATGAGCTGAGACTATCTACCGGCAAGCGGTCCAAGACTGTAGCCATCGCCATCAAAGATCGTGGGGCCAGCCTACCCGGAGGCCACACTGGAGATGCGTATTGGTACGACGATGTGAATGGAGACTGGATGACTTCTACATTTTACTACTCGACCCTTCCAAAATGGGTGGCAGATTTCAACGCCAAAAAACGACCTGACTATTACCTCAAGCAAACTTGGAACACACTTTTTCCAATTGAAACGTATGTAAACAGCCTCCCGGACAACAATGACTTTGAAGGACCATTTATAGGAAAGGATACCCCCACTTTCCCTTATATCTTAGACTCATTGAAGGCAAATAACGGTGGATATGGACTGGTAGCCTCTACACCCTTTGGCAATAGTCTGACCTTGGACTTTGCCTTTGCCGCTATCGAAGGAGAAAAATTAGGACAGCGCGAGGTGACCGATTTTCTGGCGGTTAGCTTTTCCAGCCCAGATTACATTGGTCATCGATTTGGGCCATCCTCGATCGAGGTAGAGGACAATTACTTGAGACTCGACCGTGACCTGGCTGACTTCTTTTCCTACTTGGATAAAAAAATTGGAAAAGGCGAATACCTGGTGTTCATCTCAGCTGACCATGCCGTGGCTGATGTCCCCAATTACATGATCAGCGAAAAAATTCCTGCTGGAAACTTCAACTCAGGAATGGTATTGGGTCAACTGAAAGGATTTGCAAATGCGATGTATGGAGAGGGGGATTGGATCAAAAACTTTTCAAATGAGCAGATTTTCTTAAACCATGAACTCATCAAATCCAAAAAAATGAACGCAGAGCAAATTCAGCGGGATTTGGCGGAGTATGTTTTGAGATTCAAAGGAGTGAAAGAAGCCTATACGGCAAGTGATCTAAAAAGGCAAGAATTCACCAAAAACAGAGCTCATTTGCTTCAAATGGGCTATAATCACAAAGCTTCCGGTGACGTTTTACTCATTCTTGAGCCTGCTTGGTTAGTAGGTGGGGCAAGAGGTACTACACATGGTTCTGGGTTCAACTATGACACCCATGTGCCGATCGCATTCTATGGATGGGGTATCAAACCGGGAAAAAGCGTTTCCTATGCCACAGTAACTGACATTGCTCCCACCCTTTCAGTTTTGCTTCAAATCCGTATGCCTAACGGTACCACTGGATCTCCGATCAAAGAAGTCATTCAGCCTTAATTAGGAACCCCTTTAATTGCCCCCGAAATTCAAAATGCCAAGCTAGGCATGATTGCGAATTCCGGGGGCTTTTATTTGCCCAAAAATTTAACATAGACTTTTATCGGGTTTCAAATTTTTATTTCTAATTTTTACACTTTCATTTCCAAAAATGAACCACTCACACTCAAATATCTGGACTCACCTCGTTTTATGGACCAAAGACCATCAACGGGTGATTAGCTATGAAATGAATCCATCGATCAAGGAAGCGATGGATTTGGTTCTGTTGGAACATTCCGATCAACAACTTCACTACAGCATCCTTCAGGATCACATTCATTTGTTAGTCAAGCTACCCGGGAAAACTTCCGTTGACAATTTGGTGGATCATTTACAGGAGCTTATCTGCGACAGACTTACGCAAAATGGCTTTGAACCATGCATTGAGTGGGACAAAGATTATCATGCGCATTCGGTGAGTCTCAATCGGCTTTCTGCTGAAAAAAGTCTGCTTGAACGACAAGAATACAAGCATAAAGAAATTTCACTTTTTGAGGAGCTGAAATTCCTTGGAATGTAAAAAAGGCCTGAATTCGAAATTCAGGCCTTTTTTATCTATTCAGTCCAGCTCATGGGGTAATTTTTATCGACAAACTCCAAGGCATCCGTCGTGATGAAAAGCGGTCGATGGGTATCGAGCATGACGGCGTATTCGTGCGTCTCTTTGGCGCCGATGGACTTCTCCACCGTCCCCGGATGGGGTCCATGCGGAAGCCCTCCCATATGAATCGTAAAGGATCCCCGGTCAATTCCCTTTCGACTCATAAACTCACCTTCGGCATAATAGAGCACCTCGTCAGAATCAATATTGCTATGATTATAGGGTGCAGGAATAGCCAAAGGATGGTAATCAAAAAGCCTGGGTACAAACGAGCAAATCACAAATCCCCACGCTTGGAAGGTCTGGTGGACTGGTGGTGGCTGGTGGATGCGCCCCGTGATCGGTTCAAAATCGTGGATAGAAAGTGCATAAGGGTACAAATAGCCATCCCATCCTACAATATCCAATGGGCTGTGACCATAGGTGTATTGGTGGAGAAAACCCTGTTTTTTGATCTGCACGAGGTAATCTCCTTTTTCTCGCTCAATGTGGATCTCATGAGGAGGGCGGATGTCTCGTTCGCAGTAAGGAGAATGCTCCAACAGTTGCCCCACTTCATTTCGATACCGCTTCACCGTCTCAATAGGTCCATGAGACTCGATAATCAATAATCTGAGCGGACCTTCTTCCGCAAATTCAAATCTGTAAATCGTCGTGCGTGGGATGACCACATAATCCCCCTTTCTGACCTCCAATTTTCCAAATTGGGAATATAGGACTCCTTCCCCATCGTGAATATAGATCAGTTCGTCTCCATCGGCATTTTTGAAAAAGTAATCCATTTTTCGCTGCTTGGGAGAGCAAATCCCCATCATCACATCATTGTTCATCATGAGCATTCTTCGCGCAGAAAGGTAATCTTCTCCGGTCGTTTCGATGCCTGAGGTTTTGAGATGGGTTTGATTTAAGCCATGCGCTTTTGCAGGCTCCCATGAGAAGGGAACAGGAGCACCAATCGACTTGACCTCATTGGGATTATAGATGTGGTAGAGATTGGAATAAATCCCTGAAAAACCTTTGGAGCTGACCAGCTCTTCTTTGTAGAGACTTCCGTCAGGTTGACGAAACTGGGTATGTCTTTTTGGTGGGATTTGCCCCATCCTTACGTAATAGGCCATATTTTTGGGTTTATATTTACCGCTAAATTAACATTTATAGCTGGTTGAAAAATCAACCATAGCCGACTGATCAAATCAACCGCTACCAATCAGGGAAAGTTTTATATTTTCCTCTAACCCCATAACCTATGAAAAACCTGTTTTTAATTTTCTTACTACTCACTATTGCAAATCCAATGGCAGCCCAACAAGCCAAATTGCTTTGGGCGGATGAGTTTGATCAAGATGGTCTGCCCAATCCCAAAAACTGGAGCTATGATGTGGGGGATCATGGCTGGGGCAACAATGAATTGCAATACTATACCAAAGCGGCCTTGAAAAATGCTAGGGTTGAAAATGGAAGACTCATCATAGAAGCACATAAAGAGGAGTCTTTTTCAAAAGGCTATTCTTCTGCACGCATTGTTACCAAGGAAAAGGCTTCTTGGCAGTATGGTTACATCGAGGTAAAAGCCAAACTCCCTCAAGGTGTGGGGACTTGGCCTGCCATTTGGATGCTTCCTGAGCAAAATAACTTTGGTGGTTGGCCAAAAAGCGGGGAAATCGACATCATGGAACATGTAGGCTATGACCCGGGAGTGATTCATGGCACAGTACATACTGAAGCATTTAATCATACTAAAGGAACCCAAAAAGGTGCTCAGAGAAAAGTTGACAGCTTTGATACTGATTTTCACACCTATGCGATCGATTGGAAAGCTGAGCAAATTGACTTTTTCATCGATGGTGAGCGGTATTTCACATTCAAAAACACCGGCGGTGACTACAGAGAATGGCCGTTTGGACATCCATTCCATTTGATTCTGAATATTGCTGTAGGAGGAAATTGGGGTGGTCAAAAGGGAGTGGATGAAAAAATCTGGCCCCAACGTATGGAAGTAGACTATGTGAGGGTCTATGATAAAATGCCCGAATGAAGCCCATAAGGGTAATTCAAGGCTATTTTCGTTGGGTTTTTTGGGATTTAGTGGGATTGTCCTTTACTTAGAAAAACCCAATTGGTTAGATTCACTCACTGAAATTTGAAACTGACGTGCTAAAGAGAAAAAAAGTACAGGCATTTATCATCATCGGTATTCTTTTACTGATGCTATATGGAAAGAACCTGATAGAAAGACAATCTTTCAGAAGTATCAGCAGCACCTTTACCGAAGTATATAATGACCGCTTGGTAGTAGAAGGATATATTTTCAAAATTTCAGAGAAGCTATTTAAAATTCAAAAATTGGTGGATCACTGTGATTTGGATTATGACTATTCCAAGGTGGTCAATGAAATTTCCCAACATGAGAAAGAGATTCTAAGTCTCGTAGGTGAATTTGAAGCTACCAATCTGACCGAACAAGAGGCAACTTATTTGACCGATTTCAAAAAAATCATTGAGACCGATCTCAATATCAAAAGTTACAACCTCCTCTACACGGACTCCTCCGGTGTAAACAAAGAACAAGTTAAAATCTACGATCAGAAGATTAGCCGTGCACAGCAAGACTTGGATAATTTAAGTAAAATCCAGCTTGAAGAGGGTGAAAAGTTGATCAGCAAAGCCAAGGTTCTCATCAATCGCTCTCAGATTTGGGCACAATTTGAAGTGGCCCTGCTGATCATTTTGGTTATTGTCATGTTCCTTTTGCTCTTCCGCAAGTCTGCAGATCAAAAGGATATGTTTTAATATTCCAACCCTGCTAAGTAGTTGGCATTTGCCTCAGCCGCCTCCATGGGTGTACCAGTAGGAAAGCGCTCTTGCTCTACGATAAAATATTCCATTCCGAGATCTTTGGACTGCTTGATTAGCTCCGCATAAGGGATCTCTCCCTGACCCAACAACACCCCTCGCTGATGCGGATCTCCGGTACCGGCTTCAGCATCCTTGACGTGGCAAAGCCGGAATCTTCCCGGATACTTGGCTAAATAGTCGCTGGGCTTCACATTGGCCACATGCGCCCAGTAAATATCCAATTCAAAATCCACCAATGCCGGATCTGTCTCATTCATCAGTACATCCTGTGGAAGCTGACCCTCGAGATCGACAAAGGTGTAATCATGATTGTGGTAGGCAAACTTCAATCCGAAAGATTGGAGCTTTTGCCCAATTTGATTGAATTCTTTTGCCATCGCACGGTACTCATCCAGTGATTTTTGTGGGCCAATCCACGGGCAAATCAGGTACTTGATCCCCACTTCGGCTGCTTGCTGTGCCTGAGCTTCCAGATTTTCGAAGACATTGCAGTGACTGGCCACCATTTCTATACCCAATTCGGTCATCAATGCTTTGAATTCGGCCGGCTGCATACCCCAAAGGATTCCCTTTCCACCATCAAAACCTTCCAACTGCTTATATCCAAATCCTGCCAAGGAACGGATGGTAGCGACTGGGTCAATTGCCATATCTTCTTTCACGGAATACAATTGTATCCCAAACGCGGCAAGTTTGGATGCCGTAGACTCAATGGCTTCATCTTTTTTTGGTGCTGCGCAAAATTGCAGGGGCATCACAGCTGCTCCTACACCCAATAGCAAACTGGATTGAATGAATTTTCTTCGTTGGTTTTTCATAGATAGCGGGAAAGAAAATGCCTGCCCCCGAAAGGACAGGCAAAGGTTAAAATTATCTTAATCATTAACCGGTATAGGCTCGATCACCTTTCTTGTAATCGATACAAGGCTCAAACTTACCGGGAGTTTCTACATATCGAAGTGCTTGAGTAGCTCCGATTTCTGAGGTGAAATAACCCAAAACGGTCAGATCACGAAGCATATTGATCACGATAGGCTGCTTTTCTTCTCCACTAGCCTTGAATTTCTCCTGCATCGCATTGAGGAAAGCTAATCGATCCTCCGGACTTGCTTCCATGAAATCAGCACCTTTCTCCGCTTTGAAGTCTTTTCTCAAGGAGTTTACCCCATCGATGAAAGATTTTTGCTGATCCGCGTCGTAGCAATCCTTGATCATCATCTGCATGAATTCACCAATCTTGGTAGCCTTGGCACCAGGAGTATCGGTAGTCGGGATGATGGTCTCCCCGATCTCATCTAGGAAAGCCAGATCATCCGGCGTGAAATTCAAGTCTTTGATCTGGGACTCCGGCGCACAACCGGTCAAAATAGCGGTGGCACCGATCATCGTACCTCCCATCATTAGGACTACGCTCTTGAGCGCATCTCGTCTGTTCATTACTGTCATGTCTTGGTCAGATTAGAGGTTTCTCTTTTTCAATTCTTCCACTGCGAAAGCTGCCGCTCTTGCTGTCAACGCCATGTAGGTCAAGGATGGATTTTGTGCTGCTGCTGAAGTCATACAAGCACCATCGGTGACGAATACATTTTTGGCATCCCATACTTGGTTGTTGCCATTGAGTACAGACGTCTTAGGATCTCTACCCATTCGTGCGGTACCCATTTCGTGAATACCCTGACCAAAGGTGTAACCATTGTCATAAGTCTTCACATCCTTAAATCCTGCTACCTCAAGCATTTCTGCAGCGTCAGCCATCATGTCCTTACGCATGTTGAGTTCGTTTTGCTTGATTTCGGCATTCATGACTAAGGCTTCCATACCCCACTTGTCTTTCACAGAGTCAGAAAGTTTGATGGTGTTTTCATGGTATGGCAAGATTTCACCGAAAGCAGTGATTCCCATGGACCATGGTCCTGGTTCAGTCAAGGCATCTTTCATCGGTGCACCAAATCCCAGCTCGGCCACATCTCTGCTCCATCCACTTCGGCTAGCGCCACCCTGATAGCCAAATCCACGGATGTAGTCACGCTTTTCTCCGTTTAGATTTCTGAATCTTGGAATGTAGAGACCGGTTGGTCTTCTTCCGAAATAATACTTGTCTTCAAATCCCTCATAAGTTCCACTGGCTCCCAATCGGAAATGGTGATCCATTACGTTGTGACCCAGTTCACCTGAGCTTGAACCCAATCCTCCCGGCCAGATGTCGGTGGCTGTTCTCATCAGGATGGCGGTAGAGTTGAAAGCAGATGCACAGAGGAAGATGATTTTTGCATCATACTCCACGGTCTGATTAGTTTCCGCATCGAGAACTTCTACTCCCGTTGCTTTCTGTGTGTCTTTGTCATAAATCAGACGGCGTACGATAGACCATGGTCTCAAAGTCAGATTACCTGTGGCCTGAGCTGCAGGGAGCGTAGAGGCCTGGGTACTGAAATAGCCTCCAAAAGGACAGCCCAAGGAACACTTGTTTCTGTACTGACAGCCTGGACGACCAGGTAGCGGCTGAGTGATGTTGGCCGGCCGACCAATGGTCCAGGTTCTGGCACCTTTGTAATGCTCTCTGATTTTGGCTGCTCCGGCTTCTTCCACACAGTTCATCGGCATAGGTGGCTGGAATTCTCCATCAGGAAGGATTTCCAAGCCATCTTTTGAGCCGGATACACCGATGAATTTTTCCACATAGCTATACCAAGGAGCGAGGTCATTGTATCTGATAGGCCAATCGACTGCAATGCCGTCTTTCAAGTTGGCTTCAAAGTCAATATTTGCCCAGCGGTAGGACTGCCTGCCCCAAAGTAGCGATCTTCCTCCTACTTGATATCCTCTAAACCACGTGAATGGCTTTTCCTCCACATAGGGAGAATCACTTTCGTGCGCCCACCAGTCGAGGTTGAGCTCATTGAGCACATAATCCCTCTTCAGGTTGGGGTGATTATTCAAATGCTCTTGGGTACGACGGCCTCTGTGAGGCACTTCCCAAGGGGAAAGAGTAGCCGTTTTGTAATCTTTTACGTGCTCGACCATTGGGCCTCTCTCCAGGAGCAATACTTTCAGCCCCTTCTCCGTCAGCTCTTTAGCAGCCCATCCGCCGCTAATCCCTGACCCAACTACGATTGCGTCAAACGCTTCATTTGCCATAGGTTATGGTATTTGGTTTAATTAGTTACACATCACATACTTGCACGGCATGACCCAGTGCAGCGATTTTATCTTCTCCTTTCGGAATAAATTCATGAGAAACATACCCCTTGAATCCGGAATCCACGATCGCCTGCATGATCGGCGGATAGTAGATTTCCTGCTTATCATCCAGGTCATTTCTTCCAGGATTCCCTGCGGTATGGTAATGCCCAAAATATTGGTGGTTGTTTCGGATACTTCTGATAATATCTCCCTCGTCGATCTGCATGTGATAGATGTCAAAGAGGAGTTTGAAATTCTCACTTGAAATCCGCTTGCAAAGCTCCACACCCCAAGCTGATTTGTCACACATGTAATCTTTGTGATCCACACGGCTATTAAGAAGCTCCATGGTGATGATGACATTATGCTTCTCTGCCAAGCTTAAAATTTTCTTGATCCCGATTTCACAGTTTTTCAAACCCGTTTCATCATCCATTCCTCTTCGGTTTCCGGAAAATGCAATGAGATTTTGATATCCAGCTTTGGCAACCAATGGAATTACCTCCGTGTAGTTTTTTTCCAATTGATCGTGAAACTTGGGATCATTGAATCCATCCGGGATACCCAACTCTGCACCGTTGCACATGGAGCAATGGATATCATATTTTTTAAGTGTTTCCCAGTTTTTTGGCCCGATCAGGTCAATAGCCCCAACGCCGACTTTTTTGATGTTGGCACAAAGCTCTTCAAGTGAAAGCGGCCTCATAGACCAAGCACAAACACCATGATTGATGTTGCCTTTCAGTTGAAAAGTAGGTTCTTCCTTCATTTCAAAGGAGGTAAGAGATCCTACAGCTGCTCCGCTGAGGATCATTTTTTTGAAGGAAGAACGTCTTCCTGAATCGAATGTCATGGTTAGGTTGGGTTAGGGTTGAGTGTTGATTTTTTCCTTTTTGAAAAGGGAGATGAAAAATAGCAAAACCAAGATGGAAATCCCAGAAGGAATCATCCAAATCGACTTCCAAAAGTGAACACCGGTCGCATCTTGGTAATAATTGGAGATTTGACCCGCAGCCCAGAAGCCGATCAGCATGCCCACTCCATAGGTCGCCAAAGTAATCAAGCCTTGAGCAGAGGATTTGAATTTCTCACCGGCATGCGCATCTGTGTAAATCTGTCCACTGACAAAAAAGAAGTCATAACAAACTCCGTGCAGCGCAATGCCTACCAACAGCATCCAAACGCCCGAGTCCGCATCGCCAAAGGCGAACAACACATATCTAATTGCCCATGCCAGCATGGCTACGATGAGGGTATTTTTCAATCCAAACCTAGAAAAGAAAATAGGCAAGGCCAGCATAAACAACACCTCGGAAACTTGCCCAAAAGCCATCTTTCCCGTGGAGTTTTCCACCCCGATTTCTGTCAAAAAAGGACTGGCATTTTGGTAGTAAAAAGCCAGTGGAATACAAATTAAGATCGAGGAAAGGAAAAAGATCGCATAGTTTTTATGCTTGAGCAGGGCTAATGCATCTAATCCCAACACTTCAGAAAATTTGAATTCTCCTGCAGTTTTTGCCCTTGGAGGTGTACTGGGAAGTGTAAAACTATAAATCCCCAATCCCAAGGAAACGATAGATGCCATGATCCAGGTATTTTTCAACAGCCCTTCTGCCAATCCTGTCTGACTGTCCCAAGCCAAGGCTGAGATTATAAATCCTGCCGTCACCCAGCCGATAGTCCCCCACACCCTAATGACTGAAAACTCTTTCTCAGGATTTTTCATCTGATTGAAAGAGATCGAATTGACCAACGCCAAGGTGGGCATAAACAGGATCATGTAAATCAACAAGAGCGGGAAAAATCCGGCAAAATTTTCACTTGAGTAAAGCAAATACATCAAGACTGCTCCCAACAAGTGGATAAATCCTAATATTTTCTGAGCTTGGAAGTAGCGGTCCGCAATTAATCCGACGATAAATGGAGCCAAAATCGCTCCAAAGGATTGGGTGGAGAAAGCCAGCGAAATGTCCTGATCCTGCGCTTTAAGATTGGATCCTAAAAAGGTACCCATGGTGACATACCACGAGCCCCACACAAAAAACTCCAAAAACATCATGAGTGAAAGACGAAACCGGACGATGAAGGGCATGGGACGTATTTTGGGTGAAGAACTGTGACCTAAATTGTGGCAGAAATTTAGAATTTAGCCTTTTTGCTGTATTTTAAGCATCTCTTTTGAGAATCCGAAGAAAGGGGCCTAAAAGTTTTGGCAAAGCCATTCATAACCCAATGATGCAATTGGTCATAAAGCAGTCTCCGAACCGGATGAATACCCGAAATTTCAGCAAGAAATCTAATCATCTACTCAAATAACCTGATAAACTAATATTGACCTATGTCAACTGCTAAAAAATTGAAGCTTGGCCTCGTAGGAGGTGGTCCGGGTTCATTTATCGGTGCCATTCATTTGAATGGAGCATTAATGGACGGAATGTTTGAATTGGTATGTGGAGCATTTAGCTCCAATCCTGCTAAATCCAAACAAAAAGGCGAAGAATTGATGCTTGATCCTTCACGAGTCTATGGATCTTACGACGAGATGTACCAAAAAGAAGCTGCTCTTCCTGAAGGCGAGCGAATGGACGTCGTGGCTATCGTCACTCCAAACAATGTCCATTTTGATCCTACAGTCAAGGCCCTGAAGCATGGTTTCCATGTGGCTTTGGACAAGCCCCTTACCCTAAACTATCAGGAAGCCAAAGAGCTTTACCATATCGTCAAAAATTCAGACCGGAGATTTCTCCTCACCCATACTTACACAGGCTATCCGATGATCAAGCAAGCCAAGCAGATGATCATGGATGGAAAAATCGGAAAGGTGAGGAAAGTCTATGTTGAATACCCACAAGGCTGGCTTTTCAAACTGCTAGAAACGGAAAACAATAAGCAAGCAGAGTGGAGAACGGATCCAAACCGAAATGGACTGGCCGGCTGCATGGGCGATATCGGCACTCACGCTTTTAATATGGTAGAATATGTAACCGGACTTAAAGTATCTCATGTTTGCGCAGACCTGTATATCAAAATCGACGGAAGACCTATCGATGACGATGGGGTAGTTTTGCTTCGATTTGAAAACGGCGCATCAGGCGTATTGATGGCTTCGCAAACAGATACCGGGTGCGAAAACAATTTGAAGCTGCGCGTGTATGGAGAAACAGGGGGACTAGAGTGGGAACAGGAACTGAATAACACGCTGATCCACCGAGAACCAACAGGGCCGGCACATGTATTAAGGGCCGGCACGGGTTATTTAGGCTCACTTGCCCAAGAAAATACCCGTACTCCGGCAGGGCATCCTGAGGGATACATTGAGGCTTTTGCTAACTTGTATCGAAATTTCGCACGCTGCATCTATGCAGATCGTGCAGGAGAAAAACCTAAATGGGAATGGGAAGATTATCCTGGAATAGAAGACGGAATCCGAGGAATGGCATTTATAGATCATGTACTCAGAAGCACCAAATCTGACTTAAAGTGGACCCCATTTATTGTAGAAAAATAACTTTTACTCAAACTCGTTAAACCCGAAACCAACATGAAAACGATCAAAGGACCTGCGGTTTTCTTGGCACAGTTTGCCGATGATAAAGCTCCTTTCAACAACCTGAAAAACATCAGTCAGTACATGGCTGACTTAGGCTATAAAGCAGTTCAGATCCCTTCTTGGGATGGACGAATGATTGACCTACAAAAAGCAGCGGAAAGCAAAACCTATGCAGACGAGATCAAAGGAATCGTAGTAGAGGCAGGAATGGAGATTTCCGAACTTTCCACCCACCTTCAGGGTCAATTGGTAGCCGTGCATCCTGCTTACAATGAATTGTTTGACGGATTTGCACCGGCAAATCTGAAAGGCGACCTCAAAGGCAAGTCTGAATGGGCTACTCAGCAATTAAAATATGCTGCAAAAGCTTCTGCTAATTTGGGATTGAATGCGCACGCGACCTTCTCGGGAGCTTTGATGTGGCATACGGTCTACCCTTGGCCACAGCGTCCTGCAGGATTGGTAGAGACAGGATTTACCGAATTGGGCAAAAGATGGAAGCCAATCTTGGATGCTTTTGACGAGGTGGGTGTGGACGTTTGTTATGAACTTCACCCGGGAGAAGACTTACACGATGGGATCACCTTCGAAATGTTTTTGGATAAAGTAGGCGGTCACAAACGTGCCAATATTCTATATGATCCAAGCCATTTTGTGCTCCAGTGTTTGGACTACCTTCAGTTCATTGATTTCTACCATGAGCGCATCAAGATGTTCCATGTGAAGGATGCCGAATTTAATCCTACCGGTAAACAAGGTGTCTATGGTGGTTTCCAAGGCTGGGTAGAAAGAGCGGGACGATTCAGATCTTTGGGAGATGGACAGGTTGACTTTGCAGGAATATTCAGCAAACTTTCGCAGTATAATTACAGCGGTTGGGCAGTACTGGAGTGGGAATGCGCCATCAAGCATCCTGAGCAAGGTGCTGCAGAAGGAGCTCCATTCATCGCTTCTCATATTATCAGAGTAACAGAAAAAGCCTTTGATGATTTCGCAGGAACAGGTGCGGATGAGGCATTTAACAGAAAAGTATTAGGCATTTAAGTACCCAAAACAAATAAACAATGAAAATTACAAAACCATTAAACCTAGCCCTTCTTGCTGTGGCTGGATTGACATTTGCCTGTGGAGGCGGAGAAAAAACAGCGGAAACTGCAACAACTGAAACTGCCACTGCCGCCGCTCCTGCACAGGAAGTCAGCCTTGAGGACAAGTACAAAGATGATCCGATCTACATCAAAGGATTAGAGAAAGTAAAAGGATCTGACTGTACTTCCTGCCACATGGTGGAGCGTAAAATCGTAGGTCCATCCTATGCAGACGTCGCTGCCAAGTATGAATCAACCGAAGAAAACATCACCATGCTCGCACAAAAAGTAATCGCTGGCGGTGTAGGAGTATGGGGCGAAGTTCCAATGCCTGCTCATCCTGGATTGAGCGAGGAAGATGCAAAAGACATGGTTCTCTACGTATTGTTACTGAAGAAATAAAAAATGATAAAAAATCAATTTGCACTTTGGGCAGCTGCAGGTCTCCTTGCAGCCTGCTCCGGGCCAAAAACAGAAGAAGCCGCCAATTCAGACTCGTTAGCGGTTGTAGCCCCTGCAGAAGAATGGATTCCACTCTTTGATGGCCAAACCTTCAATGGCTGGTCCAAATATGGCGGTGGTGAGGTAGGAAAGGCTTGGAAAATCGAAAACGGAGAATTGTATCTGGATGCTGCCAACAAGGCAGGATGGCAGACCGGAGATGGTGGAGACATTGTTACAAATGAGGAATTTGAAAATTTCCACTTTAAGTACGAGTGGAAAATCGCTCCGAATGGCAATAGTGGTGTGATCTTCTTAGTCCATGAATCTCCAGAATATCAATATCCTTGGCAGACAGGCCCTGAGATGCAGGTATTGGACAATGCTGGCCACCCGGACGCAAAAATTATCAGCCATAGAGCCGGTGATTTGTATGATCTCATAGTAAGCAGTGAAGAAACTGTGAAACCTGCCGGAGAATGGAATCAAGCTGAAATCGTGATCAATCAAGGTAAGCTCGACTTCTTTCTAAATGGAGTAAATATTGTTTCAACCCAGCTATTTACTCCCGAGTGGGAAGCCTTGATCGCGAAAAGTAAATTCAAGGATATGCCTGGATTTGGAAAGTATAAGAAAGGTAAAATATCCCTTCAAGATCATGGCGACGTGGTTCACTACCGAAATCTGGTGATCAAAAAACTATAACTGAAAAGAGGCTCAAAAAATTGAGCCTCTTTTTTTTTATAACCTAGTGACGTCTTCTTTTTTGATGTAAGCCACGTTTTCTTTCCATTCTATTTCGTACCAAATATCTTTTGAGGATCGGATTTTCACCCTGTGGCCAGGTTCCACCAAGTCAATTGGCTCGCCTCCTGCTGTAGGTTTTGTCCGAATCAGAGAAGGGCTGGAAGTGACCAAGGCAGTGGTAGGTCCTTTCAGGAAATTATTGGTCAAAAAGATCACGGTGATCAATAAAACAGAAGGCCAATAAAATCGGGCTTCGGTAAGTTTATTTCCTTTAGACCAAAGGAAGATTAAAGACATCACCAAAAAAAGGGTTAGAGCACCTACAATGATCTCCCTGTATTCCACCAAAAAGAGAACAAACCTCATTCCATCACTCACTTCATATCCTATCAATTCTTTCTGACCCGTGAGCGTTTTGATCTTGGTGATAGTCTGCTGATTGGGACTGAGATCATAATACTTACTCAGATATAGAGTAGCATTTTCACTGTCTCCAATACCCTCAGAAATAAAGGCCATCTTTAACAGCATGGAAGGCGAATACACCCCCAATTGGTAGTTGACCTTATAAATTTCCATGGCTTCTTTATAGCTCCTTTGATTAAACAAGGAATCCGCTACCAAAAGTTGAGGCACATTAGCTTGACAATGAACACCTTGTAAAAGCAGAATAAAAAATATAGAAAGTTTTACAAGAAAGATTGATTTGATGCCTTGCATTTAGAATTCAGAGTCATAAATTTGCAGTCCAATTACGGCAATGATCTGGCAAAAAGCAAGCTCAGAGAGCCAATTTGGAAGATTTAAGATTCCGTAGCTCAGCTGGTAGAGCAATACACTTTTAATGTATGGGTCCTGGGTTCGAATCCCAGCGGGATCACGAGTTTAACTTGAAAGGAGTTAAAATTTAAAGTTTCGGGGTGTAGCGTAGCCCGGTATCTCGTCGCGATAGGAATCGGGAAGGTCTCAGGTTCGAATCCCTCAAATAGCAAATGGCTGTTTGAAAAAAATAAAAGAAAAAAGTTTCGGGGTGTAGCGTAGCCCGGTATCGCGTCCCGATAGGAATCGGGAAGGTCTCAGGTTCGAATCCCTCAAATAGCAAATGGCTGTTTGAAAAAAATAAAAGAAAAAAGTTTCGGGGTGTAGCGTAGCCCGGTATCGCGCCACATTTGGGATGTGGAGGTCGTAGGTTCGAATCCTGCCACCCCGACTTAATTTGACTAGCAGTAGTCACCAGGTCCGCTAGCTCAGCTGGATAGAGCAACTGCCTTCTAAGCAGTAGGTCTTAGGTTCGAATCCTAAGCGGATCACTTTAGAAGCGGAATCACGTTCCGCTTTTATTTTGTTTTTTCCGATTCCGTAGCTCAGCTGGTAGAGCATCCCGATTTTATCGGGAGGGTGCTGGTTTCGAGTTTCGCAGGAAAAGCAAAAGAGCTTTGCACAATTAAAAAAATCAGATTCCGTAGCTCAGCTGGTAGAGCAATACACTTTTAATGTATGGGTCCTGGGTTCGAATCCCAGCGGGATCACTAAAGCAGACTAGAAATGGTCTGCTTTTCTTATTTTTAGGCAATTCAATTTTTTACCTATGGCTTGGGTCTATATTTTGTATTCGCGAAAAATCGACAAGTATTATGTAGGTGCCTGTAAGGACTTGGATCGCCGACTTTACGAACATAATCTTGGCCACTCCAAATTTACCTCCACAGGAGTTCCTTGGGAGTTAGTTTACAAGGAAGAGTTTCAGGATTTAATTTTGGCCAAGCGGCATGAATTGAAAATCAAAAAGATGAAGTCCAGACCGTACATAGAAGGACTCATCCGAAAAGGAAGTTTGTAGCCCAGCCGGTAGAGCATCCCGATTTTAATCGGGAGGGTCCTGGGTTCGAATCCCAGCGGGATCACTAAAGCAGACTAGAAATGGTCTGCTTTTTTGTTTTTAGCCTATTTGGACTCTTTTATTCTGGAAATCCACTTGTGATTCCTATTGCTTTTCACAATGTTTCGGGATGAAACAGATTTTCACTCTCCTTCTCATTGTAATCCAATTTTCAGTTAATGGTCAAAACCTCTATACGGGGCGCCTATATGATCCAGGGATTTCAAAGGAGCTTGCCGAACTGAGAATTAGCCAACTAGCTGCAATCCATTATTCCCTAGATTTTCAACTACCGGAAAAGAAAGTCGACCCCATTCAAGCTCGATTAATATTGGAGTTATCAATTCAGAGATTGGATCATCCGCTGATTTTGGATTTCAATGATACCTCCGAAAAAATCAAAAAGGTGGTAACAAATGGAGCGGTCATATCCATAACCCATGAAAATGAACATTTGATTATTCCCGCCTCCTATTTGAAAAACGGGGAAAACAGGATAGAAATAGAGTTTGTTGCGGGTGATTTATCGCTGAATCGAAACGATGATTTTTTATATACGCTCTTGGTGCCCGACCGTGCCAGAACGCTTTTTCCGTGCTTTGACCAGCCCGATCTTAAGGCCCACTACACCTTGAGCATCACCGCACCAAAGGAATGGGAAGTGTTGGCAGGAGGGAGATTAAACCAAAAAGTAGACTTTGGAAATTTCATCAAACACGAATTTGAAAAATCGGATCTGATGAGCACTTACCTCTTTTCCTTTGTCGCAGGCAAATTTGAGAAGGTCGGTAATTCGGAAGGCTTTCCCATGACGATGATTTATCGGGAGACAAATGAAGAAAAGAAAAAAGCCAGCATCCCCGCAATTTTCAACCTGCACCAGCAATCACTTGACTTCCTGGAAAACTACACTGCCTACAAATTTCCTTTTCAAAAATTGGATTTTGCTACGATTCCTATCTTTCAATACGGAGGAATGGAGCACGTGGGCGCCATCCAATATCGGGAAGGAGCGCTCTTTCTGGATCCAAACGCCACAGACAGCGAGTTGCTGAGCCGTGCCAAGCTGATAGGACACGAGACGGCACACATGTGGTTTGGTGATTTGGTGACGATGAAATGGTTCAATGACGTGTGGATGAAGGAAGTCTTTGCCGGCTTTATGGGCGGTAAAATCGCCAATCCAGCCTTTCCCAACATCAATCATGACCTGCTTTTCCTGACTTCTCATTATCCCTCAGCTTATGCAGAAGATCGTTCCAAGGGCACGCATCCCATCCGACAAAACCTAGATAATCTCAAAAATGCAGGCTCCCTTTATGGAAGCATCATCTATGACAAGGCCCCGATCATGATGCGCCAATTGGAGCAGACTATGGGTGAAGAGGCTTTCAAAAAAGGAATCCAAACCTATATCTCCTCTTTTGCTAACAGCAATGCCGACTGGAATGATCTGATCACCATCTTAGATAAAGAATCTGAGCTCGATTTAGCTGAATGGAGTGAAGTCTGGGTCCACCAATCTAGCAGACCAATTTTTTCTGCGGAGTTGGAAGTAGACACCAATGGAACCATTACTTCTCTGATTGTTTCCCAAAAAGCGGAAGATGGAAGTGAAAAAGTCTGGCCACAGATTTTTAACATCACCTTGATCTATGAAGATAGAATGGAAACTATTCCTGTGACCATTTTTGAAAAACACCTAGAACTCATCCGGGCAAGAGGAAAGAAAAAACCTCTTTACATCCTTTACAATAGCAATGGTCTGGGCTATGGGGTCTTCCCCTTTCAAAAGGAATCACTTTCCCAAATCCCAAACCTAGAAAATGAGGTCATGCGAGCCCATGCCTACCTCAATCAGTTTGAAAACCTGCTGATTGGAAATGTGCCTCCAAGAGAGGCTTTTGCTGTGCTTCGCAAAGGCATCCAAGCCGAGCAAAATGAGATCATTGCCCAGCTAATCTCCAATCAGTTGGGGCAGATTTTCTGGAAATTTCTTAGGGAAAAAGACCGATCGGATCTGCTTCCTGAATTGGAATCGGACTTATGGAATCTCCTGCAAACCGACCGAACTCCAAATTTGAAAAGGACACTTTTCAATCTATACAGCGGATTGGCTTACAACGATCGCGGCTTGGAACGACTTCATGGGATTTGGTCCAAAAAAGAATCCATCTCAAAATTGCTCCTGAGTCCCGATAATTACACTTCATTGGCGATGAATTTGGCGCTTTTTGGACATGAAGAGGCCGAGAATATTTTGGATGAGGAAAGATCCCGAATCACGAATGCCGACCGATTGGCCAGATTTGATTTTCTAAGGCCAGCCCTTTCGAGAGACTTAGCCACCCGTGAGGCCCTTTTCCTTTCTTTTAAAAATGAAACCAATCGTGAAAAAGAAGCTTGGGTGCTCAGTGCATGTGGCTATCTGCATCATCCGTTGAGACAAGAGGAAATACGCAAACATTTAGGTGTAGCCTTGGATTTGGTCCCTGAAATCCAGAGAACCGGTGATATCTTCTTCCCAAAAGGCTGGCTAGTCAATACCATCGGCCAATACACTTCCAAGGAAGCTTGGGATTTGGTGAATCAGTTTCTGAAAGAAAACCCCAACTTGAATCCTGCTTTGAAGAATAAAGTCCTACAGGCAACAGATCTATTGGAAAGAGCACAGCGGCTGTCAGGAGGGGATTAAACCGAGTAAAGATCAAAAATTCAATGGATCCAAATGCTTGAAGTGACCGTTCTGCTTGATTTTCTCCTTGGCCTGTTCGATGGCTTTCATGACGGGAATCATCCGCTTGAAATGTTGAACCAAAAACTGGCTTCGGGCTTCCTCTGATTCGATCTTTAAGAGCTCAAGTTCTTCCTCGAGTTTGAGACCAACTTTATGGGCGAAAGTGAAGGAATTGACCAGTTTGGGATCATATTCAGCCTTGAAATCCAGTAGGTAAAGTACTTCTTTGAGGTAAAAAAGAAACTCATGGTGGAGTGCTGCACTGATTCGGAGGTCGTTTTTTAGGTATTCTATCTCTCCTCCAGCATACAATTTTCCCGGCATGGGATTGTCAAAGGTCTGGATTTGAAAAGCAGAAAGACATCGGGTTTTGATGTCTAATCTTCCGTCCTCGTAGCGCTTGTAGATTTTTTCCAATCTTACCTCTGTGCCATAACCGGTGAGTTGATTGATGTAGGTACAAATTCCAAAAGTTGCTCCATCCTGCTCAGCATCGGCAAGGAGCTGTCGATAGCGAGGTTCAAAAATATGCAGATTTAGCTCTTCTCCCGGGAAGGCTACTAGTTTCAAAGGAAAAAACGGGAGATAGATCATGCGCTTTTTGTGAGGTAAACAGGAGAAACTCCCATTTAGTTATTTTCTTTTTTAAAACCGCAAAAAGAAAGCCCCGAATCTCTCCGGGGCCTCTTTCTTATTTTTTAGCAATGTAAGTCAACAAGTCAACTACTTTGTTTGAGTAGCCCCACTCGTTGTCATACCAAGAAACTACTTTCACGAAAGTATCAGAAAGCTGAATTCCTGCCTCTGCGTCAAAGATGGAAGTTCTAGCATCACCGATGAAGTCATTGGAAACTACTGCATCTTCGGTATATCCAAGCACACCTTTCATGGTAGTCTCAGCAGCTTCCTTCATTTTGGCGCAGATCTCAGCATATTTTGCTGGCTTCTTTAATCTTACGGTCAAGTCAACCACAGATACGTCTGGAGTAGGTACTCGGAACGCCATACCGGTCAATTTGCCATTCAATTCAGGGATTACTTTTCCTACCGCCTTTGCAGCACCGGTAGAAGAAGGAATGATGTTTTGTCCTGCACCACGTCCGCCTCTCCAGTCTTTGGCGGAAGGTCCGTCTACAGTTTTCTGAGTAGCAGTAGTTGCGTGCACTGTTGTCATCAAGCCTTCTTCGATACCCCAGTTGTCATTCAATACTTTGGCAATTGGAGCCAAGCAGTTGGTAGTACAAGAAGCGTTGGATACGAAGTTCATGTCAGAAGTATAGGTGTGCTCATTTACACCCATTACGAACATCGGCGTGTCGTCTTTAGAAGGTGCAGACATGATTACTTTCTTTGCACCTGCATCCAAGTGACCTTGTGCTGTGTCTTTGCTCAAGAAGATACCGGTAGACTCGATCACATAGTCAGCACCTACTTCACCCCACTTAAGGTTTGCAGGGCTTTTCTCAGCTGTCACACGGATCGCATTTCCGTTTACAACTAAGTGGCCATCTTTCACTTCTACGGAACCTTTGAATTGTCCGTGGGTGGAGTCATATTTAAGCATATAGGCCATGTAGTCTACATCGATCAAGTCGTTGATCGCTACTACTTGGATGTCTTCTCTTTCTACAGCCACTCGGAAAGCCAAGCGACCAATTCTTCCGAATCCGTTGATTCCTACTTTAATCTTGCTCATAAGTTGTTATTATTTTGAGTATAGGTTTGATTTCCTAATGCGTTTTTGAAGGCCTCTTTTGGCCAAAATTTCCCGTAAGGCAGGCTAAGTTATTACAAATAAATGGTCTGCCCAAACATCCGTGGGCCTTGTAAGTTGCAATGCCCATGGATTTGAAATTCAAACGATTTCGGATTTGAAAATTTTTCTTTTAGAGAAAAGGCAGTTTAAAATTCCCCCTTTTGCCTATTTTCAAAATTCACTTTCCTTTTTCCCATGTTTGTCAAAGCCATTCAAGAAGTAGCCGGATTCACCCGCGCGATTCACTCCATTTCCAGAAACTTTGGAAGTCAAAAAGCAGAACGGGGAGCTGCTACCCTATTTTTTGTCAATGAAGAAGGTTGGGCACTCACCTGCAAGCATGTGGCTCAATGGATTGCCCAGGCGGATTCGATTAATAAGGTTTTTCACCAGTACCTCTCGGAAAGTCAGAATCTGTCTGCTCAACTATCCAAAACAGTGGCAAAAAAGCTGGGCTTGGATGAAAGCAAGACTGCTGAGATGCGAATCACTTTTGTGGATTGCGTAGATAAAATCCAAAATATCCGATTTGTCCACCATCCCGAATACGACCTTGCCTTGGTCAAAATCGAAGGATTTGAAAAACTTGGAGTCACCAACTTTCCCAAGTTTTTAAAAGATGATCAGGCAGTTCAGCCCGGTCAAATGCTCTGCCGATTGGGTTTTCCTTTTCCTGAGTTTAGCAACTTCCAGCTCAACCAAGAGAAAAACCAATTGGAATGGATTCAAGGTGGACAGGCAAGGTCTCCACGATTTCCTTTGGAAGGGATGGTCACTCGGTTTTTGGGAGATAAAAATGGAAAAATCCACGGAATTGAAATGAGTACTCCAGGGCTACGAGGCCAAAGTGGAGGGCCCATGTTTGATGGTGAAGGAACGATCATTGGGATGCAAAGCCGTACCAAACATTTGCATTTAGGATTTGATATTGAGGAAAAGGAAATCGTCGCTCATGGGAAACTGAAAAAAGTGAATGACTATGCATTTATCCATCTTGGGGAGTGTGTACATGTGTCGGTGATAAAAGAGTTTATGACCCAACAAGGAGTAAAATTTCAACTCGCCTAAAGCTTTACGCTAAACTTTTCCAAAGTTTGAATCTTTGGAAAAGTTGGAATAAAAAAGCCAGGATTTAAACCCGGCTTTTGCTTTTTATACCAATTGAGCTAGTATCTCATTAAAGGTTGGACTTGGTCTCATCGCGATAGATGTTTTTGCCTCATCCGGTCTGTAGTAACCTCCGATATCTACTGGTTTACCTTGAGAACCGTTGTATTCGGCCACAATTTTAGCTTCGTTTTCTGCCATCGCTTTGGCAATCGGAGCAAACTTGGCCGCCAAAGCAGCATCCTTGGTTTGCTTAGCCATTTCCTGCGCCCAATACATAGCCAAATAGAAATGTCCTCCACGGTTATCCAATTTGCCGACTACTCTAGCCGGAGATTTGTCTTCCTCCAGCCATCTTCCGGTAGCTTTATCCAAGGTTTCTCCCAAGAGAATTGCCGTAGGATTGTCAAAGGTCTGACCCAAATGCTCCAAGGAAACAGCCAAGGCCAAAAACTCACCCAAAGAATCCCAACGCAAGTGGCCTTCTTCTGTGAATTGCTCCACATGCTTAGGCGCTGAACCACCTGCGCCAGTTTCGAACAATCCACCACCGTTCATCAAGGGTACGATGGAAAGCATCTTTGCTGAAGTACCTACTTCAAGAATCGGGAACAAATCCGTGAGGTAATCGCGCAGCACGTTTCCGGTTACAGAGATGGTATCTTTTCCTTCCTTGATTCTTTCGCAAGAAAGAAGCGTGGCCTCCACGGGAGACATCACGTGGATTTCAAGACCAGTAGTATCGTGATTAGGTAAATATTTCTCGACTTTTTTGATCAGTTCGGCATCGTGCGCTCTGTTTTTGTCCAACCAGAAGACAGCAGGAGTATTGGACAGACGGGCACGTGTCACCGCCAATTTCACCCAATCCTGGATCGGTGCATCTTTGGTCTGACACATTCTCCAGATATCACCTGCTTCCACTTCATGGGAAATCAGCACTGTTCCATCCGCATCTACCACGTTGACTGTGCCTACAAAAGGAATCTCGAAAGTCTTGTCATGCGAACCGTATTCCTCTGCCTTTTGAGCCATCAAACCTACGTTTGGCACAGAGCCCATAGTAGCTGGATTGAAGGCGCCATTTTTCTTACAGAAATCAATTACCGCTTGGTATACACCCGCATAGCTCCTGTCTGGAATCACTGCTTTGGTATCTTGCGACTTCCCGGCTTTGTTCCACATTTGACCTGAAGTACGGATCATCGCAGGCATGGAAGCATCGATGATTACATCACTTGGCACGTGTAGGTTGGTGATTCCTTTGTCAGAGTTCACCATAGCCAAGTCAGGGCTATCGGCATAGCAGGCATCGATATCAGCCAGAATTTCAGCCTTCTTGTCCGCAGGAAGCTTTTCCAAATTGGCCAAAAGGTCACCAAAACCGTTATTTACATCTACTCCGATTGATTCAAACGTAGCGGCATGCTTTGCAAACACCGGTTCGAAAAACACTTTTACCGCATGACCAAAGATGATCGGGTCAGAGACCTTCATCATGGTGGCTTTCATATGTAGGGAGAAAAGTACTCCCTGGGCTTTGGCATCCTCTTTCGCTTTTTTCAAGAACGCCTTCAGCTGAGAAATGCTCAAAGTAGAAGCATCAATTACTTCACCTTCTTGCAATTTCAAACCTGACTTGAGTACTTCTTTTTTGCCGTCTTTTCCAACAAGTTCGATTGAAACCGTGGTTGCAGCAGGCATGGTCATGGATTTTTCACTTCCATAGAAGTCGCCACCAGTCATGCTGTCCACGTGGGATTTAGAATCAGCCGACCATTTACCCATCGAGTGCGGGTGCTGCTTGGCATAGTTCTTCACCGCCAATGGGGCTCTTCTGTCAGAGTTACCCTCACGAAGCACTGGGTTCACCGCAGAACCTTTGATTTTGTCGTATTTCGCTTTAATGGATTTTTCTTCTTCTGTTTTTGGCTCCTCCGGATAATCAGGAAGGGTATAACCTTGCGCCTGAAGTTCCTTGATCCCAGCCTTCAACTGAGGAACAGAAGCAGAAATATTTGGAAGCTTCACGATGTTGGCTTCTGGTGTCGTGGCGATTAGTCCCAACTCAGCTAGGTCATCATTGATTTGCTGCTCAGGTTTCAAAAACTCAGGGAAATTTGCAATGATTCGTCCGGAAAGTGAAATGTCACGGGTTTCTACTTGGATGCCGGCAGAGTTGGTAAAAGCTTGGACGATTGGCAAAAGGGAATAGGTCGCCAATGCAGGTGCCTCATCAGTCAGCGTGTAGAGAATTTTGGGAGATTTACTCATGATGTGAATAGGATGCTTAGGTGAATGGTTCTGTTTTGCTTTTGAAAAGGTGGCCAGAATAGGTTTGCCAGCAGAGGAAAAGTAAAACAGGGTCGAAATTTTCGGCCCTAAAATACGAAAATTAGCACGGTTTCAAACTCCGTTTACGGAATCGAAACCGATAGTGAAAGGCGGTTTTTAGAGGATTTGAAAGGAATCCGCATCTCTCCAAGCGGGGAATTTCGATCGGTAGATTTCCAGGTTTTCAGCTGTAAGGGTGAGTATTACGATCGACTCAGTTTCTCCCAAATTCGTGATCTTCTCTCCTTTGAAATCAAAAGCTGCAGAATGCCCATTGTAAGCAATGTCGTTTCCATCTATTCCAACTCGATTGACTCCGATAGAGTAAGCCAGATTTTCAATGGCACGGGCTGGCAAAAGTGCATCCCAAACTGAAATCCTTGCTGCAGGCCAAGAGGCCACATAAAAAAGAACATCGTAGCCAGCGATACCGTCTTCCCAGCCATTTCGGGACCACACAGGAAACCGAAGATCGTAACAGATCTGAGGGCAAAGATTCCATCCTTTCAACGTAAATATGGGAAGCTTTTTGCCCATAGCATAGGTCTCGTGCTCGTTGGCCATGCGGAACAGATGGCGCTTATCGTAGTGCTCGGTGTATCCGTCCGGATTTACCCAAAGGAGTCGATTAAAGAATTTTCCTCCCTCTGTCAAAATCGCACTTCCCGTAACCACAGCGCCTGTTTGAGCGGCAAGCTGTTTCATCCATTTGTGAATGTGAAGATTCATCGGTTCAGCGAGCTTTTGAGCTTCCATGCTGAATCCTGTAGGAAACATTTCCGGCAAAATGATCAAGTCACATTGACCTTGGATACCCCAGATTTTCTCTTCCAACATAGCGAGATTGGCTGTTTTATCTTGCCAATGCAGGTCCGTCTGAACCAGTGCGATGCGGAGTTCCGGGCTTTTATTCATCATTTCAGCGGGTAGATCATCCGATAATCAGCAGGTACTTTTCCTTTGCTGATGTCGATGAGTTTGGATTGGATGAGGCGTTTCTTGAGACCCTTTAGGTAATCTACAAACAAGATTCCCTCCAGGTGATCGTACTCATGTTGGATGACGCGCGCAGTCATTCCTGAAAACTCTTCTTCTTTCAAATTCCAGTTTTCATCATAGTACTCAATGGTCAATTTTTCAGGACGGATGATTTCCGCACGTACATCAGGAATGCTGAGACAGCCTTCTTCAAAGCCGAAATTATCCCCGTATTCATCCAAAATTATCGGATTGATAAATGCTCTTCGGATTCCCTTTTCCTCATCGTCTTCATCGAGCATAAGCGAGCTGTCGATGACAAAAAGGCGAATTCCCTGATTGATCTGCGGTGCCGCAAGACCCACGCCATTGGCATGGTCCATCGTAGCGTACATGTCTTTGATCAATTGAGAAATATCAGAGCCTTCGGCAATGTCTTCTGCCTCTTTCTTCAAAATTGGATTGCCGTAAGCGACTATCGGGTAAATCATTGTCTTTCTAAATAGGATTGTAGAATAATGGCAGCGGAAACCTTATCCAGATTCCCAGCCTTTTCTTTTCTGTCTTTTTTCTTGCTGCCCATGGCAATCATGGTTTGCATGGCCATCTTGGATGTGAATCGCTCGTCGATCAAGACGATTTTTTTATTGGGAAATGTTTTTTCCAAGTCCTCTTTCAACTTCAGGACTTTGGGCGTCATCTCATTGTCTTGGCCATTGAGTCGCGTGGGATGACCAAGCACTAAGGCTTCCACTTCTTCTTTGGCGCAGTATGCTTGGAGATAGGTAAGCAATTTATCCGTCTCGATGGTCTCCAATGGATTCGCTGTAATCTTCAGCGGATCGGTAACAGCGAGCCCAGTTCGTTTGGTTCCCAAATCGATCGCAAGTACCCTAGCCATCAGTTGGTCTGAATTTGTTTGCGTATCCTTCTTAGGGCCTCTTTTTCTAGCTCCACAGCTTTGGGAAAGAGTAGTTCGTCTTCGATTTTGGCATGAATGGAAAGTTCTTTCTCAAAGTTTTGAAGCTCATGGTAGAGCACTTTCATCGTGAGCGGAGCATCTTCTGCCAAAAAATAGTCCTTGGTCAACCTTCTGATCCCTTCCATCTCGTCATCGTGGATTTCGTGTTGATCCGCCAAATGGTGGACAGGGTCTTTTTCCAAAATGGTCAAGGCATCACGTGTACTAAACTCCCCTTCCTCTATATCTTGGAGCAACTCTATCCGCTTAAATAGTCGGCTTTCTTCCTCATGGATATGGTGTATAAAGTCCTCGACAAATAGGGGGAACATGATCCTCAAGTCTGCCATCAACTGTTCGTAACCGACATCTGGTTTAATCCCTGAAATGAGGTTGGATAAAAAAGGAAGTTCCTGTCGGACGAAGTAGTAATGCTTCTTTTTGAGGTAGGCGACTAAAAGCTCAATAGGATTGAGGTACAAATCCTCTAAAGAAGGATCTTTTTCTTTCGCCCAGCTTTCGAGTTGGGCGATTAGCTGACGTGGATTGACTTTATGTTTGAGGCAAACTTTCTCCAGTGAGTCAGTCGGATATTGGTAAAAGCTGATTCCGAAATAATGCAGAACGGCAGCGAAAACATAGTTTTCAGAAACTAAATCACCTACCGAAGCCTTTTCAAAATCCCGATTGAATTGCATTGGACAAAAATAATTTTTTTTGAATGAAAAGCGGGGAATAAATCTGACCTTTATCTGACAAGCCCGTATAATGAATCGTTAATTTTATCTAAAATCAATTTTAAGGATCAATCTTTTTACTGTAGTTTGAGTTTATTCGAGAAGAAAAAGAAAGTAACCGTGAGCGAAACCAAAAACACTAAGGCGCAAATCCGTCTACCCATTTTATTGGCACTTTCCATCTCTGCCGGCATCTGGATCGGGGCGACTTTTGCTGAGCCAAAAGGAAACCAAAATGACCTTCGTGCAGCACTGTATAAGCTGCAGGAAATCATGACCTATATCAACAGAGACTATGTGGACAGTGTCAATACCAATGAGCTGGTAGAATATGGCATCAATAAAATGCTCGAAAAGCTGGATCCACACTCTAGCTATATCCCCGCCAAGGACGCTTCTTTGGCGCAGTCACAACTTGAGGGCGAGTTTGACGGGATCGGGGTAGAATTTGGAATCATCAGAGACACGATCTATGTAGTAGCACCACTTACCGGAGGTCCTTCTGAGGCTTTGGGCATTCAATCGGGTGACCAAATCATCAGAGTAGACGGGAAAAATGTGGCCGGCATTGGCATCACCAACCGTGATGTATTTGACTACTTGAGAGGCCCTCGCGGCTCTAAAGTATTGGTGGACATCAAGCGAAAGAATTCATCCGATTTGATCACCTACGAGATCACACGAGACAAAATCCCGCAATACAGCATCAATGCCTCCTACATGGTCAACAAAGAAGTAGGCTATATTAAGGTGACCCGATTTGCTGCCACTACTTATGAAGAATTCAAGAAAGCGGTAAGTGATCTTCAGACCAAAGGGATGAAGAAACTCATCATCGACCTGCAAGGCAACCCAGGAGGTTACATGGGGGCTGCCATCAATATGGCTGATGAGCTACTAGGAGATCGGGATTTGATCGTATCCCAAGAAGGCAAAGTGAGTCAGTACAGCCAAAAAGCATTTGCTTTCAAGCCGGGGATGTTTGAAGAAGGCTCTGTGATCATTTTGATCAATGAAGGCTCCGCTTCAGCTTCAGAAATTTTAGCAGGAGCAGTTCAGGACAATGACCGTGGACTGATTGTGGGTAGAAGATCGTTTGGAAAAGGACTGGTACAAATGCCGATTGACCTCTCCGACGGAGCCGAGTTGAGATTGACTATTGCAAGATACTTTACGCCTTCAGGTCGATCCATCCAAAAGCCTTACGACAGCAACTACGAGGCTTATGAGCGAGATTGGATGAACCGCTACGAGCATGGTGAGTTTTTCTCCGCCGACAGCATCAAATTCAATGACAGCCTCAAATATGAAACTAAAAAAGGCAGAGTAGTCTATGGAGGCGGAGGGATCATGCCGGATTATTTCGTGCCTCTGGACACTACCATGAACAGTGTCTATGTCACCAAATTGTTCAACACCGACTCTTCGAGAGAATTTATCCTGGATTATGTCAATAAAAATAAAGCCAACTTCTCCTCCATGTCATTGGACAGCTATTACACCAGCTTCAAGGTAAGCGATGCCATGCTGATGGAATTGGTAGAATATGGCAAAAAGAATAAGGTGGAATTTGATTCTAAAGATTTCAACAAATCAAAAGAATACCTCAGAATTCTGGTAAAGGCACACTTAGGCCGTCAAATCTACGATGACAACGCCTTCTACAAAGTCATCAACGATATCAATGAGGTTTATCAGCAAGCCTTGAATCTATTTGACGAAGCGGATAAAATTTTAGCCTCTACTTCTTTAAAACCTTCAGGCGGAGAATAATTCTCAAAATCAATCAAAAGAGCCGATCAAGATCTGATCGGCTCTTTTGATTTAGAGAAAATGGGGTTAGAGCTCACAATTCATAGGTATTGCCTTCTGCGCACATTTCCAATTCAAAATTTAAATCACCTTGCTGAAGCACCTCTTGTAAAAGCCTGTAAACCTGTTCATCTGTACGGGTAGGCTCATGATGGAATACAGATAGCTTTTTCACTTGGCACATTTTAGCAAATAGGATAGCATCACGGATAGAAGAGTGACCCCAGCCCATTTTTCCTACATACTCTTTGGAGGTGTAAGCACCATCATGAAAAAGCAAATCCACTTTATTGGCCAAATCAAATCCACTTGTCCATTCTGGTTGTTTGGGAAAATCCGAAGATCCCAACATTACTTCATGGTCTGGCAGATAGGCCATGGATTTATTATCCGCTGTCAATCTGTATCCCAAAGTGGGACCGGGATGACAAATAAATTCAGATTTTACCTGGATATCTCCGATCCTAAATTCCTCATCTCCCAACTCATGTACTTCCGGGTGACGCGGCAATTCACTGAGCTTGACAGGAAATAATGGCGGAGAAAAATATCTTCTCAATCGGAAAAGCAAGGGTTCCTGCCCTGAAGAAGGCCCCCACAAATGAACCTTTACCTGTGGATTGTAAAGAGGCTGAAAAAACCCCAAGCCCATCGTATGGTCAATGTGCAAATGAGAAAGCAGGATATGTACTTCTTTGATAGCAGGATTTAAAAATCTACCCAACCTCATGATGCCTGAACCTGCATCCAAAATAATGCAGGTTTCGCCATGGGTTACCTGAATACATGAGGTATTTCCACCATATCGATAATTGTCGGGATCTGGAGAGGGAAGAGATCCACGACAACCCCAAACCTTGATTTTCATTGCTCTTGGGATTTTAAAAAAACGGCCATTGCACCCAAGAAGCGCTTCGTCCTGCTGATGATGGGAAAGGTACTCACTGAGATAAAATTCCTATCACCCGTGAGGCTATCTACAAAAAACTCCCCGTTTGCAGGTAGTTGGTTGGAAAGCGTTTTGACTAAAGGCAAAGACTCTGGAGGAAGAGGATCTCCATTACGGTCACAGGGTTTGAATACCGTAGCCCATTCTTCTAATCGCATGCCCCCTGTTTCATTGAATTTTAATCCAAAAATCACTTCAGCGGGTTCATTGTAAAAGAGCAGGTTACCTTCAGGATCAACCAGAAAAACAGGAAGACTGATACTGTCTCCAAACTGTCTGGCCAAAATCAACTCTAAGGGTTGTGCAGGCATAATTGAGTTTTTTTAAAAGTATTTTAAGATACAGATTTTAATGAAAAATTAATATTAACTGCATCCATGTTTCAGTAGTCAAACCAATTAAATCATAAATCCTCATTTTATGAATTCTTAATTTATAAAGATACATTCGATTTCTGTTTCTCACAGTAATCACAAAACCATATGGGAAGACTACTTTACCTTACCAACACTGTCCCGATCTGCTTACTGTTTTTAGAATTATTTGACCTATCTTATATCCATTAACTGAAGACTATGAACGCAAGAATAATTGTCCTACTTCTAGCCTTGGTACTTGGCTCCACTTCCCTGTTTGCTCAATCAGACACACAAAGGCAACTCGCGGAAGAATACCTGAAACAAAGTGAAAAACAGAAAAAGACCGGCCTGATCATGCTAGGATCAGGAATTGGAGCTGGCCTTTTGGGAACAGCTATGTTTGGCGCTGGATGGAATGAGGGTTCGGGTTTTGTGTTAGGTTCCGGCGTAACACTCATGCTGGCAGGCACAGTTTCCACATTGGTGAGCATCCCTGTTTTAGTAAGTTCTGCATCCAAAGGAAAAAAAGCAGGTAAACTGAGTTTAGGAATAGCCAGCATTGCCTCGGCTCAACCTAACGGCATAGTTTCTCAAAATTACCCATCCTTGAATTTTTCTATCCCACTCAATCTCCAACCCTAAACCCATGAAATGCCCATGAGAACATGCTTCTCACCCCGGGTAATGATTATCCTAGGCATTCTCCCGATGAAAGATCGGGACAGGCTATCTGACCATTAAAAATCAAATTAGAAACAGATGAAAAAGTTATTCTTTATTATTCTATTCTTTGGAATAAGCATTTATGGGTTTGGTCAGGGAGCCAAGCCAAACCAAGCTTTACTTGAAGACCTTGTGAAGAAAAGTGAAAGCCAATATAAGGGAGGCATGGCCTTTTTAGGAGGAGGCACCGCCTTACTTATTACGGCTATAGCTATTCCCAATCGGTATGATTACATGAATGGGACCAATAACCAGAGGGTAGTTAATTTCCTGACTTGGACAGGCAATCTATCCATTTTAGCTAGCATTCCGCTTTTCTTATCTTCAGGGTACAATGGTCGGACGGCAGCCAAACTCAGTCTTCAATCTCAGGCACTCCAGACTCCCCTGCCTAATAAAACAGGAACTTATCCGGCAATAAGCCTGAGGCTTCCCATAAGGTAAGCCTCAGCCTTGCGGAAATTTTAGTTGCCTTTCAATTTTTCAAAAAGCCAATTATCTGACTTCGCTCCCTGCTCAGGATAAGTCCAATGCCCTGTCTCAGGGACTACAAAAACCTCTTTAGGTGCTTTTATTTGATTGTAAGCAGAATAATAAGAAGTAGGCGGACAAGTATCGTCATTGAATCCCCAAGAATAAAATCCGGGAGTTTTTAGGATTCGCGCAAAATTGACCACATCATAGTAACCTAATGTTTCGATAGCCTTTGGGAAATTGTAATAATCCAGGCCTTTCCCAGTGAACATGTGCGGCCACCCTCCTGCTCTTCCGTGTAGGTAACCTGTCATATCACTCAACGCCGGATAAAAAGCAGATAAATATTTGACTCGTTCATCCAATGCGGCAGTGACGATGGACAAAGCTCCCCCTTGGCTTCCTCCCTGTACTGCGAGATTTTTCCCATCATACTGAGGCAAAGACACCAAGAAATCCAAGGATCTTATGCAACCCAAATAAACGCGTTTGTAGTAATAGATATCCTTGTCCTGGATATTAAAATTCCAATAACCGCCGAGTGCTCCTGCATTTAGGTTGGCGTAGACATCAGGTGATAAATCAACCGGAATTCCATGAATCCCGATCTGGAGGACAATTGCACCCCGCGCAGCCTTTGCCATATCTCCCATATATGGTCTGATCCCGGCACCGGGCACTTGCAAAATAGCCGGAAATTTCTCGCCTCCTTTCGGTACAGTTAGTACTCCATATACCCTACTATTGCCCACATTCCTGAAATTTACATGGTACACATCCACTGCATCGGTACTTCTATCGGGCTGATGGATCAACTTCGGTTCCATTGGAATTTTAGCCAAATCCGCCTTGGCGGACTCCCAGAATTTCTGGAAGTCATCTGGCATTTTTACCGTCGGCTGGATTTTTTCTGGTTCAAAAGCAGCTGTACCCAATCCCCTGTATTCTTTACCATCAATCGTAGCAAACACCTCACATCGTAAAAATCCGGGAGTCTTCATTCCAGGAGCGGAAATAGTTGCTTTCCCTTCTTTTAATTGTAAAGAGCCCTCTTGCAAGGGCTGCATTTTTTCCTCTTTGACAAAAAATCTAACATTCTCCACGGTTACCGGTCTGCCTGATTGGGTCACAGAGACGTGAAAATTTACGTTATCCCCTACCTGATAAAGCCAGTCTTTTTTCTCAGGAGAAACAGAAATTTCAAGGAACTGCTTTGGTATTTGAGCAAGAAGCCCTTGGGAAATACAGAAGATAAAGACATAGACGAAGGAAAATCGCCTTGCCACGGAGGAGGTTAGCTGGGTCATAAAGAAAGTAGTAATTCCAAAAGTTACGATTTTGGAATTACTTCCAATCAATCTCCAAAGGATATTCCAAGGCCTTTTGCAGCCTGGACCAAAGTCCCCTTGGGATCCACAAAATTATAGGAGCTAATTGCCTCTTTGATAGGAACGGCAGCATAATCATTGTTTTTCAACACCACCAAATGGCCGAATTTGCCTTCAAGGACCAATTCCATTGCTTTTACGCCAAAAACAGAAGCAATCACCCGGTCAAAAGCAATCGGAGTACCTCCGCGTTGGGTATGTCCAAGGACTGTCTCACGGATATCCGCCTCCAAGCCTGCATCCTTCAACTGCTGACTCAAGGTATAACAAACCCCACCAAGTCGGACCGCATGTCTACCCTCTTCGCCTTGAGAAGCAGTGATAGTTCCATCCTTTGCTTTGGCACCTTCAGCAATGACAATGTTTACAAACCCCCGACCTTTGTTATACCTACTTTTTATCTTTTCAACAATTACAGAGAGGTCATATGGAATCTCAGGAATGAGGCAGATCTCAGCTCCACCCGATATCGCTGTATAGAGGGAAATCCAACCTGCATCACGGCCCATTACTTCCATGATCATCACCCGATGATGACTACTTGCCGTGGTCACCAGTCGGTCAAAAGAATCCGAAGCTGTCTGCACTGCGGTCTGAAAACCAAAGGTGAAGTCTGTTGAAGAGAGGTCGTTGTCAATCGTCTTGGGCACACCAATCACGGGCATACCTGCTTCAAACATGGCTTGGGATATGGCTTGAGAGCCATCCCCGCCGATATTGATTACCGCATCAAAACCAAAAGATTTTAACCGATCTACAAGCCAAGGTATCCGGTTGATTTTTTTGACAGTTCCATCAGGCTGCTTCTCCGGATAGCTCATGGGGTTACCTTTATTAGTTGTTCCCAAAATGGTACCTCCCAATACATGAATCCCTGCCACCGTTTTATCATCCAATCGGATTAACCTGGTAGGCTCTTCCATCAAGCCGTTCAAAGCCTCAAAACTCCCCCAAACCTCCCAATCTTGTTCCTGTGAAGCTCTTTTCACAATCCCTCTAATTACCGCATTGAGGCCTGGACAATCGCCCCCACCAGTAGCTACCAATATTTTTTTCATAATTCTTGATCACCTGTTTATGTACTTAAAGCTACTATTTAATTCATTTGGACTAGGGTATGAATTGACTTTAACGCTTAATTTTTTACCTTCTACAACCCATCGCTTCATCATTCAGCAGGGCCCCTTTGGAATGAATGAACTTGATGGAATATTCATTAGAAAATGAAGAAAAAAAATAACCCAAAAACCCCCAATCTGAAAAAGCTAGATTTCATCAAGCACGGAGGTAAAATCTCCAAACCCTACAAAATTGAAAAGGGTGAAAATTTTAAACTTTCAGATTATTCTACCCATCCTACAATTCCATTTGGCCCAAGTGATAAACCAATCATGAAAGAGGCCCTTGAAAAAGGAATTGAAATGCTTTCTCATTTGCAGGAGGTACTTTATGCCCAGGATAATTGGTCTCTTCTGGTAATTTTTCAGGCAATGGATGCCGCTGGAAAAGATGGTGCCATCAAGCATGTGATGTCAGGTATCAACCCTCAAGGTTGCCAAGTCTCATCCTTCAAAGCCCCAAGCAATGAAGAATTGGATCATGATTTCCTTTGGAGATGTATCAAAAAACTACCTGAAAGAGGCCGCATCGGAATTTTCAACAGATCCTACTACGAAGAGGTCCTGGTAGTCAGAGTTCACAACCATCTGCTTCAGAAACAACGACTTCCTTCCAAATTGATTACCAAAAAAATTTGGGATGAACGCATGGAAGACATCCGAAATTTTGAAAAACACCTCAGTAGAAACGGTACCAAAGTGATCAAAATTTTTCTCAACCTATCAGAAGAGGAGCAAAAAGCCAGATTTCTGGAACGCATCAACGAACCCTCCAAAAACTGGAAACTTAGCTATGATGATATTAAAGAGAGAGGATACTGGAATGAATACATGCAGGTGTATGAGGAAATGATCCGCAAAACGGCCACCAAGGAAGCGCCTTGGTACGTCATCCCCGCGGACAATAAAATCTATGCCCGCTTAGCAGTGGCCTCGGCCATGATCAAAGCATTGGAAGACCTGGAATTGAGTTACCCTAAAATTTCTGAGGAAGAAAAGAATCGACTGGAGGAATTAAAGAAATTCCTTTCAGATGAAAGCCCAAAAAGTCAAAAAAAAGCCCTGTGAAGTAATTATCACAGGGCAGTAGGACGTCTAGATATCAAACTTGATCCCTTGAGCCAAAGGCAATGCAGTTGAATAATTGATTGTATTGGTCTGTCGGCGCATGTAGGCTTTCCAAGCATCAGAACCTGATTCTCTCCCACCACCGGTTTCCTTTTCTCCTCCAAATGCTCCCCCAATTTCAGCGCCTGAAGTTCCAATATTGACATTGGCAATACCGCAATCCGAACCGGCTACTGACAAGAAAGCCTCAGCTTCACGCATGTTGGTGGTCATGATCGCTGAAGAAAGGCCTTGAGGCACACCATTCTGTATGGAAATGGCTTCTGCCAAGGTGTGGTATTTGATCAAATAAAGAATCGGTGCAAATGTCTCATGCTGCACGATTTCGAAGTGATTTTCGGCTTCATAGATGGCAGGCTTCACATAGCATCCCGACTCAAACCCATCACCTGAGAGGACTTCACCCTCAACTACAGGTTTTCCTCCTTCTGCCTTCACTCTTTCAATTGCAGAGAGGTAATTTTTTACCGCATCCTGATCAATGAGCGGGCCTACATGATTTTTTTCGTCCAAAGGGTTACCAATAATCAGTTTGGAATAGGCAGTAGCCAGCCTACTCTTTACCTCCTCATATACATTGGAATGAATGATGAGGCGGCGGGTCGTAGTGCATCGCTGCCCGGCTGTACCCACTGCTCCGAAAAGCGCTCCGCGGATTGCCATATCCAAGTCGGCATTTTCGGTGATGATGATCGCATTGTTTCCTCCCAATTCAAGCAAGGATCTCCCCAATCGTTCACCTACAGCTTTTCCCACCAATTTACCCATCCGAGTAGATCCGGTCGCAGATACCAAAGGAACTCTCGAGTCATGAGATATCAGCTCACCGATTTTATAATCACCTATGATCAAATTGGAAATACCCTCAGGGAATCCATGCTTCTCAAAAATCTTGGCAACAATATGCTGGCAAGCGATTCCAGAAAGCGGTGCCTTTTCCGAAGGTTTCCAGAGACAGACATCTCCGCAGACCCAAGCTAACGCTGCATTCCAAGACCATACAGCGACAGGAAAATTGAATGCAGATATGATCCCTACAATCCCCAACGGATGCCATTGCTCGTACATCCGGTGTCCAGGCCTCTCCGAATGCATGGTCAATCCATAAAGTTGCCTAGAGAGCCCCACAGCAAAATCACAGATATCGATCATCTCTTGCACTTCGCCTAATCCTTCCTGATAGGATTTACCCATCTCGTAGGAGACGAGTTTGCCTAGATCGGCTTTGACTTCACGGAGTGCATTGCCGATTTCTCTCACGATCTCGCCCCGATGCGGAGCAGGCACTAGTCTCCATTTCTCAAAAGCTACCGATGCCTGAGCAATTATCGCTTCATAGGTGTCTTCGGATGCCTCTTGAACTTTTGCGATGACTTGACCATCCACAGGAGAATCTGAAGAAAAATAGCTTTCACCTGAATCCAACCATGTCAACCCGGTCGAAGAACCAAGGTTAGTCGGATTGATGCCAAGATTTTTGAGACTTTGATGAATACCAAATGGATCGTTCATAGAAAAGGGAATTGATTAGAATTCAAAGCTAAAAATTCTTCTTTCGCCTCCCGACCAATTTCAAAGAATTCTAGTCGGATTGAATCTGTCAAAGGTCTTGGCAAACTTTTTTCCTGGGCGAATTTTATAAACAAGGTTGAGTCGATAATTGCCTGTGTCAGCAGACTGCTCTAGCTCTCTGACAGGATTCAGATTGAGATTTTTGTAAACGTAGTTGAGATTAAATCCAAACTTCGAACCATTGTACCCGATGTAGCCTCTAAAATGGTACCCCAAGAGAATGCTCCAATCGCTCTCTCTTATTCCATTTCCTCCTTCTAGCCAGGAATGACCCGCACCTATATTTCCTGAAAGTGCCCCGGTAGCGAAAAATCCTTTGCCAAAAACAAGGGTTCCTAAGACACCAACATTAGGTCCCAGATGCAAAAAATCAGCCCGTGAATAATTAAAATCAGGAGTCAACTCTTGCGGAATAATCAAAGAATCTCCGGATACCCTTGCCCGATAAACCTCAAACCCAACCAATGGAGAAATTGCCGATTTCTTTTGAATCTCTGATTGATGCATGGCCGCATTGATGGAAATCCGGTCTCCAAAAAAGATGTAATTGACATGAGCCCCTACTTTCAACAACCCAATATCCGGTCTAAGATATGACCTGCCGCTCCCCTGCCAATCCGGGATTTTATACCCACTATAAAACTGCCCAAAGAAATCCACCATCCAATTCACAGGGTAAAAGTGTCCTTGAAGGTCCAGAAATCCGGGAAAATCCCTTTCCCGATTGGGGTTCAGAAAAGATAGGGGAACGGCCACATTCAAAGTAAAACGCTGGTAAGTGAATCCAATCCCGGTATTTAAACCTGAGTTTGGTCGATACCTGACCTCCATTTGTGGAATTTTGAAATCGGTGAATTTTTTGGAAAAGTAAAATCGAGTCACCATCACCTCTTCATCGTAATCGATAAAGGCAGAATCCAATTTGGACTGGGCTTGGCTCTCTTTGGATAGGGCAAAAAATAAGATCCACGCAAACAGCAAATAGTGGTGCATACCAAAGTTTATTGAACGGTGACCAAATGTAAATAAAAAAGGGCTTTGGGGTTAGCCAAAGCCCTTTCAAAGGAAGGAGTTCGAAAAATGGATTCCATGGAATCGCATTTTTAGAAAAAGCAAACTTGAGAAAAGTTGTTAATCACCGTTTCGAAAATACGATTCAAGTTTAATTAATCAAATTTTTGTTTGCACTTTTCTTTAAAAAAGAAAAAATAATTGTCTTATAGAATGAACCTCAAAACGTATTTTTTGATACAAAAAGGGAAATTTTTAATTCAATCGGCAAAAAACCGGAGTGATTTACCAATTAGATATAAATACTTTAAAGGAAAAAAATTAACACCCCTTTGGTGCTAAAAAGCTTAATTTTGAAGATTGATTAAATTCATTTCTTGACTTAAGCCAGCAAATCCACTCCTATGTCTTCCTCCAATTCTCCCTCTTTTAAGACAAAAAGAAAATTACAAGAAAAATGGAAGGCTTTAAGGTTCAATTTAAGTGCTTCTAACCATCCCTTATTTATTGGCTTTTATCGCCATTTTTATAAACCAAAACAGGGATCTCTAAGTGAATTTTTGAGTGAGTATTCTCTTTCAAAAAAAGGAGATTTCACGGTCATCCAAATAGGGGCCAATGATGGGATTACTCATGATCCGATCCACAAGTTTATCAAAAGAGACGAATGGAATGGGGTGCTTCTGGAGCCACAACCTGATGTCTATCATCAGTATTTGAAAAAAATCTACGCCAAAAACAAAGGAATCCATTCAGTTTGCGCAGCTATTGGAAAACAAGACGGCTCTCTCCCCCTATACAAAATCGGCTTTTCGACCATGAGATGGGCTACCGGTTTAGCTTCATTCTCCAAGGAAAAAATTGAAAAGGCTTTTGAAGATGGCATTGTCACATTCAATTGTAAACGGTTTGGAATTGACATTCCAACAGACAAAAGCAAGTGGATTGAGGAAGAACAGGTGCAGGTCATCTCGCCCGCTACCTTGATGGCAACGTACCAGATCAAAAAAATTGACCTCCTACAAATCGATGCAGAGGGATATGACTTGGAGGTGATTCGAATTTTTGACATTGCCCAAACTCAGCCTCAAGCCATTGTTTTTGAAAATGTAGGGCTAGATGCTGCCGACTACCAATCCTGTCTTTCCCTTTTGGAGACCCAAGGGTATAAGACCAGAAAGTTTGGCCCAAATACGTTGGCACTTAAATCCCCTCTTGGGAAGTTTGCTTCCTATTTCCAAGCATGATCCGCCCATTGATCTCTATCATTATCCCTTGCTACAATCAGGGGAAATACCTCGAGGAGACGGTGAAATCTGCCCTAGCCTCTAGCTATCGGCCCTTGGAGATCGTCTTGGTCAATGACGGCTCTACCGACAACTCAATGGAAATAGCAAAAAAACTAGAGGTCAACCACCCCGAAATTCAAGTCATCGCCCAACCCAACGGAGGCGTAGCCAAAGCCAGAAATAATGGGATTGCTCACGCAAAAGGAAAATATATCTTGCCCCTCGACGGAGATGATCTCATCGCGGAAAATTACATCCAAGATGCAATTGAAACACTGGAATCCAATCCTGAGGTAAAAGTAGTTTATTGCCAAGCTGTCAAATTCAACGAGCAAAGCCAAAAACCTTGGAAACTAAAGCCTTTCAGCCGGCATCAACTGGCTAAAGACAACATGATCTTTGTGGCAGCGCTGTTCAGAAAATCAGATGCAGAAGCCGTCGGGGGCTTCTCGGAAGACATGAAAATGGGCCGGGAAGACTGGGAATTTTGGATCAAAATGCTCAAAAACGGCGGCGAGGTGATTCAACTTCCTTTTGTCGGTTTTTTATACCGACTCACTCCTACTAGCAAGCGAAAAAAGACAGGAACAAACCAGAAGAAGCGGGAACGAATTGCTTACCTCAATGCCAAACATCTGGATTTTTTTGAAAGAGAGTTAAATGGGCCGCTTCGGTTTCAGCGGACCTGGTCCAAGCCATATAATACGCTGCTGAAGCTAATTGGGAAACTCTAATTAAATTTTATCCAGCCCCTTCCAGAATTTCAGAAAGTAATATTTCAACGGATTGGTGTATTTGAGCTGCTTCCAAGGCCGACTTGCATGTGGTCGGTGCCAAACAGGTGTATTCATGAGTACCGTGTTTTTGAATCCAAGCTCGATTGCTTTCTTTGAAATGAAGGTATCATACCAATCTTTGGCCTCATCCAAGCCTGTGAAGTCATAGCTTTTCAAAAACTCAAGAGAGAACAACGTACAGCAAAAGCTCAAACTCCGCTGCGTATCGATCACCGGTTCTTTCACTCCTTTAAACTTGAGGTAAGGGAAATTGACTACGCCACTTTCATCTACCGTCACGGAGCCGATCAAGCCTAATTTAGATTGAGCATTAAGCGCCTGAAGCAGCTTTTCGATGGTATCCGGCTTCACTACCACATCAGATTCGATCACCAAAAGCGGAAGGTTTTCCTTCAGAGCTCGCTTCTGCGAAAGCTGAAGCACCAACTTGTAATTGGGAGAGGGATGATCGGTAAGATCCTCAATATGGATCAATTCGTAGCCGATTTCTGCCTTTTTCTCCTCCAATTTCGTTTTGGTCTCAATCGAACTGAAGTCATTGAAAATGACATGATGAACCTTGACCGTAGAAGAAGCGATTGCTTTGGCCGTGTCAAGGGTCGTTTCGATGGAGTTTTTTACGGGAGTGATGACGAGTACTTCGGCCATGAGAAAAGATTTGGTCAAAATTAGGGCTTTATGTCAAGGCAAAAAAAAATGCCCCAACTTTCGCCGGGGCAATTTGAATAGATTTTCAATCGAATTAGGCTAGATCGCCCAGCGCCTTTTTGATTCGCTTCATTGCTTCAATCAATTCAGCTTCGGATGCTGCGTAAGAAATACGGACGCAGTTAGGTGCTCCAAAAGCAGAACCGGTCACCAAGGATACGTTAGCGACTGCCAACAGATAGAGACAAAGATCATCTGCATTGGCCACGCTGTGTCCATGGGCAGACTTTCCAAAGAAAGCAGTCACATCCGGGAAGAAATAAAAGGCTCCTTCGGGCACGTGAGTTTTGATGCCCGGAATATCTCTCAACAGTCCCAACACCAAATCTCTACGCTTCAAATATTGCTCAGCCATCTCCTGAGAAGGGGTCTGATCTCCGGCGATACCTGCCAATGCTGCACGCTGGGCTATACCGGTATTACCTGAAGTAAACTGTCCCTGCATTTTTTCTACGGCTTTGGAGATTTCCAAAGGAGCACAGATGTAACCCACTCTCCAGCCTGTCATGGCATAGCCTTTGGAGAAACCATTGACCGTCACCGTTCTTTCAAACATACCCGGAAGGGAAGCGATGCTGAAGTTTTTTCCTGTGAAGTTGATCAACTCATAGATCTCATCCGCAATCACTACCATGTTTGGATGCTTCATCACTACTGCCGCGATAGCTTCCAACTCTTGCTGAGAGAAAACTGAACCCGTTGGGTTACAAGGAGAAGAATAGATCACCGCTTTGGTTTTTGGCGTAATCGCTGCCTCCAACTGTGCTGCTGTCGCTTTGAAGTTGTTTTCCAACGTACCCTCGATCAAGACAGGTACACCTCCACAAAGCTTGATAATTTCTGCATAGCTCACCCAATATGGAGAAAAGATTACCACCTCATCACCTTCATTGATGATACACATGAAGGTATTGGCGATCGAATGCTTGGCCCCCACAGACACCACGATGTGTTCGGCTTTAGCTTCAGAAATATTGTTTTCTTCTCTGAGCTTTTTAGCGATCGCCTCTCTGAGATCCTGATACCCTGCCACTGGTGGATAAGCAAAATATTTTCCTTCATCGATCGCATCTTTGGCAGCCTGCTGGATGTGTTTAGGAGTCTTGAAATCCGGCTCCCCCAAGCTGAGACTGATGATGTCAATACCCTGAGCCTTGAGCTCTCTCGCTTTTTTTGCCATAGCGAGAGTCGCCGACTCTTCCATATTCAGGATGCGATCTGATAGAATAGAATTCATTTTTTGATTGATTTTTTTACAAATTCCTCAAAAATAGCCAGAAGATTATAAATTCTAAACAATCCTATGGAATAGATCATGAAATAGGGGATTAAGTAAACCAATGGAGAAAAACCTGATAGGTGTTACACATTTTTCTAATGGAAGTTGGGGATGAGAAAATTCAAGTTAAAATCAAACAGAATGTTATTTTTGAACAAAATAGTTGGCTGATCCTGCCGTTTCTTCATCGATTATGAAGCACCTTTCTGTTTTTCTCTTCCTTTTCCTGATGGTGAGCAAAGTCACTTTTGCCCAAAAGAATGCTGCAGAGAAAAAAGCGGATGCGGATTCTTCAGGAGTTGTTAGTTCAGCGCTTCTTCCTACAGTAGCCCCACTTTTACTTTTTGATGAGGATAAAGAAAAGGAGGAAAAAAAAGAGAAGAAGAAAAATGCAAGGAAAAACATCTGGTTCGGCGTCAAAACCATGAAAGGCTACACCCGTCGAACCATCCGTGGGCAGGAGTACCTGGAATTTTTCAACTACACGGATGCGGACCGACAGCCCAACCCCTATATCCGGGATGTGTATTGGTTTGACACCAAAGAAAAAGCAATACGAACAGAAGGATTCACTCCCGGGCAAGGATACCTCCTTCACGGCCCTTACGAGCGAATGGTTAACGAAACGGTCGTGGAAAGCGGCATGTTTTATTACGGAATGAAGCACAAGACCTGGATGGTTTTTGATGATCGAAGTGTGCTACAGGACAAAGCCCATTTCAGCGAAGGCTGGCCAAGGGAATCCAAAATCACCTATTTCAATGAAACCTCGAAGTCTGTAGAAAAAATTATCCCGATTCAATATGGACTAGAAGAGGGCAATTATTTCCATTTCTACGAGAATCAACAAGTCGCCGTCACTGGCGAATACAAATACGGAGAAAAGGTAGGCCTTTGGACAGAGTATTGGGACACCAAAAACACCAAGGCCATCCGCAAGCGGGAGATCCAATACCAAGAAGCACCCTACACCAAAAATTTCCGCCCATATATCCGGGCGGAATGGGACAAAGAAGGCAATCTAGTCTACCGACGGGATTGATTACTTGGCTCGAAACTTAAACTGCTGCCCTCCTACCGACGCTTCATACATCAACCCTTTTTTGGTTCGTGTGAAGACCAACACGCCCTCGTTATACTTGGCATTGGCCGAAGCACCTGAAGCAGCTGCTACCGCAGATACTTGAGCTGACATTTCTACTTTTCCTTCTTTAAAACGCTCAAAAGCTTCCTTGGTCTCGAAAAAGACCACCTCAGAATACGCCTGCCCTCCGGCCTGGAATCCAATAGTAAGTTGAGTCATCCGGGCAAAGCCGATGTGCTTTCCATTTTCAAAAACAACTCCATTTCCAGCCGCGGCTCCTACTCCCCAGGCCCCTTTGCCGACGTTGGGAAGGATAATGTAACCAAAGGAATCCGCAAAGAAGTCAGCCATGCCAGAGTCATCTTTGATAAATGCAGCCTTGGCATCTTCTGAGTCAGCCATGATTTTTTCGTCTTTTTCATCATCCTGAGGAAATGCCACAACCGAAAATAAAGTAAAGACGAGAAGGAGAAATAAATTTTTCATAGGGTAAATGAGTTTTATTGGGTGATTGAATAATTATGGAACATACTCTATACTAACAGAACTTTATTTAAAGTTCGAAATCAATTTAATCTTGAATACTGGCATACTTCGATTTTCCCTCATCAGTCTTCGGTCTTTTACTGCAAATAACTTGACAAAAAGTCGAAAGCCTTCAATAAAACGCATCCTCAAACTGTCGAAAATTGAAGTTTCCGCTTCGGTCTTTGTAAACGCCTACGATGTCAAAACGGATGTCTTTGTGCCAGTCTTTTTCATGGATATAATGATCGGCAGCCTTGACAAGCAGTTTTTTCTTGGTCGAATCAACAAACTCCTCTGCGAAGCCAAACCCCGTGCCTGAACGGAATTTGACTTCAATGAAAATCAGAAGCCCTTTGTACTTCATGATCAAATCAATCTCGGCATGTCCATACCGATAGTTAGTATCCAACAATTCGTAACCTTTACTCACCAGCCAATCAGCAGCAAGCTGCTCGGCCAGTCTTCCGGTGTCATTGTGTTCTGCCATGGGATTTATTGGTTAATTTTGAAAAATCGAAGAACGATACAGCAAAAAGGGCTGTTGAAAAAGAATTCCAGAAGGAAGCCCCATGAACGAAAATATCAACAAAACGGTAGAATTCCGAGACTTAGGCCGCATGGACTATCAGGAGGCTTGGGATTATCAGGAGAAAATTTTCGCCGAGATCGTTGCCCAAAAAATCAAGAACCGAAATCTCCCTCCCGAGGAGCAAGTGATTACGCCCAACTACCTGCTGTTTGTGGAGCATCCCCATGTTTATACTCTAGGAAAAAGCGGAAAACCGGAAAATCTGCTTTTGGATGATTCTGGACTGGTGCAGCACCATGCGTCGTATTACAAGATCAACCGGGGCGGTGATATCACCTACCACGGACCGGGACAATTGGTCGGGTATCCGATTTTAGACTTGGATAATTTCTTCACCGACATCCACAAGTACCTCCGGTTATTGGAGGAAGCCATCATTTTGACTTTGGCAGATTATGGAATCTCAGCTGGACGGATTGAGGGATTGACAGGAGTATGGTTAGACCATGTTGAGCAAAAAAATCCACGTAAAATCTGCGCCATGGGGGTAAAATCCAGCCGATGGGTGACTATGCATGGCTTTGCGTTTAATCTCAATGCAGACCTCTCCTACTTTGGACACATCATTCCCTGCGGCATTGATGACAAAGCTGTGACCTCCCTTCATCTGGAACTGGGAAAGTCAGTAGATGAAACTGAAGCAAAAAACAAGGTCAAAAAACACTTAGTTGACCTTTTTAAAATGAATTTGATTGAAGTAAAATGAAGAAAGACATCGACTTCTCACCCGTCACAGGAGTAAAACTAGCCATCGCCAAAGAAGAAAAACCAACCGGTACCGAATGGGCCGTCTACCTCATCAATCTCAACCTCATCGAACTGAGCACTGTGATGGTTACCTCCAAAGGCTACGGAATTTTGGACGGGGAAAAAAGACAAACTTCCACCCTTCGGCACATGATCGAGGAACTTGGTTCTGAGTCCGTTGCCAAAGTGGAACCCATCAATCCGGCGGTCTTTGCCTTAACGAATGAATTCTGGGTCAGCTATTACATCCTGGATCAGATTTTTGACAAAAAGTTTATCTTTACTCCGGGCAGTTTTGACCCTGTCAACCTCCGGATGATCCCGGAATTGGGATTGGAGGGCATCCTTCACAGTTAACCTTTTCTCACTATGGCAGATTTTTTAGACCACCTGAGCGACATTCTTTTTTTGGACATTGAGACTGCTTCGCAAACCGAACACTTTGAGGACCTCGATCCACGGCTTCAGCCCGAATGGCTCAAGAAAGAAAAATTGATCCGAACCGAAAACCCCAATCCGGAGCCAGGTTCCCTCTATTTTGACCGAGCGGGAATCCATGCCGAATTTGGGCAGGTCATCTGTGTGGGTGCGGGCTTTTTTCAGACCAAAAAGAAAGAGAAAAAGCTCTATTTCCGTTCCAAGGTTTTTGCGCATGAGGAAGAAAGGGAACTTTTACTGGAGTTTAAAGCCTTGTTAGAGAAGAAAAAATGGATCCTCTGCGCGCACAACGGCAAGGAATTTGACTTTCCCTACCTCTGCCGACGCATGCTGATCAATGGGATCGCCCTTCCCGAACCGCTTCACATCGCTGGGAAAAAGCCTTGGGAAGTGAGGCATTTGGATACCATGGAGCTTTGGCGTTTTGGTGATTACAAATATTACACGCGATTAGAGCTCTTGGCGGGTGTTTTCGGGATTCCTACCTCCAAGGAATCCATCGACGGCAGCGAGGTCAATGCTACTTTTTACAAAGAAAAAGACCTCGAAAAAATCAAAAAATACTGCCAACGAGATGTGGAAGTGACCGCACGAATCTACATGGCCATGCATCCTCAACTCGACGAACTGGAAATCGAGATTGTGCCCGCAGAAGATTCAAAAAAAGATCACAAGGATTGATGCCGTTGAGCATCCAATTCTTTTTACCTTAAGAAAAAATACACCCCTCATGGGAAGAAAATCAGACAGAAAACATTCCAAAAAAAATAAAGGGGGCTATTCCAGCGGAAATGATTCCGCTTCACTGGCCCGACGAATCCTCCAATTTTTAGATGCCAATTTTGGCCAAGAATACAACGCCAAGCAAATCATCAAGCAGCTTGATATCCGGGATGCACTCAACAAAGGCGGAGTTGAACCGGTGCTTTACCAACTGGTAGATGCCGGAAAGGTCTCCCGAAATGCAAGAAATTACTTTTCCTCCACCAAGGATCCAGACTTCATCACCGGTACGGTGGATTTTGTCAATCCACGCTTTGCCTTTATCATACCTGACGATCCGAAAGCGGCAGAAGGTGATATTTTGATCAAAGAAGCCGATCTCAAGCAGGCCCTCAATGGGGACAAAGTCCGGGTGATGGTTTTTCCGGTAAAAGGAAAAACCGGACGCACCGAAGGCCGCGTGCTGGAAATTTTGGAACGTGACCGTGACGAATTTGTAGGTCGGGTGGAAATCTCCCCACGATTTGCATTTGTAGTCCCCGATTTCAAAAAAATGCACAAGGACATCTTTGTTCACCGCGGTGACTTGATGGGTGCCGAGCACAATGAAAAAGTCATTGTCAAGCTGACCGAATGGAGAGAAGATGACAAAAATCCTACGGGAAAAGTCATTCGTGTCCTCGGCAAGGCCGGTTTGCACGAAGTGGAAATCCACTCCATCATGGCCGAATTTGGATTGCCTTTCGAATATCCCAAAGAGGCCGACGAAGAAGCGAATGCCATTCCCGAAAAGATCTCTGCCAAGGAAATCAAAGCCCGAAAGGACTTTAGAGATGTCCTTACTTTCACCATTGACCCTGTCGATGCCAAGGACTTTGACGATGCGATTTCCTATCGGGAACTTGAAAATGGCAATCTGGAAATCGGCGTGCATATCGCCGATGTGACGCATTATGTGAAGCCTAAAACGGCTTTGGAGAAGGAAGCATTTAACCGGGCCACTTCCGTTTACCTCGTGGACCGCACTATCCCCATGCTACCCGAGCGACTCAGCAACGGACTCTGCTCCCTTCGTCCCAACGAGGACAAGTTGACTTTTGCATGCGTGTTTGAAATGGACCGAAATGCCAAAGTGATTAATCACTGGATCGGCCGGACTATCATTCACTCCAACCGACGCTATGCCTATGAGGAAGCTCAGGAATGCATCGATACCCAATCGGGAGATTATTTCCAAGAGTTGACCTTGCTCAATGAGTTGGCTAAAAAAATCCGAAAGCAGCGATTTGACAAAGGCGCAGTCAACTTTGAGACCGTCGAGGTGAAGTTTAAGCTGGATGAAAAAGGAACACCACTTGGACTTTTTGTCAAAGAGCGCAAAGACATCCATAAGCTCATCGAGGAGTTTATGCTTTTGGCTAATAAGTATGTAGCCGAGTTTATTTACCGGAAAAATCAGGGAGCCGACACCTTTGTCTATCGAACCCACGACAGCCCGGATTTGGATCGCTTGGAGACTTTCTCCGGCTTTGCAAAGCGATTTGGCCATCAAATGGACGTGACCAACGTGCAGAAAATCTCTGCCGCACTCAATAAACTCATGGATGAGATTCAGGGCAAACCCGAGCAAAATGTCCTCGAGCAACTCGCCATCCGAAGCATGGCCAAAGCCAAATACACCACGGAACCGAAAGGGCATTTTGGTTTGGCTTTCCCCCACTATACCCACTTCACCTCTCCTATCCGCCGATACCCAGATATGATGGTGCATCGACTCCTGGAGCATTACCTAGAGGGAGGCAAATCTCCTGAAGCAGAATCCTGGGAGCAAAAATGTGTTCATTCTTCCGAGCGTGAAAAGCGAGCCGCGGATGCTGAGCGCGCCTCCATCAAATACAAGCAGGTCGAGTACATGTCCCTTGCCGAGCAGAAGGATTACGAGGGCATCGTCAGTGGCGTGACCGAGTGGGGAGTCTTCGTCGAGATCACTGAAACCAAGTGCGAAGGCATGATTCGGGTGCAGGATATGGACGACGATTACTATGAATTTGACGAAAGAAACATGCGCCTGATTGGGACGAGAAGTAAAAAAATGATCACTTTGGGTGACAAAGTACTGGTCAGAGTAGTTAACACCGATATCGACCGTCGAACCATCGATTTGGAATTTGCAGAAAATGACAGAAAAAAGTCTCGCCCACGCGCTTTTAACTAAGCTGGAACAACACATCACTACCCACTCTTTCGGAGAATCACCCACCGAACTTTACGAACCGATCACCTACATCATGAGCTTGGGAGGCAAGCGGATTCGTCCGCTGCTTTCGCTTTTGGCGTATGGGATTTATGGAAAAAATCCGGAGGAAATCCTGTCTCAGGCCGCTGCCGTGGAGGTATTTCACAATTTTACACTGATGCATGACGACATCATGGACAATGCTCCCCTGCGAAGAGGAAAGGCTACAGTTCATGAAAAGTGGAATGCCAACATCGCCATTCTTTCCGGAGATGTGATGCTCGTGAGAGCCTATGATTTGCTCTTGGGTACAGATCCGAAACTACTTCCGAAAGTGATTCGACTGTTCAATAAGACGGCAGCGGAAGTCTGCGAAGGACAACAGTTTGACATGAACTTTGAAGCCTACGAAACTGTGCATGAGGCGGATTATATCAATATGATCCGACTAAAGACCGCTGTTCTCTTGGGTTTTGCACTACAGCTAGGAGCCATTTTGGCGGGAGCTGAAAAAGAAGATGCACAAAAGCTCTATGAGTTTGGGGTGAATATCGGAGTCGGTTTTCAGTTGAAAGACGACCTGCTCGACATCTATGCCGATCAGGCCAAGTTTGGCAAGCAAGTAGGCGGAGACATCATTTCAAATAAGAAGACCTTCCTCTTGATCAAAGCCTTGGAACTCGCCCAAGGAGAAGATTTGGCATCACTGAATCATTGGCTTTCGCTGAAGGAATTTGACAAAGTCGAAAAGGTAAATGCGGTAAAAGCGATTTACGAAAAACTCGGCATCCGCAGTCTGACCGAAGCCAAGATGCAATCCTACTTTGAGGCAGGCTTCAGCCAATTTGAAGGCCTGCACTTCCAAAACGAGGAATACTATCAGGCCCTGTACGCCATCACCCAAGACCTGATTCACCGGGAGAAATAAGCCATGGAATTGACTTTGACCACCGCGATCATTGGGATCACGGTGATTACCAGCATCCTCGGGTTCAACCGTCCCGATCTACTCGATCGGTGGATGTTTATCCCCTACCGGATCAAGCACCGCAACCAATGGGATCGATTCGTCCTCTCGGGATTTATCCACAAGGACTACATCCACCTGCTGTTCAACATGTTTACCTTTTACTTCTTTGGGGGAGTGGTGGAAATGTTCCTGCGCTATCAGTTTGGTCAAGGCTTAGGCGGATATCTTTTTGTGGCCTTTTACCTCTTAGGGATCATCATCTCTGACATTCCCACGTATCTCAAGTACCAAAAATCCAGCTATTACCGAGCTTTGGGTGCATCAGGGGGGACATCAGCGACGGTATTTGCCAGTATTGTGATCATGCCTTTATCGGACATTTGCCTGTTTGGGATCATCTGTCTTCCCGGGTTTATCCTCGGAGTCTTGTTTTTGATCTATTCCTATGTCAAAGGAAAGCAGGACAGTGACGGGATCAATCACGACGCCCATTTGTACGGCGCAATATTTGGGATTGCATTTATTCTAATTCTCTCACCCTCAAGTGCGGGGATGTTTTTGGAGCAGATTAAGGGGTTTAGGTTGTTTTAAAAACAAAGACCTGGCAGGTTTCGAAAACCTGCCAGGTCTGATTATCAAAAAAAGGCCTCCAGAGTTTTCTGAAGGCCTTTTGCATTACTTCTTGATTTCCAACTTGGTTTTCATTTCCTCAATATTGAGGAGTCTTGAAATCTGCTCCCGCTCCAGTTTTCGGAATCGAGCGAGCTGCACATCTATTTGCTCGGTCAGCTCTTTTCTCACCGCTTCTGACTGATCGGTTGGCTTGTAATCTCCATTACCGACCACACTGCTCAAGTGAGCCAGCTTATTATTGAGTCTGATTGGATAGTTTAGCGGATCCTGACCACTTCGATTTTTGGTCTGATAGAGCGTCTCCTCAATTTCCTGCATTTCAGCTTTGATGGCTTCCAGATTGTCAGGTTTGGTAGAAAGTGAATCCAACTCGGATCGATACGCCCGAATCAACTTTATGGTCTGATGGGTTTCGGTGATTTTATCCCGCACAGCCAAAAGGAAATTGTATTGTTCTTCCAATTCTGCCTGAGTGGATTCATAGCGAGGATCTGCCAATACCTTGAAGCTTTGTTCTTGCGCTTGGCCATCCACCGTCATTTTCACTTTGTAGGTTCCCGGAACTACCTTAGGTCCACGTAGGTTGGCTGCCCACATGATGAGTCCATCGAAACCTTCGGCATTTTCTGCTCTCAGGTTCCAGTTGAATTCACCCGCACCTTCTTTAACTTTCAGCGTATCCCCATTCACGCCTTTGGTGGAAAACCAGCGGATGCGTTCATTTTTCTCATTGAAGAATTCGATTTTCAATTCCTGTTTCGGCTTTTCCTTCAGGAAATAATAGACTAGAACGCCACCCGGACGGTTGGAACCATTGGTCAGGCTGTTTCGCTTGACGCCATCGATTCGGTATGAATCCTGTGGCTTGTAGAGATGGAAGGCCTTGTTTGCAATTCCTGGCTCAGCCTGATGGAGTACAGTCAGATCATCAATGATCCAGAACGAACGGCCTTGAGTGGCTGCGATGAGGTTATTTTCCTTGATGGTCAGATCAGTGATTGGTACGATCGGCAGATTCAACTGAAGTGAATGCCAGCTAGCCCCATCGTCTTTGGAATAATACATACCCGTCTCGGTACCGGTATAGAGCATTCCTTTTTTCACAGGATCAGCTCTTACCACTCGGGTAAAATGCTCGGCTTCGATACCTGAAACGATCTTGGTCCAGGTTTTTCCATAATCCTTCGTTTTGTATAGGTAAGGGGCATAGTTACCGCTCTTATAACCGGTTGCCGCAAAATATGCCTCCCCAGCTTCGAATGGACTGGCCTCGATCGAATTGATTTGCAGCCACTCCGGCATGTCTTTCGGAGTCACATTTTGCCAGGTTTTTCCATTATCCAAAGTCACATGCACCAATCCGTCATCCGAACCCGCCCAGATGATTCCTTGCTTTACAGGAGACTCCGCTGCAGTAAAGATGGTCGCATAATATTCCACTGAAGTATTGTCTTTGGTGATCGGCCCACCGGAAGGACCTAGTTTGCTCTTATCATTTCGGGTCAGGTCAGGAGAAAAAACCTCCCAGCTTTGGCCTTCATTGGTCGAGCGATGAAACTGATTACTGGTAGTGTAAAGCAGCTTTGGGTTATGTGGGGAAAAGAAAATAGGGAAGTTCCACTGGAACCGGTACTTCATGCCCTCAGCCCCATGGCCCATCGGATTGTCAGGCCATACATTGACGGTTCGGGAAGTTCCGTTGCGGTGATTTTCCCGGGTCAAGAGGCCACCATACGAACCGCCATACACGATGTCATTATCCAAAGGATCAGGAGCAATCCAGCCCGATTCACCACCTGCTGTAGGCTCCCAATCGGCTTCAGTAATCGCTCCACCATCATTTCGGTGACGGATTCTAACGGTAGAGTTGTCTTGCTGCGCACCATAGATTCGATAAGGGAAGCTATTGTCCGTAGTCACTCGATAAAACTGAGAGGTTGGCTGATTCATATAAGTGGACCAAGTCGCCCCACCGTCTTCGGAAACTTGCGCTCCGCCATCATCGGCAATAATCATTCGCTGATTGTTGGCAGGATCAATCCAGAGATCATGGTGATCTCCGTGAGGAGCTTCGAAGTTTTTGAAGGTCTTTCCACCATCTGTGGACTTATGGTAATCCACGTTGAGCACATAAAGGGTCTCCTCGTCTTGGGTATCTGCATAGATTCGGGAATAGTACCACGCACGCTGACGCAGGTTTCGGTCTTCATTTACCCGTTCCCAGGTTTGGCCTGCATCTTTGGAGGTAAATACACCACCGTTGTCATTCTCAATAATGGCGTAAAGTCGGTTGGAGTTTTTCGGAGAAACGGTAACTCCCATGATACCGAGCACTCCTTTGGGGAAAGTAGCTTTAGCCGAAAGTTCATCCCAAGTTTTACCCCCATCAATGGATTTAAACATCTTGGAACCGGGACCACCGCTTTCCAAGCTATAAGGAGTGCGTTTCAATTCCCAAGTGGTCGCATAGATCACATCGGGATTATTCGGATCCAAAATCAGATCTACCGCACCGGAAACGTCATTTACGAACAGAACTTTTTGCCAAGTAGCCCCGCCGTCGGTAGTCTTGTAAACGCCACGGGTAGCATCAGGCTTAAAAATATCGCCTAGGACTGCAGCATAGACCACATTGGGATTGGATGGATGAATGCGAAGACGAGAGACGAAGCGACTTTTGTCAAGACCCGCTCGGGACCAGGTCTTTCCTGCATCTGCGCTTTTCCAAATTCCGTAACCGAAAGAAACATTGCCTCGAACGGTTTTTTCACCACCACCTGCATAGACTATTGAAGTATCGCTCACTGATACAGCTACCGCCCCCATTGAGCCCCCAAAGAAGCCGTCGGAGACAGATTTCCAGGTTTGTCCCGCATTGGTTGTTTTCCAGATACCTCCACCTGTGGAAGCGAAATAGTAGGTCTTATCACTACCTTTGACGCCTGATACAGCATCTGCCCGACCTCCTCGAAAAGGACCGATCAGTCGCCACTGAACAGCATCATAGACTTTGGGATCAGGAATCTGCTGGGCAGACAACGAATTGCCAAGCAGCAGTAAAATAAGCAGTAGGCCAGACCAGGCTGTTTTTAAATTTGTATTCATGTAAGGTCTTGTTGATTGGGTTTCAAATTAAAAATTAGCTGATTGAATCAAATATTTAATTCAAATATTGATAAAGGGCGAAGAAAAGTAAGGTAAAGGCAAAAAAAAACCCCTTCCAAAGAAGAGGTTTTGATACTTTAAGTGAGTAGTACTTAAGCCTGAGATGGAACGATGTGAACGTAAGATCTACCGTCAGCTTTGGTCTTGAAAGCAACTACACCATCAGTCAATGCGAACAAGGTATGATCCTTACCAACACCAACATTTAGGCCTGCATGATGCTTAGTACCTCTTTGTCTTACAATGATGTTACCAGCGATTACCGCTTCACCGCCAAATTTTTTCACACCCAATCTTTTGGAATGTGACTCACGACCGTTTTTGGAACTACCTACACCTTTTTTGTGTGCCATGGTTTTATTCGTTTATGATTTCCTCAGGGAAAATCTTAGAGTGAAATATTTTCGATCAATACTTTGGTGAAGTCTTGTCTGTGACCATTCTTCTTTTTGTAGCCTTTTCTACGCTTCTTTTTGAAGACAATCACTTTGTCACCTTTTACATGATCCAGGATTTTCCCGGACACCTTGGCTCCAGCAATAACGGGAGCACCTACAGATACAGTGCCATTGGCTTCTGCCAAGAGGACCTGATCAAATTCGACGGAAGCGCCAGCTTCGCCTGCCAATTTAGGGGCATAGACGTACTGATCTTTTGTTACTTTGAACTGCTTTCCTGCGATGTTAACAATTGCGTACATGAGAATTGATTTATCGAAATCGGAGTGTAAATATAGAGAAGGAAAATTGAACAAAAAAACTTTCCCCAAATTTCAACCACTTGATCCTAGATATCCTGTTCAATTTAAAGGGATTGGGCTAAAATTGTAGAGCGAAAAATAAGATTTTGTTCAAAGACCATAGGTTTTAACTCCTTGAACGGGTTGCTAAACTGGAATTCCCAAATAATCACTTTTCATAAAAATTGATAAGTCAGACTTCCTTCGCGTGGCTGATCTTTTGAAATAGCTACGCTATAAATACAGCCAAATTCTGTGCATAAAATTCCTTACGTTTTTATCCTAAGATTGACAACTGTAGAATTTACTTCAGTGGAAAAATTGAGCCAATCTATTGGGATTCAGCTGTTAAAAAAATTAACAAATTATCAACGGATTATGACTCTTGGTCAATTTTTATGCCTGAGATTGATGTGGAAAACTTTTTTCAAATTGTTGAAAATTATTAAAAAGGGCTAAAATGGCTATTTTAATTGATGTATAGGTTACATTATGATATCTTATATAATTGATTTTAAATATTTTATCATTTTTTCGACCTTAGGTCAATTTTGGCCTAAATTAGGTCTGGTGAAAGTTTTTTTTTATGATTTTGCTTTACATATTTGTTGAAAGCTGTTCTGAAAAGGCAGCTTTTGCTTTCACCAGCCCTTCAGAAGACAAGTATAACGGCCCAAAACCATTCCACTTGAGTTAACCAAATACTAAGAGAACGATGCAGCAAGAGCCTATTTTGCAGGAGAACAAAAACAGATTTGTCCTATTCCCGATTCAGCATGCCGATATATGGCAATACTATAAAAAAGCTGAGGCGAGTTTTTGGACAGCAGAGGAGATCGATTTGAGTCAGGACTTAACAGACTGGAAAAATCTCAATGATGGGGAGAGACATTTTATATCTCATGTATTGGCGTTTTTTGCAGCCTCCGACGGTATAGTTAATGAAAATTTGGCGGAGCACTTTGTAGCAGAAGTGCAATATACGGAAGCCAAATTTTTCTACGGGTTTCAAATTGCCATGGAAAATATCCATTCAGAAACCTATTCCCTTCTTATTGACACCTACATTAAAGATGCTGTAGAAAGAGATCGATTACTAAATGCTATTGAGCATATCGATTGCGTAAAAAAGAAGGCTGAGTGGGCACTTCGCTGGATTGACAACGGAAACTTTCAGGAAAGATTGATCGCTTTTGCAGCAGTGGAAGGTATCTTCTTCTCTGGTTCCTTTTGTTCTATTTTCTGGTTGAAGAAAAGAGGCTTGATGCCAGGACTCACCTTCTCCAATGAATTGATCTCGCGAGACGAAGGTCTTCATTGTGACTTTGCATGCCACCTTTATACCAAGCATGTCATCAATCAACTCCCGAAAGAGACTGTACGGGAAATCATCATGGACGCTGTTGCCATCGAAAAAGAGTTCGTCACAGATGCACTTCCAGTGAGATTGATTGGTATGAACTCCGATTTGATGTGCCAATACATCGAATTTGTGGCTGACCGTCTATTGATGGAATTAGGCTGTGAGAAAGTATGGAACAGCACCAATCCATTTGATTTTATGGACATGATCTCACTTCAGGGTAAAACCAACTTCTTTGAGAAGCGAGTGGGTGATTATCAAAAAGCCGGAGTGATGAAATCTACCGAACCTGCTGAAAGCGCTGCACGATTCTCCATTGAGGAGGACTTTTAATATCCACTTTTCTACCACCAATCATCCTAAAATCGCCTGTATATGTTAGTAATTAAAAGAGACGGAAGAAGAGAATCAGTACGATTCGACAAGATCACTGCAAGGATAGAAAACCTTTGCTATGAGCTAGACCCAAAATTCATCCAGCCCATTGAAGTAGCCAAAAAGGTCATCGACGGCCTATATGACGGCGTGACGACTTCAGAGTTGGATAATCTGGCTGCAGAGGTCTGCGCTTCCTTGACGGTAAGGCATCCCGATTACGCAATTTTAGCTGCAAGAATTGCGATTTCAAACCTGCACAAAACTACCAGTCAGTCTTTTTCCAATACCATGAAAAGACTCTATACCTATGTCAACCCAAAGACAGGCGAAAATGCTCAATTGATTGATACCGAGGTATACGGAATTATCAAAAAATATGCAGCTAAACTCGATGAGGCGATCGATTACAAGAGAGACTTTGGCTATGACTATTTTGGATACAAGACTCTCGAAAAAAGTTACTTAATTCGTTTGGACGGCAAAGTGGTGGAAAGACCTCAGCACATGCTGATGCGAGTAGCCGTAGGCATCCATAAAGAAGATATCGATTCTGCGATCGAGACATATAATCTGCTTTCAGAAAAGTGGTTTACACATGCCACTCCTACCCTCTTCAATGCCGGAACGCCAAAACCGCAGCTTTCTTCTTGCTTCCTTCTCACGATGAAAGATGATAGCATAGATGGAATCTATGATACCTTAAAGCAGTGCGCAAAAATTTCTCAGTCGGCAGGCGGAATTGGTCTTTCTATTCATCATGTAAGAGCCAAAGGCAGTTACATCAAAGGAACCAATGGGGTTTCTAACGGTATAGTACCGATGCTCAGAAACTTTGATATGACAGCTCGATACGTGGATCAAGGCGGTGGAAAGAGAAAAGGAAGCTTCGCGATTTACCTTGAGCCTTGGCATGCAGATATTAAAGATTTCCTCGAATTGAAGCGAAATCACGGTAAAGAAGAAATGCGTGCCAGAGACTTATTCTATGCGCTTTGGATTCCTGACTTGTTTATGAAGCGGGTAGAGAAAAACGAAGAATGGTCACTTTTTTGTCCTAACGAGGCTCCAGGTCTTTCCGATTGCCATGGAGAAGAATTCGAAAGATTGTATGAAAAATACGAGCGCGAAGGCAGAGCCAGAGAAACAATCAAAGCACAGGAGCTTTGGTTTGAGGTCTTAGAATCTCAAATCGAAACAGGAACTCCATACATGCTGTACAAAGATGCCGCTAACGGTAAATCCAACCAAAAGAATTTGGGCACCATCAAGTCGTCCAATCTATGTACTGAGATCATTGAATACACAGCTCCAGATGAAGTAGCAGTATGTAACTTGGCTTCTATTGCTCTACCAAAATATGTAACTGAAGGCCCTGATGGAAAACTATTCTTCGATCATAATAAGCTTTATGAAATCACGAAGGTCGCTACCAAAAACCTCAACAAGGTGATCGACATCAATTACTATCCAGTGGAAGAGGCACGAAGGTCAAATTTCAGACACAGACCTATTGGATTGGGCGTTCAAGGTTTGGCTGATGCTTTCATTATGCTGAGAATGCCGTTTGATTCTCCAGAAGCAAGAGGTTTGAATGAGGATATCTTTGAGACCATCTACTATGCCGCTGCTGAGACTTCCATGGAATTGGCCAAAACTCAAGGAACGTATGAAACCTATGAGGGCAGCCCAGCATCCAAAGGAATTCTCCAATTTGATATGTGGGGGGTTACTCCAAAGTCAGGCAGATGGAATTGGGATCAGTTGAAAGAGAAAATCAAAAAGTATGGCATGAGAAACTCCCTTTTGGTGGCTCCTATGCCGACAGCTTCTACCTCACAAATTCTAGGTAACAATGAGTGCTTTGAGCCATACACCTCAAACCTCTACACCAGAAGAACGCTTTCAGGTGAATTCATCATGGTAAATAAGCACTTGATGAAAGACCTGATTGACTTAGGCATGTGGAATGACACCATGAGAAATCGGTTGATCTCTACCAATGGTTCCGTACAAAATGTGCCTGGTATTCCTCAAAACATCAAGGATCTTTACAAAACCGTTTGGGAAATCTCACAAAAAGTAATCATTGATATGGCGGCTGACAGAGGTGCTTACATCTGCCAGTCTCAAAGCATGAACATATTCATGCAGGATCCAAACTTTGGAAAGCTTACCTCCATGCATTTTTATGCTTGGAAAAAAGGATTGAAGACAGGCATGTATTACTTGAGATCTCAGGCAGCTACTGCAGCCATCAAATTTACACTTGACAAGTCTGCTCTTGAGCCAAAAGTTGAAAAAGCAGCAGAATTGGATAGTGCAAAAAACCAAAAACAAGATGCAATCGCATGTTCCCTTGACAATCCTGAAGGATGCGAAATGTGCGGCAGTTAATTTAATTTTCTAGAGTTCGTAAAATGGAGAAAAGGCGTTTGATAGTATCAAGCGCTTTTTTTATCTAAAAACCTTTCTTTTATGCAAACAGAAATCATTAAAAACAGACTCGGAAAACTACTTTCCAATACCCAGCCAGAATTTGGAATCATGACTGCTCAACACATGATCGAACATCTGATTCTTACAATAAAACTTTCTTATGGAAGAGTAACCATTCCTGACTTTGAGCCTGATGAGAAGCAACTTGCTCAAAAAAACGCTTTAATCAATTCCGATATGCTTTTTCCCAAAGGGATAAAAGCACCCGGGCTTCCAGATCAGCTGATGGATCTAAAGTATCCAAATTTGGATACAGCAATAGAACAACTTTTAAAGAGTATTTCTGAATATCACCGGACTTTTAATGAAGATAAAAGCCTGACTACGACTCATCCTAGATTCGGAAAGTTGACCTATGATGAATGGGAAAAATTCCACTCCAAACATTTTGAACACCACTTTGGTCAGTTTGGAATTTAACAAAACAATAAAATTTCGAATTAATGATCCAAGGGTGAGACTCCACCAGAAACCATAAACTTCATAACTTCTGAACTTTTCACTCCTGTAAGTGGCTTTATCTTTTCCTTTTTAACCAAAAACACATTTCCTGAGACATTATAACTATGAGGGAAATAGACAGCAACAAGATCAGGTTCACCGATGATTGCCATACTTTCTTGCGTAATAAAACCCAATCGAAACATGGAATCACTGATTTGAACGAGTACAGGAGAACTGAATTTCTTCTTTTCTCCAACAAAAGCTCCCATCAAATCCTTGATACTCGTATATAGGAGATTTACAAAAGGAATTTTAAAGACTCCTCGCTCAAACCATTCAAAAAATGGCTTGGTAAAGAACAAGCTAGCCAAATAACCTACAAAAGTAATCAGACCCAAAACCATCAAAATCCCAATTCCTGGAAATGGGACTGGAATTAACCCATCCAAAAAAATAAATATGGCATAAATGACATATCCTGTGACAGCCAGAGGCACAAGGACAAGAAGCCCACGAAGGAAATAAGATAAAATCCGATGGTAAGTGTAACGCATATAATTTTACAACTTGTAAGAAATTAAAAAATGCCTATTCAAAGGAATAGGCATTTAGGTTAGGAGCCTACTCTGATCAATCCAAAATTTTAATTTTTACACTTCTGTAGAATATTACACTTTCTGGATCATGGGCTTGAAGAGCTATAGTGCCTTTGTCAAATTTTTTATCACCTGCATTAGCAGGTCGTTTTGAATCCTCTGATTCATCATATTCCATTACCACCTTATCATTGATTTTGACAGTAGCCTGATCGCCATTGACAATGATATGGTAAGTATACCATTCTCCGTCATTCACATAAACATCGCGAACATCATTAAAGGAATAAAGACTACCAGATTTTCTCCAGTCACCGTGAGTTTGATTTACCTGAACCTCATAGCCTTTGTTTGGCCATCCAGTCTCTTGATAAGCTGTATGAATAAAAATTCCAGAATTAGCCTTGGGCATGGTTTTCACCTCCACCTTAAGTTCAAAATTTTTGAAATCATGATTACCTACAGGTCCATCATAAAAAGCATGTGCTCTTGGTCCATCTACTTTAATTGTTTTATCTACCACTGAGAAAGAGGAAGGATTTTCAGAAACTTTCCAACCTTCTAAATCTTTGCCATTGAAAAGCTCTACCCACTTTCCTTTTTGGGCATAGGATGAAAATGAAAGCGAACTAAATAAGAGAATTACAAAGAGATTCTTCATGCGTTTGAGGTTTTGGGTTATTAAAAAGTAAGATAAATAAGAATAGGAATAGTACAATTACCACAAAAAGAAAAAGGCCTTGAAGATTAATCTCCAAGGCCATCCTAATTATTTGTTAAAACACATATTACAAATCAATACCCATAAAGGACATGAAGGCGATACCCATCAAACCGGTTAGTAACATAGTAATGCCCAATCCTTTTAAACCACTTGGAACGTGGGAGTATTTCAATCGCTCACGAATTGCAGCTAATGCTACAATCGCTAACATAAAACCTACACCCGAACCAAATCCATATACTGCAGATTCTGCTAAGGTGTAATCCCGCTGTGCCATGAAGAGTGATCCACCCAAAATTGCACAGTTTACTGCAATCAAAGGCAAGAAAATGCCCAACTGACCATACAAGGCAGGAGCGAACTTTTCTACAACCATTTCCACCAGCTGAACCATTGCCGCAATGATGGCAATGAACATGATAAATCTAAGGAAAGAGAGATCTATAGAGGCGAGTTCTGCACTAGCCCATGTCAGAGCACCTTCCTTAAGAACGTATTCATTCAATAACCAATTGACGGGTGTGGTTACAGCAAGTACGAATACTACTGCGGCACCTAATCCAAGTGCTGTACTCACTTTCTTTGAAACGGCAAGAAAAGAACACATTCCAAGAAAGTAGGCGAAAATCATATTGTCGATAAAAATCGACCGAATACCAAGACTGATTAATTCCATTTTTCGGGTAGTTATTAATGTTCTACATATCCTGTTTTGGTACGCTGTACCCAAACAATTAGACCTAAGATAATAAAGGCGCCTACGGGAGTTACCATAAGACCATTGGTAGCTAATTTAAAATCAGGACCAAAAAGACTGGAAACGTAATCAAACACCGGAATACCAAATACAGAACCAGAACCCCACAATTCACGGAAAAACGCAACGGTCAAGATAATCCAGGAATATCCAAGAGCAGAACCTAGGCCGTCAAGTACAGAATCGTAAGGTTTGTTTCCAAGAGCAAAAGCTTCCAAACGACCCATTACAATACAGTTTGTAATAATCAAGCCAATGAAAACGGAAAGCTCTTTATACATATCGTATGCGAAGGCCTTCAATACTTCGGAGACCAAAGTTACCAATGTAGCTACGACAGCCAATTGAACGATGATTCGAACACGGCTTGGAATAGTATTTCTCATGAGGGATATCACAAAATTAGACATCGCAACAACGAAAATTACCGAGATAGCCATAACCAAAGTAGGCTTCATTTGGGTAGTCACAGCCAGTGCCGAACAAATACCCAATACCTGGATTGTAATTGGATTATCATCGATAAGAGGGTCAGTAACCAGCTTTTTCCTGCGTTTGGAAAACAGCGGTTCTGCCGGCTTATTTTCAATCGCTTTTTCTAAGGTTTCAGTACTCATATTTCTTATGCTTTGAGTTGAAAATAAATTATAAACCGGCTACGGCTTGATTGGAAGATTTGGATTTGATGTAGGCTTCGTAATGACCTAAATAAGCCTTCAGCATATTGTTTACACCATTACCAGTAATAGTAGCACCAGACATCCCATCCACTTTATGAGCATCAGCAGAATAATCTTTTCCCTCACCCTTTTGCATCTGTACAGCGACCAATGCACCTGATTCATCAAAGATTTTTTTGCCTACATAACGAGATTGTACCTCTCCTTCTGTAATTCTTGCACCTAGTCCCGGAGTTTCGCTAGCATGTGCCAAGGTAATTCCACCAATGGTGTTCATGTCTGTTTCCAAAGCGATGTAGCCCCAAATAGCATCCCAAAGTCCAGCTCCATAAAGAGGAAAAATATAAGATTCCACAGCCTCTGGGTTACCTTCAGCATGGAACATAAACACAGGATATTGTCTTTGATCAGCCGGTCTTTTGTAATCTTTGGCAATCTCAACTTTTTCAGCCTCGATTCCAGAAATTTCCTTGCCACTTAAATCAACAACAGTAGCTGAAATTCTATTTGCATAGAAATCATTAACCTGCTGAGGTGTCATTGCTTCAATTTCACTTGCACTGATTACAGCACCCAAAATTTGCTTTTTCTTATCTAAAGCTATGGCTTCTTGCTGCAAAGGACCCAACACTTGTGAAGTTCCAGAAAGAAGTAATCCAAGAATTATCGTCAAAACGACCGAGAAGACGATAATATAGGTATTAGACTGTTGCACGTTGTAACCTCCTTGTTTTGTTAGCTTTTACTACATAATAATCAATAAGTGGAGCCATCACGTTCATAAAAAGAACGGCAAGCATGATGCCTTCTGGATAGGCGGGATTGGTTACTCTAATGATCACAGTAAGCACACCAATCAAAATACCATATATCCATTTACCTGTCTCAGTCTGGGCAGCAGACACAGGATCAGTTGCCATGAAGACAACTCCAAATGCTAGACCTCCCATTACCAAATGGTACTGAGCGGGCATAGCCATGTACTCATTTACTGCAAGAGCATTCATCACAAGGCCCATTGCATAAGCCCCACCGAAACCACCTACAATAATTTTCCAACTAGCCACACCTGTAGCTACTAATATCACAGCACCTACAAGTGCCATAAGGGTGGATGTTTCTCCGATAGAACCCGGAATCCAACCCATGAACATATTAAAGAAACTGAAATCTGCTCCTAAAGAAGAATTGTGCGAAGCTAAGGCGTCCACTACAGGTGTACCTTCAACACTTGCATTGTAAGCAACGCCAAGCGCAGTTGCACCGGAGAATCCATCGACAGCAGTTTTTTCACCGAGGTAAGTCCAAACTTGATCTCCTGAAATCTGAGCAGGATAAGCGAAATAAAGGAATGCACGGGCAGTCATGGCCACGTTGAGGATATTCATCCCCGTACCCCCAAATACTTCTTTACCTATGACAACGGCGAAAATTGTTGCCAATGCCACCTGCCACAATGGAATGTATGGAGGCATAACCAACGCAATCAACATTCCTGATACCAGATAGCCTTCAGAAACAGGGTGATTTCGAATCACGCAAAAGGTAAATTCTGTAGCAAGACCCACTGCATAGGATACAATCAGGATTGGAAGAACAGAAAGCGCACCAAAAACAGCTTTGTCAATCAAAGTCGCTTCTTCGCCAGATGCAATGAAGTGCTGATGACCAATGTTTAGTATACCAAACAACAAAGCAGGAATCATTGCAATAACTACAGTGATCATCACCCGCTTCAAATCTGTTGCATCTTTGATTTGTGCACCTTTCGATTTGGTAATCAAATCAGGAGCAAAAGCGATCGTTCTATGGCCTTCATACAGTGTATGAAACTTTTCCCACTTGCCACCCTTTTCAAAGTTTGGCTTGATACCATCGAAGAGATTTTGTAATAACTTCATATCTTAACTGTACATTAATAGTTCTATCCCGTGTCTTACCAACTCCTGCAATTCATTCTTTGAAGGATCAACAAATTCGCAAAGGGCGACGTCTTCTTCCACCAATTCGTAAAGTCCAAGTTCTTCCATCTCATCAAAATCTTCTGCTACGATGGCTTTGAACAGATAGGTAGGAAGAATGTCCATAGGCATCACTTTTTCAAATACACCTGTTACTACAAAAGGACGTTCTTCACCATGCGTGTTGGTATCTACTTTGAACTCTCCTTTATTGAGGAAAGAAAGCATACCAATTGCCTTATGGAAACTTAACTTTGATGTACTTGGCTTCAACCAGCCTAAAAACTCTTCGTAATCACCTTCAGGAATAACGGTGATTTGATTTTGATAGAATCCCAAAAACCCATCCGGGTTAATTTTTTCTCCTGTCAGAACATTACCTGAAATCACACGAACGTGTCCAGAGTTTAGATTTCCTTTGACAAAGGAGGAAACATTTGCCCCAACATAAGTTTTTACATAACCCGTTTTTGTAAGTTCTGAACCCGTCAAAGCAATCATTTTAGAGGAGTCATAGACACCTTCCAAAACTGCCTTACCGATTTGCACTACTCCAAAAGGACTTACTGTCCAAGCAATATCACCTTTGTTGATAGGATCTAAATGATGAATCTGAGTTCCCACATTACCGGCAGGATGTGGACCAGAAAACTGATTGATTTGTGCATTTTTCACACCGGAGAAGACAGCAGGTACTGCCTTTGATCCATCTACATTAAGATGAACTTTTCCCTTGGTCAGTTTTGCCAATGCATCAATACCAACTTGGAAGTACTTCTCCTCACCCTTTAAAGCAAACCCAAAGTCGGGAGCTAAAGGGTGCGTATCAAAAGCAGAAACGAAAATAGCTTTTGGAGAATCTGAAGGATTCGCTACAATACCAAATGGTCTTTGGATGATATTTGGCCATACACCTGTAGATGCAAGCTTAGCAGCAAGTGCATCTCGATCTAGGTTTAGGTCAATTTTTCCAAAATTTTCGTGGGTGACCGTTTGATCAGCAAGAATCTTGATTTCAAGGAGCTTTCTTTTCTCACCTCGCTTGATTTCTATGATTTCCCCGGATACCGGCGCTGCATAAATAACCTGATCCAATGCTTTGTCAATCAGGATGGGAGTACCGGCTTTCACCGTATCTCCTTCGTTCACAAGGACTTTAGGACGCTGCATCCCAAGGAAGTCCGTTGGCTTAATGGCGAAGGTCGCCGCCGGTGCAAAGTTGGCTACCTCCAAAGGAGCTTTTCCAACAAGCTTCAGGTCGAAACCTTTCTTAAGCTTCACTATTTTAGACATATCTGTTTTTGAACTATGAGCTTTTGAAAAACGCCCCAAATCTAAAGAAAAACCTTTTGATATGGAGCTTTGGTCACATTTATTGTTCGAACTTTTGATTAATCGGACAGGCGGTGAAAATCAATTGGGAATTAGGCTTGAAGGAACTTTTCCTCCATAATTTCCACATGTGCTTTTACCTGCTCCATCAGCCACATCGGCGTAGATGTAGCTCCACAGATTCCCACCTTGTCTGTGGCATGAAACCACTCAGGATCCACCTCTGTTTCGTTTTCAATGAAATAACTTCTGGAATTTTCATTTAGACAGACTTGATAGAGTGCTTTTCCATTTGAGCTTTTCTTGCCAGACACAAACAAGACTACATCATTTTCCTGAGCAAAACGCTGCAATTGAGGCTCTCTGTTGGATACTTGCCTGCAAATCGAGTCGTTCGCATTAAAGTCCAATTCGGTAAAGTCCCCTTTGGCTTGCTTGATCCGATCCTCGATTTTTTGAGACAACTCGTAGAAGCCTTTTGTACTTTTGGTAGTTTGGCTAAAAAGAGTCACCGGCTTGTTGTAATCTATTTTATCCAAATCCGAATCTTCCATGACTACGATGGCTTTTTCCAAGGTCTGACCTGTAAGCCCAATTACCTCAGCATGGCCCTTTTTGCCATAAATGACTATCTGCCCGTTTTCTTTTTCCATTTTGTCAAATGCATTTTTGACGCGGTGCTGGAGTTTCAATACCACTGGACAGGATGCATCTATTAGCTCAATGTTGTTTTCGATCGCAGTTTTATAAGTTTCCGGCGGTTCACCATGTGCTCTAATCAGCACTTTGCAATTGGTAAGCTCATGGAGCTGGTCTCGGTCTATTACGACAAGCCCCTTTTCTCTTAGACGCTTCACCTCCATATCGTTATGGACAATATCCCCAAGGCAATACAGCAGATCGCTGTGTTCCATTTCATCCTCGGCCATTTTGATGGCAAACTCGACTCCGAAACAGTAGCCCGAATTTTTATCAATGGTTACCTGCATAATCCTTTTCTTTTTCGATGACTTCCTTGGCTAGAGCTACAATCTGTGCGACTTGCTCTGTGAAAGTCAGATTACTCGTATCTATTTCTACTGCGTCGGGCATTTTGGCAAGTGGACTTTCCGATCGTGAGGAATCAACCCTGTCTCGCTCTGCCAGGTTCGTCTTGATTTCTTCCAAATCAATCATTTCACCCTTTTCTAGCAGTTCTTGCTGCCTCCTATAAGCTCTGGTCTCAAGATCAGCTGTCATAAAAATCTTCAACTCAGCCTGTGGAAAAACTACCGAACCTATATCTCTCCCATCCATAACTACTCCCTTTTTCCTGCCCAATCGTTGCTGCTGAGCAACCAATTCTTTTCGGATTTCTTTAATTGTAGCCACTTCACTTACACGTTCCGATACGCGCATGGTTCGGATTTCATCCTCTACATTTAGTCCGTTGAGATAGGTTTCTTGTTTTTGGGTATCCGGATTAATTTGAAACGAAATCTCCATGGAATTCAGTGCTTTTTCCACCTCGTGGGGATTAGAAGGGGAAAGAAAATTATTCAAAAAATGAAGGGTCGCTGCCCTGTACATCGCTCCCGAGTCAATGTAGGTAAAACCTAAATCCTTGGCCACTGCTTTTGCCGTTGAACTTTTACCACATCCCGAGTACCCGTCTATCGCAATGACAATTTTACCCATCAAAAAACCTGTCTTGGTTTACCTCTTAATTTTCGGCAAATATAGTAGTTTTAATCTTAAACCATCCCGAAAGCCTCCCTCCACTGGGAGTAAATAGTCTTGAAATTCACTGATTTTTATCAATCCACCCATGAATATACTAGCCAACTTAGTAGACATCCCTAGCAAAAAGATTTACCCCGCCAAAGTGACTGTGGTGGAAGGAAGAATCGCTCAAATCCAAGAAATCCAACCCGATAAAGAGCTCCCTTTTTTAATGCCGGGATTTATCGATGCCCACGTTCACGTGGAGTCTTCCATGCTGGTTCCTTCGGAATTTGCCCGCCTTGCGGTGGTGCAAGGAACGGTCGCCACGATCTCAGACCCCCACGAGATCGCCAATGTCTGCGGCATGCAAGGCGTAGAATACATGATCGAAAACGGCAAACAGGTGCCCTTCCACTTTTTTTTCGGCGCGCCTTCCTGCGTACCGGCCACTCCTTTTGAAACCGCTGGAGGAGAAATCAATGCAGCAGATATAGAAAATCTGATGGCTCGACCCGAGATTCTTTACTTGGCCGAAATGATGAACTGGCCGGGAACTGTCAATCGGGATCCTATAGTCATGGAAAAAATCCGGATTGCTCAGAAATATACCAAACCGATCGATGGACACGCGCCCGGCCTGATGGAGGAACTGGCAGAAAAATATGTATCCGCAGGGCCAAGCACGGATCACGAATGCTTTACCTATGCCGAAGCCTTGGGCAAAATCAAGCTCGGGATGAAAATCTCCATTCGGGAAGGTTCGGCCGCCAAAAACTTTGAAGCCCTCATTGATTTGATTGATGAGTATCCGGAGATGATCATGTTTTGCTCCGACGACAAGCATCCCGACAATCTGGCCATCAGTCATATCAATGAACTCGCCGCCCGAGCAATTGCCAAGGGAAAAGACGTGTTTGACGTGCTGAGAGCAGCCTGCCTCAATCCCATTGCTCACTATTCCTTACCGGTAGGTCAAGTCCGGGAAGGGGATCCTGCTGATTTTATTTTGGTAAAAGATCTGGAACAGTTTGAGGTCCTTACCACCTATATCAAAGGACAAAAAGTAGCCGAAAACGGAAAGACGCTGATTCCCCGAGTCAACAATAAGGTGATCAATAATTTCAATACCTCGCTGAAAAAACCGGAAGATTTTCAACTCTACGCCTCCGGCACAAAAGTAAGGGTAATCGAAGCTCTCGACGGGCAACTGATTACGCCTGAGATCGAGGGGGAAATTTTGATCCGGGATGGCTTTGCGGAATCCAATTCAGAAAAAGACATTCTGAAAATCACCGTGGTCAACCGCTATCAGGACGCTCCTCCTGCGGTAGCTTTTATCAAAAACTTTGGATTAAAAACCGGAGCCATTGCTTCTTCAGTCGGACATGATTCTCATAATATCATTGCCGTGGGAATCGATGACGTCTCTATCTGCAGAGCGGTGAATCTCCTGATCAAAGCAAAAGGCGGGATTTCGGCAGTTTCGGAAAAAAAAGAGGAAGTGCTCGCGCTACCTGTAGGAGGGATCATGTCACCGGAAGACGGCTATCAGGTGGCAGAAGCCTATACCCGAATCGACCGGATGGCCAAGGAAATGGGTTCTAGCCTGAATTCCCCCTTCATGACCCTGAGCTTTATGGCCTTGCTGGTGATTCCGGATTTGAAATTGAGTGATAAAGGTTTGTTTGATGGGAAGAGATTTGAGTTTGCGGAGGTGTTTTTTTGAAAAAACCCTCCAAAAGATTAAATCTGGAGGGTTTTCTGTTAAAACTCCGAAGTAAAGTGAAACTCGATCTCAGGGTAATTGTCCTGAACCATTTGTAGCCAAGACTTGGACTCCGCCATAAAGACCAGCTTATCGTCCTTGTCCCGGGCAATGTAGCGATTCTTGGACCGGACAAATTCATCCAGTTGCTTTTTGTCGGTACAGCTGATCCAGCAGGCCTTGTACAGGTTCATCGGATGAAACTCCACGGTGGCGTTGTATTCGTTTTTCAATCGGAATTGGATCACTTCAAACTGAAGTTGACCCACTGTACCGACTACTTTCCGCTGTCCCATTTCGAAGGTGAACAGCTGTGCCACACCCTCCTCCATCAATTGCTTCAGGCCTTTTTCCAATTGTTTGGTCTTCATCGCGTCCTTGTTGACCACTTCTCGGAAGATCTCCGGAGAAAAGCTCGGAATTCCCGTGAAGACCATGTTTTCGCCCTCAGTCAGGGTATCTCCAATTTTTAGATTTCCGGTATCGTAAAGGCCAACGATATCACCCGGAAATGCTTCATCGATGATTTCCTTGTCTTGAGCCATAAACTGGGTCACGTTAGAAAAGCGTAGCGGCTTCGGTCCACGGACATGATTGTAAGGCTTGTTTCGCTCAAATTTGCCTGAGCAGATTCGTAAGAAGGCGATGCGGTTTCGGTGATTCGGATCCATATTGGCATGAATCTTAAAGACAAAGCCGGAAAATTTGGATTCCTCAGGCTTGACTTCACGCATATCGGTATCCCGACTCTTTGGAGTGGGGGCGATTTTGATGAAGGTGTCGAGCATTTCATTGACCCCGAAGTTATTTACTGCTGAACCGAAAAAGACAGGGGCGATTTTCCCTTCTAGATACTCATTCACATCAAAATCAGGGTACACTCCCTCGATCAGATCCACATCTTCCCGGAGCTGAGCTGCATTTCCCGGACCGATCAAGGCATCCAACTGCGGGTCATCCAAATTTTCGAATACCTGACGGTCGTCGCTGAGTTTGCGCTGGGAGGGAGTAAACAAGTTTAGTTTCTTCTCATAAAGGTTATAAACCCCTTTGAAGCCTTTTCCCATCCCGATTGGCCAGGAAAGCGGACGAACTTTGATATTCAATTTTTCCTCTACTTCGTCAAGCAAATCGTATGGATCACGACCTTCCCGATCAAGTTTGTTGATAAAGCAAATCACAGGAGTATTGCGCATGCGGCAGACCTCCATGAGCTTTTCGGTCTGGATCTCGACCCCTTTCACGCAGTCGATGACCATGATAACGGAATCCACAGCAGTCAAGGTACGGTAGGTATCTTCAGCAAAGTCCTGGTGACCCGGGGTATCGAGTAGGTTGATTTTGACATCCTTGTATTCAAAACCCATGACCGAAGTTGCCACGGAAATACCCCGTTGCTTTTCGATTTCCATCCAGTCGGATTTGGTGGCGGTATCGATTTTGTTGGACTTGACGGCACCCGCGGTCTGGATCGCACCACCAAAAAGGAGCAACTTTTCAGTCAACGTGGTCTTTCCCGCATCCGGGTGGGCAATAATGGCAAACGTTCTCCGTTTTTTGATTTCCTCGGTCAAACTCATGGGTAGTAAAATTCAGGGGGCAAAGGTAAGGAAAATGGATTTACGATTTTTGAATTACGATTTACGATATCAAACCGAACCTCAACCCTGATTTTCAAAGGCTCAAACTTGTGGGTAAAAGGTTGAAGTCCAGTTTCCCGTCGTAAATCGTAATTCTGCCTTCGTAAATTCGCTAATATTCCAAAATCCCCTCGGTAATAAACTGCGAAGCATCCTCCAGATTGCCCAATAGCATAATCCGGAAGGTGGTGCCTTTGCCAACTTCAGAGTTTTTGACAAAAATCTTCCCCCCGTGGTAGCCTTCTACGATGCGTTTGGCTAATGTCAAGCCCAAGCCCCAACCCCGCTGACGGGTGGAAAAACCGGGGTTGAATACTTTTCGAAAGTTCTTTTTCTCGATTCCTTTCCCAGTATCGGTGATATCTACGATCACATATTTGTCGCTGTCCTGAAGGATGTCGATGGTAATCGTGCCTTTCCCCTTCATGGCATCGACTGCATTTTTGCAGATATTTTCGACCACCCATTCAAAGAGCGGCTTGTTCATCATGGCATCCAAATCCTTGGAATCTGAATTGATAAACATATCCACCTTGGTTGAAATTCTCGGTCGCAAGTAGGTGATGGTTTCTTCGATGACTTGGTACAGATTTTCAGGCTGAATGACTGGTTTACTCCCGATACTGCTAAATCGTTCGGTCACCATGCGGAGCTTGACCACATCTTTGTCCATCTCCTGGATGATTTCCTTGTTTTCTTCCCACACGGGAGAATTTCTCAAGTAATCAATCCAGGCCATCAGGGAAGCGATTGGCGTCCCGAGTTGATGGGCTGTCTCTTTGGTCAACCCAGCCCAAACGCGGTTTTGCTCGGCAATTTTACTTTGATTGAAAAGTGCATAGGCCAAAGCTCCAAAAAGTAAAATCACAGCAAGCTGGATGTAGGGATAATAGCGAAGATTGGTGAGTAGCTCAGAATTGCGATAAAAAACCCGAATATCGGCTTCCTGAAGGTAGATGGGTTCGTATTCCTCCTGCATCTCGAGCAGTTCCCGATCCAGAGTTTTAGCAGAATCCGCCTGATTGGCATTCTTTTTAAACTTGATATTTCGAAATTCAATCGGCTCTCCGGATGCATCCACCATGATGATGGGGATGGAATAATTTTGCTGGATAATTTCCTGATTGATAAACGTGAGATTTTCAGAGGTGGTAGCAGCGTACTCCAGGGCTGAGGACAAAAGATGAATCTGTCGCCTTTCCCTCTCTCTTAGTTCATCCACCAATAGATTGGTGTACCAAATCGACCCCGAACCAATCAGAATGGACACCAAAAAAACCAGCCATTTGACCTGTTTTTTGTTTTGATAAAAGTCGATCGAGGTCAGATCCTGAAACCTATTTTTCATCCGCGAAGGGGTGTGCTTACTGAGTAAGTAACTCCAGACTAATAAGATTTAGTATACCGAATAGATGTTTTGAAGAGCGATACATTTATTCAGACCTAAGAAAATTAGACCAAATAGCTTTGGAAAAAAAATGTCGCCGAAAAATCTACTTTTTAAATCCAAAATGTTCTATCCAATCATTGGCTGGATCTGATCCATTTCCACAGGATTTTATAGGTCGGTTTGGTGCCATGCATCAAAATTCCGATTCTGTAAATTTTACCTGCCAACCAAGTGGTAAACAGAAATCCAAGAATCAATAAACCTATGGACAAGGTCAATTCCCAAAATGGAACTCCATAACTGATACGTCCCATCATCGCAATGGGAGATGTCAATGGAATGACAGAAAGCCAAAAAGAAGTAGTGGAATTAGGTTCTTGAAGCACAAAAACAAACAAGCCCATGTAGGCCACAATCAGCGGAATAGTAATGGGAAACATAAACTGCTGCGCATCCGAAGGCGCATCGACTGCAGAACCCACAGCCGCAAACAAGGCTCCATACAATAGGTAACCTCCCAGAAAATAAATGATAAAACTGACCACGATTGCCACAAAATCAATCCCCTGGATGACCATCAGAATACCTGCGAGTTCACTGCTGTCAGGTGTGGCTTGTGCCATCTCCGGACTGGCAAGTTCCATCGCCTGCTGCTGAGGCATCTGCATGCCTAAGACTCCCGTCACCAGAGTAGTCAGCGTTCCGATCAAAACCACCCAAATCAGAAACTGCGTCAATCCCACCGCGCCTATTCCCACGATTTTGCCCATCATCAACTGAAAGGGCTTCAAGGAAGAGACCAAAATTTCTACAATCCGACTGGATTTCTCTTCAATTACGCCTTGCATAATCTGATTTCCGTAGACAAAAATGAAAATGTAAATCAGAATACCGGCTAAAAATCCAATTGCATAATTGACCGTAGCATCATTTATTTTTTCCTCACCCGATTCTCCCAAAGTGACCGATTGGATTGCTACTTGGGTACGGATTTCCTTTAATACAGATGGGTCAATCCCTTTTTCGTAAAGCCGTTGATCTTCTATTTTCCGTTTGAGTGAAGATTCAAGGTAGCTCATCAAACTCATGCTCGGGTTCTCTATCCCAAAAAATTGAATCCCTCTTGGATTGGATATTTCCATCTTGGGGATGTATAAAAATCCATAACGCTCGCCCTCCTGAACCATTTTTTTGGCTTCTTCCGGATCCTTTACTGAGGAGGTAAAAGCGTATTGCTCGGAACTTTCCATGAAAAATAAATCCGTCTCATCGATTACTTCGATGATTCTAAGTGATTGATTTTCTTTTTCCGAAAGTGCTATCCAAACAAAAATTCCCATGATTGCCGGGAAAATAAGTGGGGTCAGAAGGGTGGCAATCAAAAAGGACTTCTTTTTTACCCTTGCCAAATATTCCCTTTGGATGACCAAGAAAATCTTATTCATAGCTTGCGGCTTTTACTTGGTGAATAAAAATCTCTTCCATAGTAGGCACTCTTTCCAAAAATTCCACGACGTCTCCATACTCCATCAATTCTTTGAGCAGCTGATTGGGTGATCGGCCTTGCAGAGGTATGGAGAAATTAAAGACACCGTAGTTTTCATTTAATATTTTCCATTCCTGCGGCAAATCCCGTGAAAGGTTGGTCAGAGAAACTGAAAATTCTTGGGGTCTAAAACTATTCTTAACTTCTCGGATGGTTCCATCAAGTATTTTTCTTGACTTATGAATCATGGCCACGTGATCGCAGAGTAACTCGACCGATTCCATTCGGTGAGTGCTGAGAATCACGGTTGTTCCCTTGGCCTTCAATTCAAGGATTTCATTTTTAATAATCTCAGCATTGACCGGGTCAAAACCGGAAAAAGGTTCATCCAAAATCAGTAGTTTGGGTTCATGGATTACAGTTGAAATAAACTGAACCTTCTGAGCCATTCCTTTGGATAAATCTTCGATTTTTTTGTCTCTCCAGCTGCCAATTTCAAGCTTTTCAAGCCAGTTTTTCACTTTTTGCTTAGACTCTATGGACTGCAATCCTTTAAGTCTGGAGAAATAGATTAATTGATCCCACACGGTCATCTTTTTATAGAGTCCTCGTTCCTCGGGTAAATAGCCAATTTTTCGGATATCATTCGGTGAAAGGATTTTGCCATCAATCTCTACTGTTCCGCTGTCTTGCTCAATTATTTGGTTGATGATTCGGATTAGAGTTGTCTTTCCTGCACCATTGGGACCTAACAGTCCAAAAATTACACCTTCTGGCACCAATAAACTTACTTCGGTGAGGGCACGGTGATGTTCGTATGATTTATTGAGATTTGATATGCTGAGCATAGCTCTTATTCTACGGTAACTGAACCTACTCCTACATCCAAGACCAGTTCCAAAAGTCGGGGATCAGAAGAATTATATCCTTTGGTAACAAATGTTTCTCTATCTAAAGCTTTAAGGTACTTAGGTAGAGAAGTACGACACATCGGGGTAGTCTTCATCTTGATTTTAACAGGATTGGTCTCAGGAGGAAGTTTCAAAAAAATAGTACCTCCTCCTACTGCTGCAATGACTTGACAGCCAGCCGGCATTCCTTCACTAAAATTGAGGTCAATATTTCCATAATTGACTTCGAGAATAATCTTTTTTGAGTTAGTAAAATTGGCATTTTGGAGCTCAACAGAACCCATATTTAAAGTTACCAGAAGAGTATCCATTTGGACTTGGTTGGGGGACTCCGATCCATACCTTATGGTCACATCTGCGCTTGCACTTTTAACCTTAAAATTCGAAATGGGCAGTTGGGATAAGTCAAAGTCTGCTTTCCCCATTCCTAAGTTGAAATCTAGGTCATACAGGTAGTTGGATACCAATCCTAAGTCCCAAGAGTGCTCAAAGTCCGACTCTGAAAAAAAGAGCTTGGAGGTAATTGTCTTACCAAGATTATCGGACTCTATATTTTTATGGATGAGCGAAGCCTTTACTGAATTCTTTTGAAAGGAATATTTGAAATCAGGCAGGATATTGGATTTTGCCAGATGTCCATGAATATAAAGTAAGTCTTGTGATTTAATCCGCTTTAGCTGTGTCGTACTTTTATAGGAGGTAAATTCGAGTTGGACAAGGTCAACATCGGTTCTGCCATCAATTTTATACTCTTTTACAAATTGCGCCTCGGAAGGGTAACCCAACCCAATGGATAAAAATAGACTCAGACACAATTTTTTCAGCATACGGTAGAGTTACGGGTCGAACCTCAAAAGGTTTTTTAAAAATAAAAAAAAAGCCAGAATCAAATCTGGCTTGTGATAAATTAGAAGAACTCCTTCATCTTATCGAAAAAGGATTTATCCTGCTTTCCTGGATCAGGTTTAAAATTTTCCGAATTTTTCAACCCTTCCAAGATGGCACGTTCCTCTCTAGACAGTTGGGTAGGAGTCCAGACATTCACCATGATCAATTGGTCTCCTCTGCTGTATCCATTGATGTCTTTGATTCCTTTGCCTTTAAGTCTTAGCATTTTCCCGCTTTGAGTTCCAGGATCAATCTTGATCTTCACCTTTCCGTCGATCGTTGGGACTTCAACAGAATCTCCCAAGGCAGCTTGAATGAAAGATATGTGTAAATCATAAATGACATTATTTCCTTCTCTTTGGAAAACCCCCTCTTCAGCTTCTTCTATTACTATAAGGAGATCTCCCGGAATTCCACCTGGGATTTCATTTCCTTTACCCGACATGCTGAGTTGCATTCCCTCACCCACACCACCAGGGATGTTGATGGATATTACTTCCTCCTTAATAACGAGTCCTCGAGAATCGGCATCTGCAGGCTTTTTATCAACAATCTGTCCAGCACCACCACAAACTGTACAAGTGCTGGCAGAAACCATCTGACCCAGCATGGTATTTACTACCTTTTTGACTTGACCAGAACCTTGGCAGGCTGAACAATTTTTGAAAGTAACTCCTGGGGCAACTACGTGTCTTTTTACCTTGATTTTCTTTTCGACACCATTGGCGATTTCCTGCAGGTTTAGCTTCAGCTTTACTCTCAGGTTAGTTCCTTTCTTAGTTCTTCGGCCGCCACCGCCACCAAAGAAAGATCCAAATCCGCCGCCTCCAAAAATATCTCCAAACTGTGAGAAGATATCTTCCATATTCATCCCTCCTCCACCGAAGCCACCATTACCTCCTAGTCCTTGATGACCATATTGGTCATACCTGGCCTTTTTTTCAGGATTACTAAGGACCTCATAGGCCTCTGCCGCTTCTTTAAATTTGTCCTCAGCTTCAGGATTATCCGGATTTTTATCCGGGTGATATTGAATGGCAAGTTTGCGGTACGCTTTTTTTATTTCGTCTGCACTTGCTGATTTGGATACGCCGAGTACTTCGTAATAATCTCTTTTTGCCATGTTATTTTAAGCTCCGGTGACCACCTTAGCGAATCTTACTACTTTATCTCCAAGGGAGTAACCCTTTTCTACTACGTCAATCACTGCACCTTTCATCTCTTCGTTTGGTGCAGGAATCTGGGTAATCGCTTCCTGGGTATCAGGATTGAAGGGCTTACCTACTAAATCTTCCATCGCTTTCAATCCTTTTGAATCAAGAACTCTGACCAATTTATGATAGATGAGTTGATTTCCTTCCTTTATTTTGGCTGAATCCGACTCATTGTCAGAAGCTTTAATTGATCTTTCAAAATCATCTACTACAGGAATCAGATCCTTCAATACTTCTTCAGAAGCAGTTTTGATCAGTTCAATCCGCTCTTTTGCCGTGCGCTTTCTGAAGTTCTCAAAATCAGAATACAGCCTGAGGTACTTCTCTTTCAGTTCGGCAATTTCAGCTTCCAGCTTGGCTTCCTGACTTTCTTCCAAAGGAGTAGTTTGTTCATTCAAATGAGCTTCTGGGGAGGCCTTCTCTTCGGTAGCATGGTTTATTTCCTGATCTAGTTGGTCTTTATTTTCCATAGTTCTTTTACTGGTTGAATAGATGGCATTTAGCAATGACTTTGCCAAGGCTTTAATGCTGACAAAGTGACATTTTAAGAATGGATTGCCTGCCAAATCAAATCCTTAAGTTTTTCAAGGTTGTATTGACTTACCGAAGAAATGAACACGTAAGGAATATCTTTTGGAATTTCTTGTTCCATTTCATTGATAAGGTCTTCGTCCAACATATCAGATTTGGAAATAGCAAGGATTCTTTTTTTATCAAGCAGCTCAGGGTTATATTTTCCGAGCTCACCCAAAAGTATACGGTATTGGTCCTTCAAATCCGGGGCATCAGCAGGAATTAAGAATAGAAGGATTGAATTTCTTTCGATATGTCTCAAAAATCTAATCCCCAACCCTTTCCCTTCCGCCGCTCCTTCAATAATTCCTGGTATATCTGCCATCACAAAAGACTTATCATCTCTGTAGCTGACCACACCTAGATTAGGCACCAACGTGGTAAAAGGATAATCCCCTATTTCAGGTCTTGCGGCAGAAATTGAGGAAAGTAAAGTTGATTTACCTGCATTGGGAAATCCAACCAACCCTACATCAGCCAAAAGTTTTAGCTCGAGAATAATCCATTCCTCAATTCCTGGCTCGCCTGGTTGAGCAAAGTGCGGTGCCTGATTGGTGGCAGTTTTAAAATGATCATTTCCCAGACCTCCTCTACCACCTCTGGTGAGTACTACTTCTTGCCCATCTTGGGTAATTTCAAATCTCTTCTCACCGGTTTCTGCGTCTTTAGCCACAGTGCCTAGAGGAACTTCCAATATGGCATCTCTCCCATCTGCCCCTGTCCTCTTACCACCTTCACCTCCTTTACCAGAATCAGCAATCACGTGCTTCTTATACTTAAGATGAAGCAGTGTCCAGAGCTGCGAATTTCCTCGGAGAATAATATGACCGCCTCGCCCCCCGTCACCTCCGTCGGGACCACCTTTAGGCACATGTTTTTCCCTTCGGAAATGCACCGAACCTGCGCCTCCTGCCCCAGATCGGGAGCAAAATTTCACATAATCGATAAAGTTTGAATCAGCCATGGTCAAAGAAACAAAAAGGCTAAGCCCGAGAGCCTAGCCAAGTCTTGGAATATCAAAATTACGAAATCAATGGGAATCAATAGCTATCAATTACTTTGGAGATCTGCCCAAAAATCTCATCAATCTTGCCTACACCATTGATATTCTGAAATTTACCTTGCTTTTCATAATATTCTGCTACAGGGAGTGTCTCTGCAAGGTAAACTTTGATCCGGGTATTGATTTTTTCTTCATCCTGGTCGTCTGCCCTTCCAGAGGTCTTCCCCCTTTCTTTGATCCTTTCTTTCAAAATATCCTGAGGCACGTCTAGTGCGATCATTCCTGAAATTTTCATTTCTAATCCTGAAAGCATTTCATCCAACGCATTAGCCTGAGCTGTGGTACGAGGGAATCCATCGAAAATAAATCCTTTTGTCTCTTTTGTAGAGCTGATTTTATCCTCCACCATTTTGATTACGACCTCGTCTGGGACAAGATGCCCTTGATCCATATAACCCTTAGCTAGTTTTCCCAATGAGGTCCCTTCACCAAGGTGCTTTCTAAAAAGATCTCCTGTAGATAGATGAGTCAAACCATATTTTGCAATGATATTTTCACTTTGAGTACCCTTACCTGCGCCTGGAGGGCCGAAAAGAACGATATTAAGCATTATCTGTAGCGTCAATTATTTAGTAGTACTGAGTTGATAGATGTCAGGAAAATTTCTTCCTAAACCATCATAGTCTAGGCCGTAGCCGACGACAAATTTATTGGGAATTTCAAAACCCACATAATCCAAAGGATAATTAAACCTGAATGCATCTTTTTTGAATAGTAAAGTTGCAATGGCTAGGCGTTTAGGATTTTTCTTTGAGAGCTCAGAAAGAAGGAAATTCATACTAATTCCAGTATCCACAATATCCTCTACCACAATCACATTTTTATTGAAAATGTCAGTAGTGAGCCCCATCACAGTTTTTACCTTTTCGGTAGTTGATGTGCCTTGGTAGGACGAAATCCTTAAAAATTCACAATGAACAGACAAGTTGATTTTCCTTACTAAGTCTGCCATAAAGACAAATGAACCGTTAAGAATCCCCAATAGGATTACTTCTTCTCCATCGAAATCCTCTTTGATTTTCAACCCAATTTCAGTAATCCTTGAGTTAATCTGACTATCAGAAAGATAGATTTCAAAATCCTTCTCTTTCAATTTGATTTTTTTCATAAGTACAACCTACAAACGTTCCAAAAGGTATTTATACATCGAAACCATCGATTCAAGATCTTTCAAGGAAACCTTTTCGTGAGGAGTATGAACATGATCTTCCGCGGCTCCGATAAAGCACCAATCAATTGCATACGGGGAATGCTGAATTTCCCTCCCATCACTTCCACCAAACGCTTCTACCTCTAATTGAAAAGGAATTCCACTTAGCTCAGCTAGATTGATTATTTTATCTAAAAATTTTTTCCGTGGAACAAACTTGTCTCTTATAGAAATTACCACACCCTCATGGTGTACCACACCTTCCGTAATCCAAGTTATATCGGAAATTAACGCTTGTTTAATTGGTGAAGTTTTTTGAATGAAATCAATCAGAAAAGGCATACTTCCGCCTCCATGTTCTTCATAAGTTGAAAAAATCACCCACCCATCCTCAATTTCTTCACAAAGCTTTACCGCATTATAAACCCCTAGCCTGTTATCCAAATAGGCGGCTTGGATGAAATCTTTATCAATCCTAATATCTTGAGCAAAAGATAATCGAGTACCTCTTTCAATTTTTCTTGGGAAATCGTGAAATAAACCATTCTCATCACCTTTTAATGTGCAGTAAATTTCTCCAAACCTATCAAACCCAAACAGCTTAGCACCTTCAATAATCTCGGGACCTCCTATCTCCACTAATTGATTTTCATACCTAACCATAAAACCAATTGTATCAATATGCGCAAAAACTGCAGTTCTTGGATTACCAAATTTCAAAAGGATACAATCATGAAAATTATCTCCAGAATATACTTTTGGTAAAACCTTCCAGGTTTGCATCCGTTTCTGAATGTACCTGAGAAGGTAATCCGTCATATCACTTTCATCTCCTGAAGTTGATTGGATGTGAAGAATTTCGAAGAGCAGATCAGTATTTGGCATTATATATGTTCGATATGAATCCTAGAATTTCGATATCTCGGTATAATTTAAGATATTGAGTTGCCAATTAAATAAAAGGCCTAGATTTGCAGTAAATTAAAAGTTTATAAATTTGTAATTACATCTATCAATCACTTAAATCCTGAACAAAAATTTTTTGTCATGAAAAAATTTATACTCTCAACCCTTATGGCTGGCACATTGGCACTAGTTTCCAATGCCCAGGAATTCAACAAATGGTCAATCGAAGCCACCGCTGGATTCAACAAACCGATGGCTCCATTGACTGGAGGTTACCTTTCTCCAACACTAAACATTGGACACGTTGACTTCGGAGTCAGATACATGTTTAATGAAAAGTTTGGAGCGAAACTGGATTATGGTTTCGGATCCTTCAAAGAAGTAGAAGGTAATAGCCCAAGTTTCGACACCAAGTACAATAGATTAAACCTTCAAGGTGTCGCCAACATTGGCAGAATTATGAATTTTGAGTCCTTCTCAAGAAAATTCAATTTGTTGATGCACGGTGGAGCAGGAATAGGCCTTGTAAATCCTGAAGAAAACAGATTCAATGATTTCGATGATAAGGTTTATACTTTAATCTTCGGCATCACACCACAGATTAAACTAAGTGAAAAAGTTGCATTGGTTGGTGATATTTCTACCATCTTAAACGGAAGACAAACCGTTACTTTCGACGGCGCAACAGCGATAAGACCTGACATTTCAAATGGATTCTATGGTGCTAACGGTACTTGGTGGACAGGTACATTGGGGTTGAACATTTACCTAGGAAAACAAGCTCAGCATGCTGATTGGTATATTGCTGCAGATAAATACGCTACCAAAGAAGAATTGGCAAGCCAAATTAATGGTATAAAGGACATGCTTAAGGATTCTGACGGTGACGGTGTTCCTGATTACCTTGACAAAGAACCAAATACCCCAGCAGGAGCAAGAGTAAGTTCTTCTGGTACAACACTTGACTCAGATGGTGATGGCACCCCAGACCATACTGATAAATGTCCATTCCAACCTGGACCTGCATCTTCAAATGGTTGTCCTCCAGCAGAAGTTGAAAGGCAAGAAGTGGATTATTTAAAGAAAGCAATCAACGATGGTTACGTGAACGTGTATTATGCTTTTGATAGTGACAAACCACTCGGATACTCTGTAAGTGCCGCCAACTACGTTTCAAATTTCTTGAAAAGAAATCCTGGAGTAAAAGTTGAAATTAAAGGTTATGCGGACGAATTAGGCCCTGAAGATTATAACATTAAATTATCTGAAAGAAGAGCAAAAGCTGTTTACGACTTATTGGTTGCATCTGGAATTGATTCTTCAAGACTTACCTTCAAAGGGTATGGCGAAGACACTTCAGTTGATAAATCTTCAGCTGATGCTAGACAAATGGCAAGAAGGGCAAGTTTCGAAGTGAAATAATCTTCTCTTCAAAGTTTATCGAAGCCCATCCAAATAGGATGGGCTTTTTTGTGCTACACCAAATTGATTCTTTACCTTTGGGATATCATTTAACTCAAATACTTTCGACTACCATGAAAAAGTACTTATCACTTATTCTATTCTTTGCAGTAATAACCCCAATACTTGCCCAGAATGAATTCAACAAATGGTCTGTTGAAGTCGCAGGAGGATTCAATAAACCAATGGGGCCTCTTACCCCTGGTTATTTTTCACCAACATTGAATATTGGTCATGCTGATTTTGGTGTCAGAAAAATGTTTAATGAGAAATATGGACTGAGTGTAGGTCTTGGGATTGGTCAATTTAATGAAGCTAAAGGAACGAAAGAGTTTTCAACCAACTACCAAAACTTTACAGTAAATGGCGTAATCAACTGGGGTAGGGTTATGAATTTTGAATCATTTGCCAAAAAATTCACCATTCTTTCTGAAACTGGTTTTGGATTTGGAAGTTTGAAGCAAGAATCCAGATTGATAAATGATTTTGACCCTGACTATGTGTATAGTTTTACAGGAAAGTTAAGAGCCTTGTATCTTTTAAGTGACAAGATTAGTCTAAGTGGAAGTATTTCTACTACGGTAAATGGTCGTCAACGATTAACATTTGACGGAAATGAATTTAATCAAAATGGCCGACCTTTTGACCCCGAAATTCCATTTATACATGCTACCGGAACCTGGTGGACTGGTACTATAGGCTTGAATTTCTACCTGGGAAAAGCCCAGCAGCACGCTGACTGGTACATTGCATCCGATAAATATGCAACCAAGCTGGAGTTGGAAGAAGCTGTAACTGGAGTTAAAGAAATGCTCAAAGATTCCGACGGTGACGGGGTAGCTGATTATTTGGATAAAGAGCCTAATACACCTGCTGGATCTAGAGTAAATTCACAAGGTGTTACACAAGATTCTGACCAAGACGGCACTCCTGACCATTTGGATAAATGTCCTTTTGTGCCAGGTCCAACTTCTACAGCAGGTTGTCCAGTAGTACAAGAGATTTCGGAGGTGGATTATCTTAAAAAAGCAATTAATGATGGATATGTGAATGTGTTTTATTCATTTGACAGCCATACCCCACTTCCTTATTCTATTAGTGCTGCTAACTACATTTCCAATTTTCTAAAAAGAAATCCGGGATCAAAGGTGGAAATCAAAGGCTATGCAGATGAATTAGGCCCAGAAGACTATAATATCAAACTTTCAGAAAAAAGGGCTAAGGCTGTCTACAACTTATTGATTGAATCAGGTATTGATGCGTCTAGGCTTACTTTCAAAGGTTATGGGGAAGATACATCTGTAGATAAATCATCTCAAGATGCTCGGCAACTAGCACGAAGGGCAAGCTTTGAAATCAAATAATGAATTTTGAAAACCCGGCTTTGCCGGGTTTTTCTTTTAATTTTGAGATATGTACATCCTTTCGAAACAGCCAAGCATTGCTAATCAGTTTATTGCTGAATTGCGAAGTATCCAAATCCAAAAGGATCGAATGAGGTTTAGAAAAAACCTTGAGCGCCTTGGAGAAATCCTCGCTTATGAGATTTCAAAATCAATGGAATACGATATCATCGAACTTGAAACTCCATTAGCAATTACCAAGGTGGAAGTACCTAAACAACAACCCGTAATTATTTCAGTACTTCGGGCTTCATTACCCTTTTACCAAGGCTTTTTAAACTTTTTTGATAAGGCTGAAAGTGGGTTTATTGGGGCTTACAGAGAAGAAAAAGGAGACGAAATTTCAATTAATCTTGGTTATCATGCCAGTCCTGACCTCACAGGCAAGGAAATAATTATTGCGGATCCCATGTTAGCTACAGGTAAATCAATTATCAAGTCTATCAATACTCTTTTAAATCACGGCCTACCCAAATTCATCCATATCGCTTCTGCGTTTGGTGCGCCAGAGGGTGTTGAATACATAACAAATACTTTAAAAACACCACATAAGATCTGGTTAGGAGCCCTTGATGAAAGACTAAATTCTCAATCATACATACTACCCGGCCTAGGAGATGCAGGTGATCTAGCCTTTGGAGAAAAATTATAAACTCCATGTTCCCTTACTTCTTATTGGCCCTTGGCCTGCTTATAGTATTGCTCGGTGGAAAATTACTTGTGGACGGAGCATCTTCCATTGCCTTAAAACTTGGCCTAAGCTCTGGCTTGATTGGACTCACGGTAGTCGCATTTGGAACATCTGCACCGGAATTACTTGTAAGTATTAACGCAGCGATTAAAGGCAACAGTGATATTTCCATTGGAAATGTAGTAGGTTCAAATATTGCAAACATTGCTCTCGTATTGGGTTTAAGCGGATTATTTTACCCCATTGCAATAAGTAAAACTCATTTGAGGTTTGATTACCTCTTAATGTTAATTGTAACCTTCCTCTTTTTTTTCATTAGTACAGATCAAATTATCACATTTTGGGAGGGGGTGATTTTAATTTGCGGATTTATCCTTCTAAATGTTTATCTGTTCAGAAATCTGGGGAAAAGTCCACAACCAGAAAATGAACTGATCGAAGAAAATCTGGAGGAAATCAAAAAGTACAATTTACCAATATCCATACTACTTTTTCTTTTTGGAATAATTGGTCTCTATTTTGGGTCTGAGATGCTCGTAAATAATGCAGTTTTAATTTCAAAGCAATTTGGAGTGTCGGAACGAATAATTGGGATAACGATTATTGCAATTGGAACCAGTTTGCCTGAACTGATCACTTCAATTATTGCCGCATTATCAAAAAGAACGGATTTGGCTTTAGGCAATATTCTAGGCAGTAACATCATGAATATACTTTCCATCATTGGGATAACTGCTTTGATCAAGCCAATTGGGGTATCAGAAGAGTTCATCAAAGCTGATTACCTATGGATGATAGGGATTTCGATTCTTTTATTTCCGCTAATGAGAACAAAAATGAGGGTTTCAAAGCTTGAAGGGACGGTTCTTCTATTTTCCTATTTCATTTATTTATATTTTCTGATATGACTGATTCCTTTATCACCTTTATTGGAATCTACATTTTAACCCTTTTCAAATTTATTGCGGGGCCAGTTTTAGGTTTTGCAGCAGGATATCCCCCATTAGAAATCATTATTGTCACAGTTCTAGGAATGATGTCCAGTGTCACGGTATTTACTTTTCTAGGAACAAAACTTAAAAAAATCTACCAATCAAAATTTGGTAAGTCTGGCAAAATATTTTCAAAAAAAAACCGCAAAATCGTATCTATATGGAGTAAGTATGGTGAGTTGGGAATTGCTTTCCTCACACCAATCCTACTTACTCCAATCGGAGGCACATTAATCTTAGTTTCCTTTGGGACGAAGAAGCGAAAAATATTCTCTTACATGTTAATAAGTGGCATTGTCTGGGCAGTGTTTTTTAGTTTTTCAATAGACTGGATTCTATCCTTTCCTTTCATAAAGGACTTACTCGGGTAATTTTTCGTCTGGTAAAATTTCGATATCCTGAATCAAAACGCGGTTTGAAATCTCTTGTCCTGTAAGGGTTGCGGCTAGTCCCCCCATTGCAGTTTCCTTATATCGACTTTCCATTGATGCTCCAATTTCTCCCATGGCCTCGATACACTCATCTACAGGTATTACAGCACTCACATTGGAAAGTGCAATCTGTGCAGAGCTAAAAGCTATGGCAGCTGCACTTGCATTTCTTACCACACAAGGGACTTCTACCAAGCCAGCCACAGGATCACAAACCAATCCCAGCATGCATTGAATAGTTATTGCTACTGCATTAAACACTTGATCCACATTTCCTCCAAGTGCATATACTATTGCACCGGAAGCCATCGCAGCAGCTGAACCTGTCTCTGCCTGACATCCTCCTACCGCACCAGCCAAACTTGCCTTTTCTTCAATAATCAACGCAATTCCAGCTCCTACCAGAAGTCCTTCCAAAATGACTGAATCCTCCAAGTGATGAATTTCTTGAAGTGTCACCATGGTACCAGGGAGGATACCAGAGGCTCCAGCAGTAGGTGCTGCCACCACTCTTCCCATACAAGAATTCACCTCTTTTGCTGCTAAAGCCCTCGAAATCAATCTTTGAAATTCTGGAGAAAGGACTGTAAGAGGGTTATTGTAAACCTTTTTTGCTCCATTATTTATCATTCCAGACCTAGAAGTCATATCTTCTTCTAAACCCGCCTTCACGGCATCCTTCATCACCTGATATGCATGACCAAGTCCATCCCAAATTCTTTCCTCTGAGGAATTTTTTTGCTCTACTTCATACTCAATGACTGACTGAACCAAGGATTTTTTATGCTCTTCACAGTATTTTTTCCATCCAGCGAAGCTTTCAAAAAGGTAACACATGTCTATTTGGGTTTATACAGTTTAACTCTTTACTCTTTTCCCTCACATGAGAAGGCTCAAAAATCAAAGTTGACAGTCTGTGTGATAGCCGGATCCAAACTTAGTGCTACAGGACAAGTTCGGGCTGCGTTTTTAATTTTTTGAAGAAAAGCCGTGTCCTGAGCTGGATTTGTCCACGTAAAATTCACCACTACTTCCTGGATCTTGCGAGGACTGGATTGCATAATTTTAGTTATTTCCCAAGAAAGCCCGTCCAAAGAAACTCCTTCCCGGTCAGCAATAATCCCCATGATCGTCACCATACATGACCCGAGAGCTGCACAAACCAAATCTGTTGGAGAAAAGGCTTCCCCTTTTCCGTTATTATCAACCGGTGCATCAGTTATGATCAAATTACCAGACTGAATATGCATGGCTTCTGTTCTTAAATTGCCTAAATACGAACTTTTTATAGTGGGCATAAACTCTTACTTTTAAAATGCAGTTAAATACTTTGTAATCAAAAATAGGGCAATATTTTCGACCAATTCGAATGAGCAAGCTGAATTTCACCTTTCTGTTTCTTTTATTTTTCACATGCCATGCTGCATTTTCTCAGCGGGATGACATTGGGAATTATGAATATGACAAAGAGTACTTGTTTGGTTTAAACAAGAATACTAATGGAGGCCTGATTGGAGGCATTGCCTTCAAATTAGGTACTCGAATTGACGACTCTCAATTTTCTTTTTGGGGAATAGAACTTTCCAATGTGAAAAATCAAAAAGAAGCACGATATAATACGGTCCTTGGTAACAGTTACATTTTTGGAAAGTCAAATTACCTCTATGCCATTCGCCCTCATTATGGCAGAGAAATTATACTGTTTAAAAAAGCACCAAATCAAGGAGTGCAAGTTTCAGCCTTAGCCGCTGCAGGGCCTACACTTGGGTTGATTGCTCCCTATTTTATTGAATATGCACTTAACCGTGTAGAAACCGTGGTTGAACAATATGATCCTGAAAAACATCAAAGCAGATTCAATATACTTGGTACTGGAAGACTTTTTCAAGGAATAGGTCAATCGCAAATGGCCTTTGGGGCTATGGCTAAAGCTGCACTTCACTTTGAATTTGGGGTATTCAAAAGTAGCGTGACCGGATTGGAACTTGGCTACATGGTGGAAGGTTACAACAAGGAAATTCCACTCATTCCAACCACAGAAAATGCCCAATTATTCCAGTCTGCTTATTTCACCTTTTTCTACGGATTTAGAAAATAAGCCAATTGGGTTTTGAATAGGTCTGGATTACCTTTGTGCCAAATCTCTATCTCTCTAAGATGATCGAATTACCTGTTATATCCGAGGAAGCCACCAAGCGCAAAAAACCTGATTGGCTCCGCGTCAAACTTCCCGTAGGGAAAGAATATGCAAAAGTCAGAAAGTTAGTAGACGAGCATAAACTTCATACCATCTGCGAAAGTGGCAATTGCCCGAATATGGGCGAATGCTGGGGTGCTGGAACAGCTACTTTTATGATTCTGGGAAATGTCTGTACCCGATCTTGCTCCTTTTGCGCAGTAGCAACAGGACGACCCAATGAATACGATACTGACGAACCAAGACGCGTGGCTGAAGCTATCAAATTGATGGGGGTCAAACATGCTGTAATCACCTCGGTAAACCGGGATGAACTGAAAGACCGAGGCGCTGAGATTTGGTATCAGACTGTAGTGCTTACCAAAGGAATGTCACCTTCCACCACCATAGAAACCCTAATCCCTGATGTAAAAAGCAACTGGGATGCGCTCTATCGAATGATAGAGGGGGGACAAGAAGTGGTATCTCACAACATGGAAACCGTTGGTAGACTTTACAGAATGGTAAGGCCTCAGGCTAAGTATGAGCGATCTTTGGAACAAATCAAACTGACCAAAGCATATGGCAAACGCACCAAAACTGGAATTATGCTTGGCCTTGGAGAGTCCAAAGACGAAGTCTATAAAGCAATGGACGACTTAGCAGCGCATGGCTGTGACATCCTGACTTTAGGCCAATACCTCCAACCAACCAAAATGCACATTGAAGTAGCTGAATTTATTCATCCGGATCTTTTCGCTCACTACAAAGAAGAAGGACTGAAAAGAGGGCTGAAATATGTGGAATCGGGACCTTTGGTAAGATCATCCTACCATGCCGAGCGACACGTCCATGTGTGATACAACCCAAAAAGCTATAAACTAAAAAAGGGCTTCCATTTCTGGAAGCCCTTTTTTGATCAAGTACGAGATGACTTAAGCCATCTCGTTTTCTTTTGCATATTCTTCAACAGGAATACAGCTACATACCAAGTTTCTGTCACCAAAAGCAGAATCAATTCTTCTTACACTTGGCCAGAATTTACCTTCTTTCACATAGGCAATAGGGAATACTGCTTTCTCTCTTGAGTAAGGCAGATTCCAGTCACCCGTCAAAACCATGGTGGCGGTATGTGGTGCATTTTTCAAAACATTTTCCACTTTATCAGCTTTTCCTTCTTCGATTTCCTTGATCTCAGCACGGATCGAAATCATCGCATCGCAAAACTTATCCAATTCAGCTTTAGTTTCAGATTCGGTAGGCTCGATCATCAAAGTGCCAGCCACAGGGAAAGATACTGTTGGCGCGTGATAACCATAGTCCATCAATCGTTTTGCAATATCTTCTACCTCTACTCCTACTTCTTTGAATGCACGGCAATCCAAGATCATCTCGTGCGCGGCACGGCCTTGAGATCCGGTGTAAAGGATAGAATAATGGCCGTTAAGTCTTTCTTTGATGTAGTTGGCGTTCAAAATCGCCATTTTGGTTGCATTTGTCAATCCATCCCCACCCATCATAGAGATGTAAGCATAAGAAATCGGAAGAATGCTGGCGCTTCCGTAAGGGGCAGATGAAATGGAAGAAACTGCATGCTCTCCGCCTGTTTTCACTACAGGGTTTCCAGGTAGGAAAGGTGCCAAATGACTAGCCACGCAAATCGGCCCCATACCAGGTCCACCACCTCCGTGAGGAATACAGAAAGTCTTGTGCAAGTTCAAGTGACAAACGTCGGCACCAATTCTTCCCGGGGAGGTCAAACCTACCTGAGCGTTCATATTTGCCCCATCCATATACACTTGGCCTCCATATTGATGGATCGTAGCACAGATTTCTTGAATGGCTTCTTCAAACACCCCGTGCGTAGAAGGATAAGTTACCATCAAGCAAGACAAATCATCCGCATGTTCTGCAGCTCTTGCTTTCAAGTCTTCTACATCAATATTTCCTTTTTCATCACACTTCACCAAGACCACTTTCATGCCTGCCATTACTGCAGATGCAGGGTTGGTACCGTGCGCTGAGGTTGGGATCAAAGCTACATTTCTATGACCTTCGCCACGGTTCATGTGATAAGCTCTGATCACCATTAGACCGGCATACTCACCCTGAGCACCAGAGTTTGGCTGAAGAGAGGTATCGGCAAAACCTGTAATCTCAGTCAACCATGTTCTCAGGTTAGTGAAAAGCTCCTGATACCCTTCTGTCTGGTCGATGGGTGCAAATGGGTGCAATTGACCAAATTCAGGCCAAGTCACCGGAATCATCTCTGCAGTCGCGTTAAGCTTCATCGTACAAGAACCCAAAGAGATCATGGAGTGAACCAAAGAAAGATCTTTTGCCTCGAGACGCTTGATATAGCGGAGCATTTCGTGCTCACTGTGGTAATTGTTGAAGACCGGATGCGTCAGATATTCTGACTTTCTCAGCAATGCTTCAGGCAACTCTAGATTTAGGTCATCCGCCAAAGCATGAACGTCAGGAGTTGTTTTTCCAGTTGCTTTCGCAAATACGGTAATCACTTCTGCTGCATCTTCCACAGTCTTTGCCTCATCAAAAGAGACAAAAATGGCACCCTCTTCATATCTGAAGTTCATCTCAGCCGCAAGTGCAGATGCTTGAACTTTCTTTTGCAACCCACCATCTACACTTACTTTGATTGTGTCAAAATAAGTTTTAGAAGAAACTTCAAGACCCATTTGGGTCAAAGCATTAGCTGTAAGTTTGGCAAGGCCGTGAGTTCTCAGAGCAATATTTTTCAAACCCTTTGGACCGTGATAGACCGCATAGAAGCTAGACATCACAGCCAAAAGCACCTGGGCAGTACAAATATTGGAGGTTGCCTTTTCACGCTTGATGTGTTGCTCTCGGGTCTGAAGCGCCATTCGGTAGGCTTTGTTTCCAGCTCGGTCGATAGACACACCAATGATTCTACCTGGGATTTGACGCTTAAATTCGTCTTTCGTTGCAAAAAACGCCGAGTGCGGTCCACCATAGCCCATCGGTACTCCAAAACGCTGGGCAGATCCTACCACTACGTCAGCACCCATTTCTCCCGGAGGAGTCAATAGGGTCAAAGCCAATAGATCTGAAGCAAAAGCAGTCAAAACTTTATTATCCTTTGCTGCGGCAACAATGGCTGAATAGTCAGCTACTTCACCGTCTGCATTCGGATACTGGAACATCACCCCGTAAAGCTCAGGATCAGTCAAATCCAAGGCAGAAAGCGGTCCAAAGACCAGTTCAATTCCAATAGGCTCCGCACGGGTGACAAGCAAGGCTTTAGTCTGAGGAAATACCTTTTCGTCTACAAAATACTTGTTGGCATTCTTTTTCTCTCTAGGCTTCACTGCGTGGAGCATAGTCATTGCTTCAGCAGCTGCGGTACCTTCATCGAGCAAAGATGCATTGGCCAACTCCATCCCGGTCAATTCCATCACCACAGTCTGGAAATTGATCAACGCTTCCAAACGACCCTGTGCAATTTCAGCCTGATAAGGGGTGTAGGCTGTATACCATCCCGGATTTTCGAGTACATTTCTCAGCACTACGCCAGGAACGATCGTGTCATAGTATCCCATCCCAATGTAGGACTTGAATACCTTATTTTTGGAGGCAAGCTTTTTGAAATTTTTCAAAAACTCTGACTCTAACTGAGCAGCCGGAAGGTTAAGCGGGCGCTCCAATTGAATAGAGGTGGGAACGGTTTGATTGATTAATTCCTCCAAGGAAGAGGCGCTGATTTTCTCCAACATCTCCGCGATTTCCGCCTCTGTCGGGCCATTGTGTCTGCTCTCAAATTTGACAGCATTAGAAAGATTGATCTGCATAAAGAACGCTTAGAAGTATGATCTATTTGGGTTTGGAATCCACCTGATTTTACGTGCGCAAAGGTAAGATTTCCTGAAGGAAAAGTCTTTGGGCTCATTCAATTATTTACCTCCTTAACACCAGAATTGACAGGCGGTTTTTTTGAGGGTTAAAAATTTGGCTAGTTTAGAGCCCTAAACTGAAAAATATGAACAAAGGACTCCTTTTAAGCGGCGCCTTGTTGATGGGAATGATGATGCCCGCAATGGCTCAAAATCCCACCCAAGTCAAATACGCCAATACCATCACGGTAGAAGACTTAACCAAACACCTCACTTACCTGGCCTCTGACGAAATGAAAGGCAGGGACACAGGTTCTCCAGAAGGAAAAATAGCTGCTCAATACCTGGCAGATTTCTACAAAGGTCTAGGACTGACTGGTCCTGTGAGCGGAAGCTATTTCCAAAATGTACCCTTAGTAAGCACCAATTTCAGCAAAGTGACGCTTCAGATTGGAAAAACCAAGTTGGTAGAAAACACTGACTTTGTCTTCACCGGTGACGGAAATATGGCCAAAGCTGCCAAAGCTGATTTGGTATTCCTAGGTTTGGTGACCGATGAAAACCTGGCCAAAGTGGATGTAAAGGGTAAGCTTGTAGGTCTTTGGGCTGTCGGCGTGCGAAGCAATGACTTGGTGACTAAAGTGATGGATGCAGGTGCAGCCGGAATCGTGATCGTGACCATGGAAGGACAAGCCAACTTTGACCGAATCGCAAATCGATACAAGTCACTAGCCGGAAGAGGACGAATAGGCTTTGACCAGGAGATCAAGCAGAGACCGATTTTTATGGTCAGCTCAGATAAAATGGCTCAGCTTTTTGGTACTCCTGTAGAGACTTTAAAGGAAGCCGCGAAAACCAACCCAACCAGCATCGCATCTCAGAAAGCGACTTACCAAATCGTAAAAACCAAAACACCGGTAGAAGCAGTCAACGTGATGGGCTTCTTGGAAGGTACTGACAAGAAAGAAGAGGTATTGGTAATCTCTTCTCACTATGACCACGTCGGTGTAAACGGCGAAGGAGATGCATTTAATGGAGCTGATGATGATGGATCGGGCACTGTATCCGTCATGGAGATTGCTGAAGCATTTGCAACAGCCGCCAAAGAAGGCAATAAGCCGAGAAGAAGCATCTTGTTCCTGAACGTGACCGGTGAGGAAAAGGGACTTTTGGGATCGGAGTATTATGCCGAAAATCCAGTGTTCCCGATCGCCAACACGGTAAACAACATCAACATCGACATGGTGGGCCGTATTGATTACGAATACCAAAAAGCTGAAAACAAGGACTATGTGTATGTGATCGGCTCAGAAATGCTTTCTTCTCACCTGAAGAAAATCAACGAATACAATAACATCACCTACACCAATCTGATCTTGGACTACCGCTATGATGCGGAAGACGATCCAAACAGATTTTACTATCGCTCAGACCATTACAACTTTGCGAAGTTCAATATTCCCGTGATCTTCTTCTTCAACGGAGTGCATGACGACTACCATCAGGTGACCGACACGGTAGACAAGATCGAGTTTCCGCTGATGACCAAAAGAGCGCAACTGATCTTCCATACTGCTTGGGATTTGGCAAACAGAGAGCAACGAACTCCTGTGGATGGATCCAATACCAGAACAGACAGGTAAGAAAAAAGGAAAAGGCCTTGAAATTTGATTTTCAAGGCCTTTTTTTCATTTCCCCCTATTCTTCTGATTTTTAGTCTTCAGCTGATTTCGGTTCGGTTTTTTGCTATGCTTTTTCGCTTTTACCTTTTCACCCTTGCCGATGTTTTTCTTGGGTTGGGCTTTTTTCTCATGAAATGCTCCTTTGTAATCCGGATTGTCACGCTGCCTTAATTTATCCAATTCTCGCTCGTAAGACTGCTTTTCTTCAAAAGGTGTAGCAGGCACATCCACTTCATCAGGTATTGGTAGCTCCTCCACCTTCATTCGGATCAGTTCCTCGATTTTTTCAAAATGGTAAGTTTCTGCCGGATTGATAAAGGTGATGGCCTTTCCTTCATTTTCTGCACGGCCAGTTCGCCCGATTCGATGGACATAATCCTCATAGATCAGTGGCACATCAAAGTTGATTACATGGGAAACCAAAGTCACATCCAATCCTCGTGATGCCACGTCTGTTGCCACCAAGATTCGGACGTCCCCAGCTTTGAAGTCCTCCATGGAATTGATTCGGGTGTTTTGCCCTTTGTTGGCATGGATGACCCGGATTTCTCCAAAGTTTTTTCGCTCCAAGAAAGAATACACCGACTCGGCATTTTTTCGACTTCGAGTAAAAATCATCGCACGGCTAATCTCCTCATTTTGTAAAAGGTGGGCCAGTAGGTTGATCTTGGTCTTGATATTGGGTACCGTGTACTTTACCTGTGCGATAGTCTCAGCAGTAGTTGCGGAAGGCGCTACTTCTACTCTCTCCGGAAACTCCAAGAATTCAGCTGCCAGGTGATCTATCCTTCCTGAAAAAGTGGCAGAGAAAAGAAGATTCTGCCTTTTGTTTGGAATGACCTCCAAAATGGCGCGAATCTGAGGCATGAATCCCATATCCATCATTTTATCCGCCTCATCCAAAACCATTGTTTTCAGATCTTTGGGATAAATATTTCCTTTTCGGTAGATATCCATAAATCTACCCGGAGTAGAAATCAAAATATCCACTCCTGCATCGATCAGTTCGATTTGAGTCTTTGGACCAAGGCCCCCATATAAGGAAACGATCCGAAGGTCTGTATATCTGCCCAGCTCTCGAGCTACTTCTTCGATCTGCATGACCAGTTCACGAGTTGGTGCGAGGATCAAAGCACGGGGATGCTTTCCTTGGGCATATTTCACCTTCATTAGGACTGGTAGGATGTAAGCAGCGGTTTTTCCTGTCCCTGTCTGAGCAATCCCCAATACATCGTGTCCCGCGAGAGCCAATGGAATGGCTTTCTGCTGAATGGGTGTTGGGGTTGTGTAGCCAGATTCTGCTACTGCTTCGAGCAATTGTTTGTTTAGCTTAAATGCATCGAACCCTACGGTTTCATTGCTCATGATTGTTAATTTTGAAATGAACTCTTTACTAGAAAAAAGAATACATGATGAAAAGTATCCTGATCACCGGGGCAAATATAGTCAATGAAGGCCGGATTACTCGGGGAGATGTGTTGGTCCGAGAAGGACGCATTTCCAAAATCGGCCCAGACCTAAGCCATGAGTCAGCTGATATCCACCTGGATGCACGAGGAAAACATCTTTTTCCAGGTGTAATTGATGATCAGGTACATTTCCGAGAGCCGGGCCTCACTCACAAAGGAGAAATCTACACCGAAGCCAAAGCTGGTGTGGCTGGCGGCACCACTTCCTACATGGAAATGCCAAATACAGTGCCTCAGGCAGTCAGTATTGAGCTTTTGGAAGCAAAATATGCGAGAGCAAAAGAGGTGTCCCTTGCCAACTATTCGTTCTTTTTGGGAGGCACCAATGACAATCTGGATGAAATCCTGAAACTGGATTTGGAAAATGTTTGCGGGTTGAAAGTGTTCCAAGGATCATCCACCGGCAATATGGTGGTGGACAATATCGAGTCACTTGAAGGAATTTTTAAAGAATACAAAGGTCTTTTAGCCATACACTCTGAAAACGACCACATTATCAAAACCAACCTTGAGGAGTACAAAAAAACCTATGGAGATGATATTCCTGTCAAATTTCATCCTAAAATCCGATCACAAGAAGCTTGTTATGATGCATCCAGTCGTGCAGTAGCGATGGCCAAAAAGTACGGGACCCGTCTCCACATTTTACATATCAGCACTGCCAAGGAACTAGAACTCTTTGATAACACCATTCCTTTGGAAGAGAAAAAAATCACAGCAGAAGCCTGTATCCACCACATGTGGTTTGCAGAGGAGGATTATGATACCAAAGGGAATTTGATCAAGTGGAATCCCGCTGTGAAAACGGCCAATGACCGGGATCAAATCTTTCAGGCGATGTTGGATGACCGAATTGATGTGATTGCCACCGATCATGCCCCTCATACTTTGGAAGAAAAAGCACAGTCTTACCTCAAAGCTCCATCGGGAGGACCTCTGATTCAACATAGCTTGGTAGCGATGCTGGACTTTTACCATCAAGGAAAAATATCATTGGAAACCATCGCTCAAAAAATGTCTCACAATGTGGCTCGCCTTTTCAGAATAAAGGATCGGGGATTTATCCGTGAGGGCTACTTTGCAGATTTGGTATTGGTAGATCTCAATTCACCCTGGACAGTGACCAAGGAAAATATCTTGGCCAAATGTGGTTGGTCACCCTTTGAGGGACATTCATTCCAGTCAAAGGTAACGCACACGATCATATCTGGACACTTAGCGTACCAAGAAGGTCAGTTTGACGAAAGCAAAAAAGGAGAAAGGCTAACTTTTTCCATAAATAAGTAATGAGATTCTTGCACCAAATGGACTGAGTCCTTACTTTTGCAGACCAATTGAGGAAACGCCCTCGATGGAAATTAAATGGTGATTGTAGCTCAGTTGGTTAGAGCGCTGGTTTGTGGCACCAGAGGTCGCCGGTTCGAGTCCGGTCTTTCACCCAAAACCCCTCCTTGCGAGGGGTTTTCTTGTTATTAGCAGATTCAACTTGGCATACCATTTGAACTAAAGGACCAAACTAAACCACACTGTCATGTTTACTTTGTTTAAATCCTCACCGAAATTCCCGGTGGTAAAGCCTGTCAACATCAGGCAAATTCAGAATTACCTATCTAAGTTCGAGGAGTCTCTCAAGGCCTTTGAAGAAGTGCAAAAAGAGGCAGTTCATTCCTGATAAAAAGTAAGTCACATGAGGTTATGGAAACATAACCTTTATTTTTTGCCCTTTAATTTTTCTTATCCAATCAAAACTCTATTTTTAATCTCCTTCAATTTTGAACTATGAGTTATATCCATTTTGATAAATCCCAATTAATCAACCTGAATTATTCCCTAGAACGGGAAATCATTCGAACCAACCGTTCGGGAACTTACACGAGCACGACCATTATTGGGTGTAATACCCGAAAATACCATGGCCTGCTGGTGGTACCACAGCCCCAGATCGATTCACAAAACCATGTATTGCTTTCGACAGTGCATGAGACGGTGATTCAACGCGGTGCCAGCTTTAACTTGGGTATTTCCAAATTCCCCGGAAATTATTCCCCACGCGGACACAAGTACCTGGAGGATTTTGATTCCGAACCCATTCCAAAATTGACCTATCGAGTAGGCGGCGTTGTCCTGCAAAAAGAACTCATCCTAGACACCAACCGTGATCGGGTGATGATCAGGTATACCTTGCTGGAAGCACACTCCCCAACTAAAATCAGAATACAGCCATTTTTGGCATTTCGTGGCTATCATCATCTGATGAAAGCCAATGACCAGATCAATAAAGAATTTGAAGAGGTGGACCACGGGGTAAAATTCAGACTTTACCCTCAATATGATCCGCTTTACATGCAGCTTTCAAAGCCCTGTGAGTTTCTTTCCAAGCCCGACTGGTATTACAATATCGAATATATTCAGGAACGCGAGCGGGGCTATGATTATCAGGAAGACTTGTTCGTACCTGGTTGTTTTGAATTTGACATCGAAAAAGGAGAATCTGTTATATTTTCAGCTGGACTGACAGAGGCAGACCCTGACACCCGTCAGAATGCCTTTCAAAAAGAAATTGCAAGAAGAATCCCCAGAAATAACTTTGAAAACTGTCTCAGAAACTCAGCCGGACAATTTATCCGACGGAGAGACGGGGACGTCCGTGTGATAGCAGGCTATCCTTGGTTTGGTTGGTGGGGAAGAGACACATTTATTGCTTCTCCGGGTTTGACCCTTTCTGCAGGGGATTCTGAGACCTTTCTGGAGATCATGGACACCATGGCAAGAGATCTAAAAGGACCTCTTTTTCCCAATATCGGAAGTGGAGACTTTACCAACATGACGTCAATGGATGCACCGTTGTGGTTTTTTTGGTCACTTCAGCAGTATATTCTTTACACAGGAGATAAAAAAACAGTTCAAGACCGCTACCTAGGCAAGCTGAGGGGAATCATCGAAGGCTACAAGACCGGCACCGAATTCAATATCCACATGATGGACTCGGGTCTGATTTGGGGTGGCCAAGAGGGAGTAGCACTCACCTGGATGGACGCCATCACTTCAGATGGTCCTGTGACTCCAAGAATCGGATGTCCGGTAGAAATCCAAGCCCTTTGGTATAATGCACTTTGCTTTTACCATGAACTCACCGGAGATGAAGAATATGCCACCTTAGCTTCGAAAGTGAAAGATTCCTTTGACCGCGAGTTTTGGTCTTGGGATTATGGCTATCTGGCCGATGTGGTGGATGGAGAAGAAAAAGATTGGTCTATCCGGCCAAACATGATCTTTGCTACCTCTTTGCCACATACTATTCTAAGTGAGGAAAAGTGTGACAAAGTGCTGGAAATTGTCAAATCAAAACTTCTCACACCAAGAGGCTTGAGATCGCTTTCTCCTGATGACCCGGGATACAAAGGATATTACTATGGTAACCAAATCAGTCGAGACCATGCTTATCACAATGGTACAGTTTGGGCTTGGTTGCTCGGTCACTTCGTCGAAGGTTACCTCAAGCTACACGGTAAAGCGGCCAAAAACTTTGTGGAGAAAATCATCAAGGGCTTTGATGGAGTAATGACCCAATACGGAATCGGCACCGTAGCAGAAATTTATGATGGAGATGCACCTCACCGACCCAAAGGTTCGGTTTCCCAAGCGTGGAGCATAGCTGAATTGTTAAGAATGATGGACTTAGTCAAAAGAATCTAACTGACTTTTATGAGAGTATTAATGTTTGGATGGGAGTTTCCACCTCATATTTCCGGGGGGTTAGGTACAGCGTGCTATGGACTCGTTCAGGGGATGAATCACCACAATCAGGAAGTCATCTTTGTCGTTCCAAAACTTTGGGGCGATGAAGAACCCCTTGCCGATTTTGTCAATGCCAGTGACGTCACGATCGATTACAGAGAGCGTAAGTTCAAGAAAATATGGAAAAACCTCACTTATCTTGAGGTAAACAGCTTTTTGGTTCCTTATCTGGGGCAGGAAGAATTCAAAAAATACACAGACTATGCCATGCACCACCGAACGGATGTGGATGAGAGTATCTTTTCCAACAAGTTTGAATTCAGCGGAAAGTATGGTAAAAACCTCATGGAGGAGGTATCTCGCTATGCTCTCGTAGGGGCACAGATTGCACGAGATCGAAGTGACTTTGATATCATTCATGCTCACGATTGGTTGGCTTATCCTGCTGGTATTGCAGCCAAAGAGATCAGTGGCAAGCCTCTTGTCGTACACGTACATGCTACCGAATATGACCGGTCTGGAGAATCCGTCAACCGACCTGTCTATGAAATCGAGCGTGCGGGCATGCATGCTGCTGACCACATCGTAGCAGTGAGCCAATTGACCAAAAATATCTGCGTTCGTAAGTATGGAGTTCCCGCAGAAAAGGTAACCGTGCTACATAATGCCGTACTGGATGCCAGCATCATTAAGTCTGCCTATCAGAAAAAAGTACCTGAGAAAATAGTCACTTTCCTGGGAAGAATCACTTTTCAAAAAGGTCCGGAATACTTTGTCGAAGCTGCCAAAAAGGTCATTGATCGCGATCCGAATGTAAGGTTTGTCATGGCAGGATCAGGTGACTTACTCAACAGGATGATCGATCGCGTGGCAGAACTCCGAATGGGGACTAAATTTCATTTTACAGGATTTCTAAAAGGCGATGATGTAGACCACATGTATGCCATCAGTGATGTATATGTGATGCCTTCTGTATCCGAGCCTTTTGGTATCGCACCTTTGGAGGCCGTTCGCCACAATACTCCTGTCATCATCTCTAAGCAATCCGGTGTAGCAGAAGTGTTGAAAAATGCCATCAAAGTGGACTTTTGGGATGTGGATGCGATGGCCGATGCAATTTTTGCCCTGCTGCACTATCAGAGTATCTCCAAGATGTTTAAGGAATTGGGGGGAGAAGAACTCAAAAAATTAAAATGGGAGCACGTCGCTGCCAAACTGGTAACCGTTTACGAAAAAACTTTAGCTCAACGATCATGAGAACCGTCTGTTTTTATTTTCAAGTACATCAGCCATTTCGAATCAAGCCCTACAGGTTTTTTGATATAGGTGAGGATCATTACTATTGGGATGACTACCTCAATAGAAATGTAGTCCGCAAAGTAGCCCAAAAATGCTACCTCCCGATGAATGCCCTTCTTTTGGAACTCATCCATAAATATGAAGGAAAATTCAAAGTTGCATTTTCGATTTCCGGTACCTGCCTGGACCAGTTCGAAGCTTACGCTCCGGATGTACTTCAAAGCTTTCAACAGCTGGTAGCAACAGGTCATGTGGAACTACTCAATGAGACCTATTCTCACTCTCTGGCGGCACTGAAGAGTAAAGAAGAGTTTTCTGAATTAGTCAAGAAACACCAGGACAAAATCAAAGACCTTTTCAACGGATATACTCCTAAAGTCTTCCGAAATACAGAGCTGATCTATTCTGATCAAATTGGCGCGATGGTCGCAGATCTCGGCTATGATGCTATACTGACCGAAGGTGCAAAGCACGTACTTGGATGGAAAAGCCCCAATTACGTCTATTCAAATGCCATCAATCCGGATCTTAAAGTCTTGTTGAAAAACTTCAGACTTTCGGATGATATCGCTTTCCGATTTAGCAACAAGACTTGGGCTGATTTCCCTTTGACAACAGACAAGTTTGTGGCTTGGCTCAATGCTATCCCAAAAGAAGAACAGGTGGTCAATTTATTTATGGATTATGAAACATTCGGTGAGCATCAATGGGCCGAAACCGGGATTTTCGAATTCATGAGGCACCTTCCCGAAGCCATACTAAAAGGCTCAAATTTTTCTTTCTCCACCCCTTCAGAAGTGGCCAAAGGAGCTGCGGCTGTCAGCAAAATCCACGTATCCACTCCTATCTCTTGGGCGGATGAAGAGCGAGACCTTACCGCTTGGTTAGGAAACGACATGCAGGATGAAGCTTTTGATCGCTTATTCGAATTGGAGCGAATGGTTAAAAAAATCGATGATGTAGAGATCAAACGAGACTGGGAATACTTACAGACTTCGGATCATTTCTATTACATGTGTACCAAATTCTTTTCCGATGGATCGGTCCATGAATATTTCAGTCCTTATGACACTCCCTACGACGCCTTTATCAATTATATGAATGTACTGAGCGACTTTATCCTCAGAGTAAAAGCCAAGTTGGCTGAGACTGAAAAGGTAACTGTTTAACCAAAAAAATCCCGGGCCTATCACAATGACCCGGGATTTTGTTTTAGTACGTCATTAAAAGGTATATCCGTACACCTCTTTCTTAGTTGGCTTGTAGAAAATCATCCCGTTTTCAGGATCTGAATCGTAGACAGGCTCTTTGTCATTGAGGACAATTTTCCCGACTTCTTTACCGCTGATTTTGTCCACTTTTACCAGACCTACTCCTTCTCCCACATCTGTTAAGATGAAATTATATACCCCCCTCGAAATGGTGGCCTTGAAGCGCTGATTGGCCGCCTGACCAAATGCCCCGGACATGTCCTCAAAAAATTCCCGTTGAATTCCATACTGCCTACTGATCGAACTTTGGTAACCCATCGGTCCGGTTGTAGCTCCTTCAGCATAAGCATTGGCCGCTGCCATGGCCACCATCGCAACCTGCATGGTGCGGAGAGCGATCCGACCTGCCAAGGAAATTTTTGGAGAAGCCCAATGCTGTTGGAAAAGTACCCTACCGCTTTCGTCAAATCCCATCATATTTTGGCTGGAAGAGAGTACAAAGTTTGATCCTGTATACTCCAAGAAATCAGGAGTTTCTTTTTCTCCAAATTCCACCTTATTGACAATCACTTTTTTTTCACCTGTCACCAAATTGACCGCATAAACTTTTTCATCGGCGTAGAAAAATTCCTGATCCAACGAAGGCTTGGCTCTCAAAACTCCAGGGCCTTTGATCATATCCTTGCTTCCCCATTTTAGGTTTCCTTCAAAATCGATCAGGCCGATACTACCCTCTTCATCCCGATACATGATCCCTGCACCGGTCATTTGATCAATTTGAATTCCTTTAATCTTCTGAGACCACTTTTCCTCACCCGAGTTCTTATCAAGCACAGTTAAGTATTTATCCTTTTCACCTACAGCAATCCCGCGATCTTTTCCCAGGTCAACCACAATGCCTGATAGCTTTTTGGCTGTCCATTTAGTATTTCCGTTTGCAGCCTCCATTAAGGTGAAGTTTTTCTCATCGGCTACAATCACTCCAAAATTTTCAGCTTTTAAGATCGGCGCGTCTTTGGTGGCTAATGGTTTTTCCCAAAGCACTTTTCCCGAACCCAATTCCACTGCTGAAACTACGCCTTGATTTCCCTTTTTCTGATAAAAATACCCCTCAGTCAATCGGATATTGGCGTCAAAAGCTTCGAAGTTGTTCTTCTTATCCGCTACTTCGAAAGTCCAAATCGGGGCACCTGTCTTGGCATTTATTTTTGCGGAGGTCTTCTCACCAATGAAAAGCAGGTTATTGTCGTCTGTCACTACCGGTAAAAAGATCGAAGAATATTGGTCGCTTTCCCAAGCAACTTTACCCGTCTCTAGGCTGATAAATTTGGAAATTTGTACATAAGGTTTGCCAGCTTGATACATATCCACAAAGCTCGCTGTAATCAAAATTGCTTTCAATTCAGGTAGGTAACCGGAACCATCATAATTGAATGTGGCCATTTCTGGACCAATAACTTTGACCACGGGCATTCCGGCAAGTTTTGGACTGATCACCACCTCACCTGTTCTGATGTTGATCACGACGAAGTTTTTAACCATGATGTTATCCGTGTATTTCACCAGAGCAAAATCAGAGATCTTGGGGTCAGTTGGATCTTCCAAAACCTGGATCAGGTCGGCAGTGTAGCCCAATTTTTTTCCATCAGGACCTTTGAGCGCCTTGGCAGAATTGTAGAGATCTTCGTTAGACCAGAGTAATTTACCCGTAGAGGCATCTACGCCGTGGAGTCCCCAATCCGAACTGCCTACGAGCAAGATCTTATTGGGAGTGTACTTGGTCCATTCTACCCCTTTTTCAAGGGTGAGCTTCCATTGGGGCTCTTGAGCGTAGGCCAGTGTTCTTGTGCCCAATAGGATGAGGAGCGCAAGAAATAGCGATTGAGTGGTTGTGCTGATTTTTTTCATGATAAAAAGATTTTTGATCAAAACTAGCTCGAGCACAATCGCTAGGAAATACGCCATTTGTCGTATTTAAATGCAAAAAGCACCTCTTTCGGGGTGCTTTTTGAAATAAAGTGGATTTTAAGATCAATAACTTTCCGAAGGACTGGGAAAGTCTTTGGATTTCACATCCTTGATATAGCTTTCAAAGGCAGTCATCATCACCGACTGCAGATCAGCATATTGCCTCAAAAATCTGGGTTTGAACTCCTGGGTAATCCCAAGCATATCATGCATGACCAACACTTGTCCATCTACATCAGGACCTGCTCCAATTCCGATCACAGGAATATTTACCGCCTCCGATACCTTCTTGGCTAAAGTGGCTGGGATTTTCTCCAACACGATCGCAAAGCACCCACATGCCTCCAGCATTTTGGCATCTTCCACTAATTTATTGGCCTCTGCCTCCTCTTTCGCCCGCACAGTGTAGGTCCCAAATTTATATATGGACTGTGGAGTCAATCCCAAATGTCCCATCACAGGTACCCCTGCGCTCAAAATTCTGACAACAGATTCCTTAATCTCGGAGCCTCCCTCCACCTTGACGGCATGTGCTCCGGATTCTTTCATGATTCGGATTGCTGATCTCAATGCTTCAGAACTATTACCCTGGTAGCTACCAAATGGAATATCCACCACAATAAAGGATCGCTTCACAGCTCGCACTACTGCTGAGGCATGGTAAATCATCTGGTCCAGTGTAATCGGCAGCGTGGTCTCATGTCCTGCCATGACATTGGAAGCTGAATCACCAACGAGGATAATATCCATTCCGGCAGCATCAACGATTTTTGCCATCGAATAATCATAGGCTGTCAGCATGGAGATTTTTTCACCGCGGTGTTTCATCTCCTGGAGCGTATGGGTTGTAATTCGCTTCACAGAAGCGGAGGAGTGTACAGACATGGTTAATCGAGATGAACTGAATATTCGTTTTCGGAAAAATCCACCCGAATGTGTTCATTGAGCGTGGTCGCCAATTCGTATCCGGTGTAATCAGGTCTGACAGGAAACAGACCATGGCTTCGGTTGACCAATACTGCAATCTCCATTTTGTAGATCTCCTGATCTAAAAATGGCTTCATCGCATAGACGAGCGTCTTGCCTGTATTGAGTACATCATCCACCAGTATAATGGTCTTCCCACTGACTTGGAGAGCCTGTGAAAGTTTTACCTCCGAATTGGACACTGCCTTTTTATCCAAAATCACAGCAACTTCTTCAACTTGCAACGGAGATATCTTTCTCAACTCAGAAGCCAAAAGGCTGGCAAGGGAGGTCCCCATACCTGTGATTCCTGCGAATACCACACCCGAAGAGTGAAGGTTGCGCTCGTAAATTTCAAAGGCCATTCGGGTGATTTTTTGACCTACCTGCTTGTGATTAAGTACCTCGCTCATGTTTGATTTTGAAAAAGGAAAATTAGACCAAAATGACGGGCTAAGCAAACCGATCATCGGTGACTGTCTTCCTCGTGTAGAATATTGAGGTAACTCTGGTATCGGTAAGGATGAATATATCCTTCGTCCAGCTTTTGAAGCACCACACAGCCGGGTTCATTCACATGCGTGCAGTTGTTGTATTTGCATTGACCCAAATACTGCCGCATTTCAGGAAAATAATGAGAAAGCTCAAACTCCTCCACATCCAAGATCCCAAACTCTTTGATCCCCGGAGTGTCAATCAAATCTCCTCCTTCGGGCAAAAAAAACAGCTCCGCAAAGGTCGTCGTGTGAACTCCTTTGGCGCTGTATCCTGATATTTCTTTGGTATTCTGGCCTGCTCCAGGAATGAGTGCATTGAGCAAGGTGCTTTTACCGACCCCTGAGTGGCCGGAGATTAGACTTGATTTTCCCCGAATATGTGGCAAAAATTTATCTCTGATATCCTGATCCTTAAGCGCCGAAACCTCCAAAACGGGATAGCCTAGGGGTTCATAAATCTCATGTATATCTCGAAGCCATTCTGCTTCATCTTCCCCCTCAAGCTGATCCATTTTATTGACTACGAGCAGGGCTGGAATCCCATAACTCTCTACACTGACCAAAAATCGATCAATGAATCCTAAGGAGGTTCTTGGCTTTTTCATTGTTATGACCAAAATCGCCTGATCCAAATTACTGGCGATGATGTGTGAAAAGTGTTGCTTTCGGGTGGACTTGCGGATCACGTAATTGTCGCGAGGCAAAATATCCAGGATCACTGCGGTATCCTGGCCCGATTCTTTTTCCATCTCCACCCAATCCCCTACTGCGATGGGATTTGTGAGTTTTAAGTCCTCCTGTTTAAATTTCCCCTTCAGACGCGCTGAAATAATTCGGTCTTCTGTCTTGACTGCATACCAGCTGCCGGTGGATTTGATCACTCTTCCTTTCATAAGCTCTTTTTGGTTGAATGAATATAGGTGACAATTCGGCCAGCAGAACCGAGATTGGAATTAACCCAGTTTTTAGCAGAACTGGCTGCTCTTCGGTAGGTCTCTTCTTTTTCCAATTCAGAAAAAACAAGGAAAAGCTGTTGCTCATTTTCCACGGAAAACCCACATCCCTCCTGTTGAGCCTGAGTAGCTTCCGGAAATTTACTTTCTCTTTTCACCTTACCAAATACCACAGGAACTGAAAATCCCAGTGGCTCGAGGATATTATGCAAGCCTTTTCCAAAAGCTCCTCCGACGTAGGCAATCCTTGCAAACTGATATAGAGAGGATAGCATCCCGATATTGTCAATAAACAAAACAGAGTTGGAATCAGCCGAAGTCCAGCCTGAGTATTTTTTGGAGGCTTGTACAATCTGCTTCGACCAGCGATCCATGGGTTCTGGGTCAAGGTCATGCGGGGCAATGATCCATTTGTAGTTTTCTCGAGAATTGATCAAAGGGATCAATAACCTCATATCCTCTTCCCATGCGCTACCCACCACGACGACTGGCCTATCTCCAATCCAGGATCTGATATTCTCCAATGGCTTGGGAGAAGAAGCAGTGGCCGCAACACGGTCAAATCTCGTGTCTCCTGCCAAGCTGACGCGTTGGATTCTGTGTTGCCTGAGTAGATCAAGACTTTGCCGGTTTTGGGTAAAAATCCAATCCAAGTCAAAAAGCATTTTGCGGAAAAATCCTCCATACCAGGAGAAGTAAATCTGATTAGGGCGAAAGGAAGCTGCAATCAGGTAACTCGGAATCCCTTTGTTCTTGAGCGATGAAATCAGATGGTACCAAAGGTCATATTTAACAAAAAACACTTGATCCGGCTTCATAACAGAGACAAATTTCTCCATCCAGCTTTTTCGATCAAGGGGCAGGTAGGTAATGTAGTCGAGATCAGGATTGGGTCGCTTGACGGTATTGTCATAGCCGGAGGGGCTAAAAAAACTCAAGACAACCTTGGTATCAGGCTGATGGGACTTTAACATGGAAATCACCGGTCTTGCTTGCTCGTATTCACCGAGGGAGGCCACATGAAACCAGATCAATTCTCCCGGGTTTTTACTCCTGTACTCTTGGAGTTGGGCAATAATTCCGACTCTTCCCTTCAAAAAATGGCTGACTTTTGGAGAAACCCAGCCCAGGATGGGCAGAAGCCTGGTCACCAATTCAAAGAAGATGAAGTAGAGAAATTTCATTTCTCAAAAGTAGCCAATCCTCAAGATTTTTGATTTTTATTTAATTATTGGTTTGATTTAGAGCCTGAAAAAAATTTTGCAAAAAATTGAATTTAACCTCCATTATTTCAAGTCAAAAATAGGTAGATTCATTGCCCTAGTTTAACATTTTAAGTAGCCTCGTTTTAGTAGTAGCGTATGATTAAGGTTCTATTCGTTTGTTTAGGTAACATTTGTCGATCCCCTCTGGCCGAGGCCATTTTTAATCACAAGATCAAGACCTTAGGATTGGAGCAGAAGTTTAAATCTGACAGTGCAGGCACTTCAGATTTCCATATAGGAGAGCTTCCTGACGAACGAACCGTCAAATGCGCCATCAAAAACGGACTTCCCATTCATCATAGAGGAAGACAAGTCAATCGAACGGATTTCAGAGATTTCGACTACATTATTGCTATGGATGACAACAATCTCCGAAACCTCAATAATCTGAAAGTCAGATATAATTTTGCTGATAAGGAAATCTACCTGATGCGGAATTTTATCCCTGAATGGCAAGGACTGCCAGTGCCTGACCCCTACTATGGAGGAGAGGAAGGTTTTGATGAGATTTACGAAATCCTAGACGAAGCGATTGAAGGATTCTTGGATCAAATCAAGGTCAGTCATCAACTCTATGCTTGATCAGCAGCAGCTTTACGAACAAATACTTTTTGAAACACTCGGGCCTCTGACACAGCTCCATGCAGCCAGTCTGATTGCCGCAGGGAATCATAACCAAGGTGTTAGATTGGACACTTCGGATGGTGCATTTTTCCTTAAACTCAACTTTGATCACGAGTTAGATATCCTAAAAAAAGAAGCAGAAGGGCTTTCTACTCTTTCCAAATCCACCTTCCTAAAAGTTCCTATCGTCTATGGGGCAGGCCGGATTGAAGATTACAATTACTTAGTTTCTGAATTCATTCCAAGTGGTCGGCCCCATCCGGAGTATTGGGAAGACCTCGGACTGGGTCTAGCCCATCTTCATCTAAACCATCATGCTCAATTTGGATTGGAGTACGACAATTTTATTGCATCACTCCCTCAAAAGAATCATCTCTTACCAGATTGGCTGGACTTTTTTATAGAGTATCGGCTTGAGCCTCTTTTGGGAAAAGCTTATTTCGACAGATTAATCCCCTTGGATTTTCTGAAAAAATTCCAAGCCCTATATCCCAAACTGGAATCACTTTTCCCAAGGGAGAAACCTTCCTTGCTTCATGGAGACTTATGGACCGGAAACATCCTATGCGGACCTGGAGGCAGACCTTGTCTGATCGATCCTGCCATTTATTTCGGTCATCGGGAAATGGATCTGGCTTTTTCCCGTCTTTTTGGAGGATTTGATGCAAAATTTTACGAGGCCTATGAATCGATCCTTCCCTTGGAACCCGGATTTGAAGCTCGAATCGGGATATACAATCTCTATCCGCTGCTCGTTCACCTGAATCTGTTTGGTACAGCCTACCTTCCTGGAATCGAAAAAACACTGAATCGCTTTCAATAATGGACTTTCTGATTCGACCCTTCCAACCAGCTGATGCTCCTGCCGTCCGAGAAATCATCAATGATTCGATCCTTCACACCTCTCACAATTACGACTATCATCCCAAATCATTAGAAGAGGTAGAAAGTATTTTTTCTGAAAAAATAAGGGAGGGATTTCCGGTACTGGTGGGAGAAATACAAGGTGAGGTCTTGGCCTATGCCACTTATGGCAAATTCAGGGCAAAACCCGGCTACAGCAAAACGCTTGAACACTCCATCTACCTGAATGAAAAAGCCCAAGGCAAAGGCTTGGGCTCAGAAATGATGCGAAAGTTGATCGAAATCGCAAAAGAACAAGGCTACCACATGATGATCGCCGGCATGGATTCCGAAAATTTAGGGAGCTATCGATTCCACGAACGACTGGGGTTTCGTGAAACTGCCCGCATGCCTGAGGTTTCTTTCAAGTTTGGGAAATGGCTGACTTTGGTGTTTATGCAGTTGAAGCTTTCTTAGGAAAGATTCTCTGTCAGATGAGGCTAATCCTTGCACCGGTCCGCACCGCCTCGTAGATCGCATCTACAATCACCAAGTCTTTCAATCCTTCCTCACCATCTACAGGAATCAATGGCTTTTTGCCATCCAAAATAATGGCTGCCATCTCGTCCATTTGGGTGGTCTGATGAGTAATGTGTTCCGCCTCGATCGGCCCTTTATTGGTTTTGGCTTGGATAGGACCATATCCGGTAGAAGGCTGCATCTCAGCAAAACCTTTCGTCCCATTAAGGAAAAACTTATCCAGATTATTCATCGAATAGGTAGACAGACAGGACGCAACCGCGCCGGAAGGGAAGCCCATTTGAAACGTAATGGTCTCGTCCACTCCCTGCTTAAACTTCACCGGATCGGTCTTAACCTCTTGAGCCTCTACCCAGATAGGTTCCTCGCCCAGCATGTATCGGGCTCCGTTGATCGAGTACACGCCGATATCCATCATAGAACCACCTCCTGCAAGCTCCCGATTGAGTCGCCACTGGGTAGGATCACCGATCATAAACCCACTCAATCCTTGGAAAAAGAGTGTTTTTCCAAACTCACCGGCTCGTTGTCTTTTGACAATTTCTACTGTTTTTGCTTCGAAGTGCATCCGATAGCCTACCATCAGGTGCACTCCTGCAGCTTTGCAGGCAGCTATCATTTCCCGACCTTCTTCGGCATTGAGTGCCATGGGTTTTTCGCAGATGACGTGCTTTCCAGCTTTTGCCACTCCAATGGAATGCGGCTTATGCAATGAATTGGGCGTAATCACATAGACCGCATCGATATCCGGATTGTCCTTGATTTGGTGGTAATTATCGTAGGTATAGCAATTTTTGGCAGGGATGCCATACTTCTGCTTCCAAGTTTCGATTTTGGAAGGGGTACCACTGATGACTCCGACGAGTTTGGCACGCTTGGAGTCCTTCATCGCTTCGGCTACCCGGGTGCCATAGCTCCCCAATCCCATGATGGCGACTCGGAGGACTTTCTCTTCTTTTTCAAAATTCATGGCTGAAAGCGGATCCGCAAAAGGCAAACTAATCGCCAGGGTGGAAAGCCCTGCTTTTTGGAGAAAATCACGTCTTGAGTTCATCGATAGGTGGGTTTAAGGTTAGGTTAACTCTTTGAAGTTAGAAAACTTCAGCTAGGCAAAGCTTTTTGGCTTAGACTTTTCTGCGAACGGCCTGAAAAGTATTTCGGGTGGACTGCTCCAAAAGGACTTGATACCCATCCAAAAGAGAGGGAATTTCCTCCGATTTTTGCTTCAGAATGGTCAGCAGTTCCAAGCCTTCGTTGTATCGGATTTCAAATTCCCCTTTAAGTTGATCCAACAGTTGCTCCAGCTTAAAAAGCTGTGCATCGATCACAATCGAAACTGAAATCGCCGAAAGCTGCAGCATATTTACCCGCAGCTTCAGCGCTTGCAGCTGCTCATAGATTCGGTGGATATGCTTTTCCTCTATGAATGTGAAATCGGTGACTTTGAAACTCACCAAAATCTGTTCTTTCTTAAGCACAATCGTAGGAACTTCATGTGGAGCGGCATGCTCGTGGATTTTGGTACCCGAGGCATCCGGATTCAAAAAAGACTTGACAAAAAGTGGTATCCCTGCATTTGCTAAGGGCTTGATTGTCTTGGGGTGAATGACAGAAGCTCCAAAATAGGTCATCTCAGCAGCCTCACGGTAGCCAAGCTCTTCAAATTTTTGGGTGTTTGGAAAAAGCTTCGGATCGGCATTAAGGACCCCGGGCACATCCTTCCAAATGGTGACTGAACCTGCATCCAAACTCGTTCCCAAGATCGCTGCAGTAAAATCAGAACCTTCTCTTCCTAGCGTTGTTGTCTTCCCTTTTGGATCCTTGCCGATAAAACCCTGTGTCAAAATCGGGAAATTTTCCAGCATGGGCTTCCAAGTGGACTGACAGGCTTTGCGGGTTTTATCCCAATTGATTTTGGCAAAGCGAAAGTCAGAATCCGTATGGATCACCTCTCGGGCATCCTGCCACAGTACGATCAAATTTTGGTAACAAAGGTACTCCGCTACGATTTTAGACGAAATGAGCTCCCCAAAACAAACCACTTGATCGTAGTATTCATCGTAATTGTCTCGGGAAAGGGGTTTTTCCAGTTGATTCTCCAAAAGAGCGAATAGGTTGTCAACTTGGGCAAAAACAGTGTGACCCTCCGGAAACAGTTCCTCACAGATCTCTCGGTGGAAAAATTTTAAAATTGCACTATTCTCAGAAAAATTAAGTCCTTTCAACTTGTTGGTGAGGATACCTTCTAGCGCATTGGTAGTTTTACCCATTGCCGAAACCACAATGATCAAATTATTTCGCAATCGATTACGGAGAATTTCTGCCAAGTTTTTCAATGCAACTGTATCTTTGACCGATGCACCGCCAAATTTATAAATCCAAGTTTTTGACATAAAGAATATTGCCTAATTTCAACTGTATAAACCCAAGTTTTGAACTTTTCAAAGAATGAAAACTTCCACCTTCCAGCCCGATCAATCCCATCTGGCGTATTCGGTCGGCATCACGCTCGATCGATTCATCAAACTTAAGCAAAGTGACTTCCCTTTTGCTTCGGGAGAGCTTTCCCAATTGCTCCGTGACATTGCCTTGGCAGCGAAGATAGTCAATCGTGAGACCAACCGCGCTGGCCTTGCCAATATCGGAGGTGCTTTTGGACAGACCAATGTACAAGGCGAAGAACAGCAAAAACTCGATGTGATCGCCAACATCCGATTTATGCGCGCACTCAGCAAAGGAGGAGAAGTCTGCGCCATAGTCTCCGAAGAGGAAGATGCGGTCGTAGACCTTCAAAACAACTCGGGTAAATATGTGGTGGCTATTGATCCTCTTGACGGCAGCTCGAATATCGATGTGAATATCAGCATCGGTACGATTTTCTCCATCTACCGTAGAAAGTCTCCTATCGGCAGCCCCATCCTCCTCGAGGACATCATGCAGCCCGGCAGCGAACAGGTGGCCGCGGGATATGTGCTATATGGCTCTTCGACCATGCTTGTCTACACGACTGGCTTTGGCGTGAATGGCTTCACTTACGAAAACAGCCTCGGCGAGTTCTTCCTATCCCATCCGGATATTCAAGCTCCAAAATCTGGAACAATCTACTCGATCAATGAGGGACTTCAGCTGGAATGGGAGAAAGGCATAGCTGATTTTGTCCAATCTTGCAAAGAAATGAAAATGCAGTCTCGCTACATCGGTAGTCTGGTAGCGGATTTTCACCGTAACCTGCTCAAAGGGGGCATCTACCTTTATCCCTCCACTTTGAAAAATCCTTCGGGAAAGCTCAGATTGATGTATGAAGCAAACGCCTTGGCATTTATTATCGAGCAGGCAGGTGGAAAAGCAAGCGAAGGGAAGCAGCGCATTTTAGACATCCAACCAAAAAACCTGCACCAAAGAACTCCTCTCATCATTGGTTCTGTGGAACTAGTCGAGCAAGTTGAACGAATGATGAACCCCATGGAGACCTTGGTCACCTCCTGAGACCACCATTCAAAACTTAATTCTGATTTTTCAAGAATAGGTTTAAATTCGAGCCACTTAATTCGAAAACTATGTCTTCAAACAAACATTTTCTTTCCATAGCATTGGTAGCCGGAACGCTCTCCATTTGGACGGCTTGTGGCCCAAAAGAAGCCGAACAGGGAACTGAACAGGCGTTTACCACAGAGACCGAAAAAATGGTCATTAAAGTAGACACCCTCTACAATGAACTTGAAAATCCATGGGGAATGACCTGGCTGAGCGATGGCAGAATGCTAATCACTGAGCGTAAGGGCGAAATCCTGATTTTCAAGGATGATAAATTTACTGGAGAAAAAGTCCAAGGTCTTCCACCTGTCCACAATGTAAACCAAGCGGGTTTGCTGGACATTGCTGCCCATCCAAAGCATGCTGAAAACGGCTGGATCTACATTGCCTATGCCAAGCATTTTGAGGATAGCACAGCTGCAACCACCATCATGCGATTCAAGCTGGAAGGAAATAATGCGGTAAATCAGGAAGAACTGATCGTGGCCGGGCCATCCTGGAAAGGTGGACGTCACTTTGGTAGCCGAATTGTATTTGACAACGAAGGCTTCCTGTATTTCTCCAACGGAGATAAAGGAAACATCCCGATGAATGCTCAGGATTTGACTAACGCTCATGGAAAAGTACATCGAATCAAAGATGACGGCACTATCCCTACAGACAACCCATTTGTAGATTCTGTAGGCGCAGAAGCATCTATCTGGAGCTACGGAAACCGAAATCCGCAAGGTTTATTCTTCGATAAAGCAACCAACACGCTTTGGGAAGTTGAACACGGTCCAAAAGGCGGTGACGAGCTCAACATCATCGAAAAGGGAAAAAATTACGGTTGGCCAGTGATCTCTTATGGTATTAACTATGATGGAACCCAATTGACACAGTTTACTGAAAAACCTGGAATGGAACAGCCAGTTCACTATTGGGTACCTTCCATTGCCACATGCGGAGTTACGGTAGTGAATTCAGACAAATATCCAGGATGGAAAGGAAACATCTTGGTAGCCGCTTTGGCCAAGCAGCACATTGCGAGAGTGGTACTGAAGGACAATAAGCACATCGCTGAAGAAAAATTGCTTTTGGGAATCGGCCGAGTGCGTCAGGTAGCTGAAAGTCCGGATGGTTACATCTATGCGATCACAGAAGCCACAGGCCTATTGGTAAAATTGCTTCCGATTCAATAATTAGTCTTAATGCCCTAAAAAAGGCCTTTTGGGATCTCCAAAAGGCCTTTTTTCATTCTTTTCTGTTATAACACTTTTCAGGGAGGCTTGATTTTCAAACGGTTCGTCAAACCACTCGATCCAACATGCCGTTATATCCTCATCATAAAAACCGATTCCAATGAAGATTTTATTTGGCAATTTTCTGGGCTTTTTGATTTTAGCCCTTTTTTCCACAGTCACTGTTTGTACTCCTTCTGACCAATTAACCGATCCGGATCCATTGCCAGACTTGAAGTTTACCACCAAAACTGCCAAAATGACCATCAAAGTGGACACACTTCACAGAGGTTTTCAAAACCCTTGGGGAACGACTTGGATTGGTGAAGGCAGAATGCTGGTAACAGAAAAACGGGGAGAAATCCTGATTTTCAAAGACGACAAGTACACCGGACAGAAAGTCACCGGACTTCCATCCTTCTACACCAACGGTCAGGCAGGACTCTTGGATATCACTGTCCATCCTGACTATACTCAAAATGGATGGATTTACATCGCCTATGCTAAGCCTGTCAACAGTGGCGGAGCAACTACCATCGGAAGATTTAAATTAAACGGAAACTCAGTGGCTAATTTTGAGGAGCTCATCGTGACCACTCCCGTATGGAACGGCGGCACTCACTACGGAAGCCGGATCGTATTCGACAACCAAAAGTTCCTCTACTTCAGCAACGGAGAGCGTGGCAGCCAAAACAATGCGCAAGATCTCAAAAACTCCCATGGCAAGATCCACCGGATTCATGATGACGGAAGGATTCCAACAGACAATCCATTTATAAACACATCAGGAGCCATTCCATCCATTTGGACCTATGGCAATCGCAATCCCCAAGGCTTGTATTTTGACAAAGCCAACAACCGTCTTTGGGAAGTAGAACATGGCCCAAGAGGTGGAGATGAATTGAATGTGTTGGAAAAAGGGAAAAACTACGGATGGCCAGTGATCACCTATGGAATCAACTACGATGGCACTCCTATCACCAACATTACTGAAAAGGACGGCATGGAGCAACCGGTAAAATACTGGACACCTTCCATCGCAACCTGCGGGATGACGATGGTGACTTCCGATAAATATCCAGCATGGAAAGGCAATATTTTGGTTGCAGCCCTTGCTGCCACCCACATCGCAAGAGTGGAAATGAACGGAGCAAAGGCATCCGGTGAGGAAAAATTACTGCAGGGAATTGGACGTGTAAGGCAAGTGGCGCAGAGTCCGGACGGCTACATCTACGCAGTTACAGAAGGCACCGGGCTACTGATCAAGCTTTTACCGGCAAACTGAAAAGAGGGTTTATCCCTCTTTTTTCTTTTCAAGGATAAAATTCCCTTTAGTGCGATCTTCAAAGGTCTCCTTTGAAGGAAAGAGTCGGTTAATTCTCCTGCTGAGTTCCAAAAAAGCTACCAATCATTCGGCAGGCGTAAGTGCCAAAAACTCCTCTTCACGAATCTTGTTACTCGCTTCCTTAGTCAGATACCGGATTTGCATAGCTGAAAATACGCTAAAATCTTACACAAAGTCCACATCCACACTGAAGGGATACTTCATCAGAAATTGAAGCGCTTCTTCAATAGAAAGATCTTCGAAAAGAACCCGATGGAGATTTTCCGTAATTGGCGCACGAATCCCCACCGTTTTGATAAATGCATCAATAATTCGGATGGTATTCACCCCTTCGGCCACTTCTTCCATTGATTCCAAAATCTGATCCAGTGATTCCCCTTTCGCCAAGCGATAGCCCACGGTAAAGTTTCGCGAATCCACCGAATTGCAAGTAGTCACCAAATCTCCAATACCAGCCAAGCCAATGACCGACTGCACACTTCCTCCCAGTGCCTTGCTTAGGTGCACCATCTCTACCATCCCTCGGGAAATCAGGAGACCTTTGGCATTTTCACCTAACCCCAATCCCGCCAATGCTCCTGCAGCGATGGCAATGATATTTTTCAAGACTCCGCTAAGCTCGACTCCAATGATATCTGAATTTCCATAGACCTGGAATCGCTCGGATCGAAGCAGTCGTTGCCCTTCCAAAATCACCTCATTGTACTTGCTGGCAATCACAGTGGCAGCTGGTTGACCTAAGCTGAGTTCTTTGGAAATATTTGGACCCGCCAAACATCCTACCCGCACGGCTACAGTTTCCTGAACGATCACTTCGCTCATGGTCATGATTTGGTTTCGCTGTATTTTTTTGACAGTTTCCAAGGTTTCCCCGCTTGGCAGATTTAGCGCCAGGCCTTTTGTGCCATGAATTACCAAGTGGTATGGATGTAAAAATGGCGCAAACGTCTGGGTCACCTCCACAAAAGCGGAAGAAGGAACCATGAAAAACAGTATTTCACAGGATTGACACAGCTCCTCGGGGGAAAAGGTAGCCCGAATAGAAGGAGCTAATTCTCTACCATAAGCAGTATGGTCAGTATTGATCTCGTCAATCACCTCTTGCTTTCGGGCATAGACGAGGACTTCATTTTTTTCAGCCAGCATATTGGCTACCGCTGTACCGAAGCTCCCTACTCCGACTACACCGATCAGCTTGGGTTTAGAAGAGTTTTTCGAGGCCATATCCATGTAGTCTGTTGTGGTAAAAATAAAGCAAGCTCATGTCTTCCGTGACAATATTGCCTTTTTGATCCTTAAGCAAAGGTCGCTTGGCATGATACATCCCCACGTTGTCCAGTCCGTGCGCGATGACTGAATCCATATCTCTCTTTAGATGCGGAGCCATGTCTATTTTACCTTGGGCCTTGAGCTCCGTAATTCTATCCAAAACCAGCTGACAACCTGATTTAAATTCCTCATAATTCAGAGTCAAGTCCTCATCCGGCAATCGAATCAGGTCGAAAATATCCAACTTCCTGTTTTTAGCTTTAATCAGTTCAAACGCTACAAAAGCCACCAGATGTGAGCTAAATACTCGGTTGATCTTATGAAATTCCTCGACAATCCGTTTACCCAGCATATGGGTATATTCTTCTTCCCGCTGCGCATCAACGGTCACTTTTCCTCCTGAGACAAAGTAATCTCGGGTATCAATTGTCCTACCCCATTTATCTAAGCTATTTCCATCCTGATCCACATAATTCCCAAGGACATCCATTGCTCGACCTATGGAAACCGAGATGTCCGAACCCTTGGTAAAGAACTTCAACAGAAACTTGGAGATTTTATAAGAAGTGGAAAACTCGTCATTCTCCTTGTAGTAGCGCTCTTGTCCTGTGATACTCAAATAGTCTTGAATCAAACTCGGAGCCTCCAAGACAAAGTGGTAATTGATTGTCACAGGGACGATAAAGACTTTACCTGAGATATCCTGAATTCCGCTTTGGTAGTTGGCACGTTGTGCTTCTATAGCAGTACTGAGAAGCCCGAGTTTAAGCTTAGACTCAATCATGCCACTTCGGGAGCGTGTTCCTCCCGGAAAAAAAAGCGAATGGCAACCGAATTGAATCGCCTCTTTGGAGTAAGTCTTCAAGGTCTCAAGATAGAGCGCGTTTTTCTTTCTTCGGTCCACCTTGTACGCTCCTAGGGCGTTCATGAAGTAGGCGAAGATGGATATATTAAAAAGATTGAGACCCGCTCCATAGATAAAAGGCGGCATACCCAACACCGAAATGATCCATCCGATCAGAATACTGTCCAAATTGGAAAAGTGAGTAGGAACCATCACAATGGTGCCTTTGGTAGCCAAATCCCGGATTTGATCGGTCTGACCGGTAATCTGAATTTTATCCTGAAGCGTGTATTGGTTACTGAATATAGATTTGAACCCCTTTACACGTGCGGCATTCAACAGTCGGCCGAAGCCAAAAGTGACCATGCTTCGGGTAAACTTGTAATGGGAAGCCTTGAAATTGGACGCAATCTCTTCGGCATATCGAGAGGTAATTTTACTCAACACCTGTTGATAGGCTTCCAATCGCTTGGCTTTGGTCAATCCCGAATCAGTGTTGATTTGGAGAAGGGCTGATTTCACCTCACCCCAAAATTCACCTTCATCATCCGGGTCCACAGCCCAAGGATTTTGCTTGATCCGGAGTTTTTCCCGATAGAGGGTAGTTTCGAGTTCTTCTTTAAGAATATCAGGGTTTTTCCCATTCAGGAGCAGAATTTTGGACTCTGCCAGCTCTGCAACTCTTTTTATAAATTCTTTACGTTCCCGGGCCAATTTTACCACAGGCCATTCGTCCTTTTTAGGCAAAATGGGAGCGTACCGATGTTTGATATAGTTCTCCTCCAAGTGGTTTCAGGGTTGATAAAAGGCCTCAAAGATAAGTAAAAAGACCATCCCAAGGGTTCATTGAAGGGATGGTCTTGAAGGTCATTGCTTTGATCTGGTGAAAATCGCCACAATTGCAGAAGTCAATACTCCCATAAAGGCAGCAAAGATCAAAGACTGCTGAATATAACTCATGAGAGAAAAGTGCATTTCGGCTTCCTCTTGGGTCATTTGACCTTTTTCTACTGAGAGCTTTCTGATATTTGGAAAGTATTCGGGTGAAATGTACTCATGCGAAATGTACTGACTCAATGGAGTCAAAATTACCACCACCAGCGTAAGTAGCAGCCCTGAAATCAAGCCTTGGAGGTAAGTCATTTTTCCCTGGTAATCAGTTTTCTTCTTGTCTCTCAGCGCCAGGACGTACAAGGCAATGGCAATAGGTGCGTAAAACATCGTGTAGGTTGCGTGCTGATCCAGCAGCTCATCATGCCAACCGAGGCTTTTCTCCAAAACCATCCAGATCAATCCGGATAAAATGAAGAGGATACCCCATTTGATTTCGATTTGAAATTTCTTCATAGTGTGAGTGTTAAGGTGAATGGAGGAATTAACCCTCCCTTAACAAATTACAAAAAATGCCTGAACGATTTTCAATTGAGTGCGTTTCACATGCTGTGGTCAAATAAACCCTTGTCTGTGCCGGAAAGCGTATTATTTTTACGGCACCATACCCTGATGAAACTAGACCTAAAACAAATACAAGTCCCCATTGAGTCCGAAATGGCTCAGTTTGAACATAAGTTTCGGGACTTTATGAAAAGTAAGGTCAAGCTCCTCGACCACATCACCAATTACATCGTCAAGCGCAAAGGCAAGCAGATGCGGCCGATGTTTGTTTTTTTGACGGCGGGGGTTTGCGGTAAAATCAATGAATCCACGCACCGTGGCGCTGCCCTGATCGAGCTACTCCATACTGCATCCCTTGTACACGACGATGTCGTGGATGATGCCAACTACCGCAGGGGATTTTTTTCGGTGAATGCACTCTGGAAAAATAAAATTGCTGTCTTGGTTGGGGACTATTTGCTCTCCCGAGGCTTGCTTTTAAGCGTAGAATATGGGGATTTTGATCTGCTGCGGATCGTATCCAATGCTGTCAAAGAAATGTCAGAAGGAGAGCTCTTGCAAAGCTACAAAGCCCGAAAACTCGACGTGGATGAGGACATCTATTATGAAATTATCCGCCAAAAAACAGCAAGTTTGATCGCATCTTGCTGTTCGGTAGGAGCATGCAGTGTGGGAAGTGACCAAGCTACAATTGAAAAAATGCGACTTTTTGGAGAAAAAGTAGGCATTGCATTCCAAATCAAAGATGACCTTTTTGACTTCGGAGATGATGAAATTGGTAAACCTGTGGGAATAGATATTAAGGAGAAAAAAATGACTCTTCCCTTGATCTATGCCCTTCGAAATGCAGATTGGCTGACCAAGCGAAAAATCATTTACCTCATTCGTAACCGCTCTGAAGACAAAAAAGCGGTCAACGAAGTAATCGACTTTGTAAAGAAAAGCGGAGGGTTAGAGTATGCCAAGGAAAAAATGAACGGGTTCTACCAAGAAGCCTTGGCTATTTTGAAGGAGTTTCCTGACTCGGTTTACAAAACCTCCCTTGGCGACCTGGTAAGCTATTCTATCGAGCGGAGAAAATAAAAGTGGAGCCTGAGTCTGCACTTTCGAATTCAAATTTTTAAGCTTATATAACTCGCACCGCCTTGATGAACCTACGGGTGTAACTGGGCTGCTTGAGACTGGAAATCATCACTTTCATTTCCTTACTCGAGGAGGCGTGAATAAACTCGCTTTCCATTCCTTTTGGATCAGTTACGATCCCGATATGTCCGATGGCATTACGAGTTGGACTCAAAAAAACTAGAATATCTCCCTTTTTCACGGTTTCGATTGGAACTTCTTTGCCAAAATCAGCAAACTGAGCGGAAGTCCTAGGGACTTTGATTCCAAATTCTTGATAGACATAATAAACGAAACCCGAGCAGTCGAAGCCTTTGGAACTCGTGCCTCCATACACGTAGGGTACATCCAGGAAAGTTTTCCCAAACTGCTCCAGACTATCCCTTAATAGGGTATCGGCTTCCACTGAGTCAGACTTTACTGGTTCTATGGTTTCAACCGAGATTTCTGCTTGGCCTTTGTAGGGTTTTGTTGGAAACCGAGAAGCAATCACTCCCAAGATACCAAGAAGAAACACTGCCGCTATAGAGATTTTTAGAAAGATGGTTTTATTGAAATTCACCATGTGGAATTGGATGAAAAGGAAAAGTCTATGCGAGTGTAGACTGTCATTCAAGGACTTATTTCTGGCAAACTGCCTCCAAAAATAAATCGTTCCAAAACTACCCTACTTGAAATTTGATTTTGTAATGTTAGGTAATCTCAACTTTTGGAAAACACGATAGCAATACATTACCCATCCAACTGAATTTTTGGACTTATCTTAGAGGAAATACCTTACGACCATGAACAAAGTCCTTGGCTTACTCCTGTTCTTCTTTGTTTTCCAGCAAGCGGGGTTCACCCAAAACTATTCCATCCCTGAGAGCACCAAAAGAATCGTTTTTCTCGGCAACAGCATTACCTACAATGGGAAGTTTGTTTCTTACCTCGACGCTTATCTTTCCTTGAAGTACCCCGAGAAAAATCTGGAAATCATCAATGTAGGCCTCCCCAGCGAAACGGTCTCCGGGCTCTCGGAAGAAGGTCATGCGGATGGAAAATTCCCAAGACCTGAGCTTCGGGAGCGTCTGGATCGAGTTTTGGAGCAACTCGAGCCGGATTTGGTAATCGCCAATTATGGGATGAACGATGGCATTTACCTTCCCTTTGAAGAAGAGCGGTTTGAGGCCTTTAAAAAAGGAATGGCTTGGATGCATCAGACGATAGAATCTTCCGGAGCAGAAATCATCCACGTCACCCCACCGATCTACGATGAGCGAAAAGGTGCCGCCTACGCCAATGTATTGGACATCTACTCGGATTGGCTGGTCAGCTTACGCTACACCCAACACTGGAAGGTGATCGATCTCCACTGGCCCATGCGAAGAGAATTGGAGGAAAAGCGGAGTGTGAATCCCGAGTTTGCTTTCGCAAAAGACGGGATACATCCCGATGAATCAGGGCACTTTTTGATGGTAAAAATTCTCCTTACTGGCCTTGGAGAAAATGTAACTAATGCCAAAACCATAGAAGAACTACTCTCCCCTTTCCCCCATGGAATGCAAGTACTCGCCCTCATTGAGCAGCGCCAGGAAATCCAAAAACTGGCTTGGTTGAGTGCCACAGGACACCTTCGCCCGGGAATCCCGACAGGGCTTTCGTTGGAAGAAGCTCAGCAAAAAGTAGTCGGGCTTAATCTTCAAATCCGTAAACTAATTTTTCCTTAACCTATTCTCGGAAAGTCATCTTCAAATTTTTCCACTCTCCTAAATCAAAAAAGCCGGCTTCACACCGGCTTATAATTACTTCATTGGATTAATGGTCTGGATTTTCCCATCAGGAAGATGCGTTAGTTCGGTCATTTTGATGTTGCGGAGTGGAGTTTGACCTGAGAGTTGAGTATCGTGGTAAAAGAGGTACCATTTCCCCTGAAACTCTACAATCGAATGGTGATTGGTCCAGCCTTCCACCGGCTCGAGTACATTGCCCTGATAGGTAAATGGCCCATACGGATTGTCACTAATCGCATACGCGATAAAGTGCGTGTCGCCCGTGGAGTAAGACAGATAATACTTCCCGTTGTACTTGTGCATCCACGCGGCCTCAAAGAATCGTCGGGCATTATCCCCTGCTTTGATGGGCTCACCGTTTTCGTCTAGGATGAGGAGTTCACGGGGCTTTTCCGCCAATTCGGTCATCGTGGCTCCGAGCTTGGCAATGTAGGGCATCAGGGCTTTTTCCTCAGGTGCTGGAATTCCGTCAGTTGGACCTTTTCTTCCGGCTACTAATTTCTGGTCCTCATACCATTGAAGCTGACCTCCCCAAATGCCTCCCCATAGCAGATAATACTCCGCCCCGTCCTGAAATGCGGAGGGGTCCATGCTAAAAGTGCCTTTAATCGGTTCCAGTTCGGCTTTGAAAGGCCCTTCAGGCCTATCCGAAACAGCCACTCCGATTTTGAAGATGTCCTGCTTGTCTTTTGCAGGGAAGTAGAGGTAGTATTTTCCATCCTTCTCGGCTGCATCCGGTGCCCAAAGCTGCCGACCTGCCCAGGGCACATTCTCCAGTTTAAGCGCGACACCATGATCGGTGACCGTTCCTCCGGGACTTTCCATGGAAAAAACATGGTAATCCTTCATGTCAAAGTGTGACCCCATGTCATCTTGAGCTACTTCGGTTTCGATATCGTGTGATGGATAGATGTAGATTTTTCCTCCAAAAACATGCGCAGAAGGATCAGCTGTGTAGATATGCTCGACCAGAGGAGCATGTGCAAATTTGGAAACGGTGGAATCAGCTTCTACTGTCTGGACAACCTCTTTTGGCTGTGAACAGGCAAGTCCTGCTAAAAGTAGAATACTGAAGTAAGGGATTGATTGACGCATGGTTAGATTAGGTTTGAGTTAGGCCTTGAAAATAGTGAAGGATAGCCCTTTTTCTAAATTTTCTCAAGAATTAGAATCAAGAAAAGACGATAACACGTATATTGAATCAAATCATACGTGTAATGAAAACTAAGCTTACCCTCACCATTGAAAAATCAGTGATTGAAAAGGCGAAGGAATTTGCGGGCAACTCCGGAAAAAGCCTTTCAGATCTGGTAGAGCGATACTTGGAAAAAGAGATTGCAGAAGCTGAATTGCAGGAAGCCAACATACCGGAGGAGTTTAAAGGGCTTTTTGGTTCGGTCAATTTACCCGCCGACCTAAATGAAAAAGAGGCAATCCGGGAAATTTTAAGCCAAAAACACAAGGGATGAACCGATACTTTTTGGACACCAATATCCTATTGGACTTTTTGGGAAATCGGCAGCCTTTTGGGAAATATGCCCTAGAAGTTCTTAACAAATCCCGTCTCAAGGAATGGGAACTTTGGACATCTGACAATTCGATTCTTACTAGCTATTACATCATTTCAAAGGAAATCGAAGAAGCGGAAAGCAGAATAAAAATCAGCAGGCTCATCAATTTTTTGGAAATACAGCCAACTCAAAAGGCCCATATTCAACAAGCGCTAGAATCAGATTTTAAAGACTTGGAAGATGGAGTACAGCATTTTTGTGCTTCCAGTATTCCGGAAATAAAAGGAATCATCACACGGAACAAGAAAGACTTCAAAACCAGTCAAATCCCGGTTTTTGAGCCTTGGGAGGTGATTTAGCCTGATTCTTCCCTTTTCCAAGACAAGAAATCAAGAATAAAATTACCTTTGATAGTATCAAATGATACTATCAATGAAGCCTCCCTATGATATCACTCCTGAGATTTTAAAATGGATAAGCTCCATTTCGGAGAAGATAGGCGAGGCAAATGCACTTTTTCTGAGCAAACCTTCTCCCCAACTCAGGAAACAGAATCAGATTAAAACGATCCACTCTTCTCTTCAAATCGAAGGAAATACCCTAAGCGAGGACCAGATTACAGCACTTTTGGAGGATAAACGGGTGATTGGGCCGCAAAAAGACATTTTGGAAGTGCTCAATACAGTTTCTCTTTATGAAAATTTGGATTCGCTGAAATCTACTTCTGAAAAATCCTTCCTCTCTGCTCACGCCACTTTAATGAACGGATTAATAGAAAATCCAGGGAACTATCGAACTCGTGGTGTGGGAGTAGTCAAAGGCTCACAAGTGGCACATCTCGCCCCTCCTGCTGGAAATGTCCCCGGTTTGATGAAAGATCTTTTTAAATACTTAAAGGATGACCAAGAACTTGTCTTGATTAAAAGTTGTGTTTTTCACTACGAAATGGAATTCATTCATCCTTTTTTGGATGGTAATGGCCGGATGGGAAGGCTGTGGCAAACCGTAATTCTAAAGGAAAAGTATCCTGTCTTCGAATCTCTCCCATTTGAAACTTTGATCCACAAGACACAATCGGAGTATTACGAGACTTTAGCGCTAAGTGACAAAACGGGTAAATCTACGGCTTTCATCGAGTACATGCTACGAATTCTCGATGCAGCATTGGAAGATTTGCTTCGCTTCAAAGGAAAAACCATCCATCCGGAAGATCGAATGACTTACTTTTTATCTTTGGGTAAAAGCCCTTTCACCCGAAAAGATTACATGGAAGTGTTTAAGACCATCTCTACAGCTACGGCAAGTAGGGATTTGAAGAAAGCGGTGGAGGAGGAAAAACTTAGGGCAGAAGGGATTGGGAATAAGACTTTTTACATTCTCAATCCAACCTCTCCAAAAACCCCTTAAACTCTTCAAAGCTTTTTCCCATCGGGATCACCTGTTTTTCTCCTTGCAGAAAAGCCGCCAATCGCTCCGGTAGCACCAATTTTTCTCCCAAAGCTTGCTCGACCACATCACGGAATTTGCCCGGATGGGCGGTCTCCAGAAATACTCCCACAAAGCCTGGATTCTCAGCGATAAAATCTTTCAAACCCAAATACCCCACTGCCCCGTGCGGATCGAGGGTGTAGCCCAGGGGCTGCACAGCTTGAATCGCCTCGACGGTTTGCTCATCCGTGTAAAAATAGCCTTTGACATGTTCCCGAAACAGCTCCTCATCGCCTCCATACAGGGCCTGAAGCCTTGGAAAATTGCTCGGATTGCCCACATCCATGGAGTTGGAAACGGTGGGCACTGATGGCTTGGCTTGGAAAGGAAAGCCATGCAAATACTCGGGCACGACCTTGTTGACATTGGTAGCGGCTACGAAGCGGTCGATCGGCAAGCCCATCTGCTGTGCCAAAATCCCCGCTCCGATATTTCCAAAATTTCCGCTTGGCACTGCAAAAACGACCTTTTTCCCTCCTTTTGGCAATCGGGAATAAGCATAGAAGTAGTACAGACACTGTGGAATCCAACGGGCAATGTTAATTGAATTGGCGGAGGTCAAGAGCAACTTTCGGTTTAGCTCCTGATCCAAAAAGGCCTGCTTCACCAGCGTCTGACAGTCATCAAATACACCATCTACTTCCAAAGCGGTAATGTTTTGGCCCAAGGTCGTAAACTGCTTTTCCTGAAGTGGACTGACTTTTCCCTTCGGAAAAAGAATAATCACCTCCACGCCTTGAACGCCCAAAAAGCCATTGGCCACGGCACTTCCGGTATCCCCTGAAGTAGCGACCAATACACGAACTTTTTGGCTTTGCTCTCCTACCAGCATGCTCATCAACTTTGAGCAAAACCTAGCACCAAAGTCTTTGAAGGCCAAAGTCGGCCCATGAAACAGTTCCAAACTGTAGACATCCTCCTCCAGTTTTACGATTGGTGCATCAAAAGTCAAGGTATGATCGACGAGTTCATGGATCTGCTTTTCACTCAAATCCTCCGAAAACAAGGCCCCGATCACGGCATAGCCAATTTCCCGGAAGCTCATTTCCGACATCTTTCCGATGAGTTCCTCTGACAAAACAGGAATCCGCTCGGGCATGTAGAGGCCATTGTCCGGTGCAAGTCCTTTGATGACCGCTTCGGAAAGGGAAACTTTATGATCAGGATTGTTGGTGCTGTAGTACTGCATTCGATTATTCCTTTTCCGCCAACAGTCTCACAATTTTGCAGTCGACTGTCGACCGTTGACTGTTGACAATTCTAGTTATTCAAGAACAAAAGCCCCCTGGGTATTGATCGCAGAGTGATAGGCGTCCACACCAAGACCGATGGAGTCGTACACTTGCTGGGCAGCGTCGATGATGGATTGGACGGTTTTTTCTCCTTTGGATAAGGCGAAAAGCGTGGGGCCCGAACCCGAAATTCCCATTCCCAGTGCTCCGGCAGCTTTCACTGCTTCTTTCACTTCATAAAATCCGGGTATCAAAGTAGCCCGATAAGGCTCCGCAATCACATCCCGAAGGGATCTACCAATCAGTTCGAAATCCTCCTGAAACAGCCCTGCGATCAATCCGGCCACATTTCCGGATTGGATGGTGGAATGCTTCAAAGAGACGCTATCGCGCAAAACCGATCTGGAATCAGAAGTCTTTAACTCAAAATGCGGATGCAAAAGCGTACAATGCAAACCGTCCGGCACATGAAGCTTGATCACGTCCAGTGGATGGTAATCCCGAATCAGGACAAATCCACCCAACAAACTCGGGGCAACATTATCCGCATGTCCGGCACCGCAGGCGACTTTCTCAGCCACCATCGCAAAGGGCAGCAGTTGTTTTTTCTCAAAAGGCTCGCCCAAAAGGCGATTGGCAGCGACAAGTGCAGCGACGGCACTAGCTGCACTCGAACCCATTCCGGAACCTAGCGGAAGACCTTTTTCGAGGTAAATTTCCATTCCAACTTGATGACCTAACTCATCAAGCATGGCCTGAATGGCTACCGCACAGGTATTTTTCTCGGCCTCAAAAGGCAATCTACCTCCATCACCGGTAATGGAAACAACCTGCAAGCCGGGATCTTTTTTCTCCCTCACCTCCACCACATCGCCCATTGCATCGATTGCAAATCCAAGAATATCGAATCCACAAGACACATTGGCGACCGTAGCCGGCGCAAAAGCTCTAACCGAATTCATTACTCTCGGGTATAGTTACCGATTCGAATCACGTCAGCGAATACTCCGGCAGCGGTCACATCTGCCCCTGCACCCGGTCCGCGGATGATCATTGGACGGTCATGGTAGCGATCCGTGGTCAGCAGGATCATATTGTCACTGCCTTTCAAACTGGAGAAAGGATGAGATTCAGGCAGTGACTTCAAGCCGACTTTGGCCTTTCCGTCTTCCAAGGTCGCCATGAATCTCAGCTTCTCTCCCTTGGCTTTTGCATCAGCAAGAAGCTTGGCAAAGTCAGCATCGTGCCCTTTGAGCTTTTCAAAAAACTCATCCACCGACTGGGTGTGCTGGCAGTCTGCCGGCACCATACTCTGAATGGTGATGTGGTCAAATTCGAGTTCCTGCTCTGCTTCACGGCCGAGAATCAGGATTTTTCTGGCCACATCCATTCCACTCAAGTCATCACGAGGATCTGGTTCGGTGTAGCCTTTTTCTTTGGCGACTTTGACCACTTCGGAGAAAGGCGCTCCGTTTTCAAGTTCGGAGAAAATAAAGTTCATCGAGCCACTGAGCACGGCTTCGATACGGATCACCTTGTCTCCAGAGAGCATCAAATCCTGCAGGGTATTGATGACGGGAAGACCCGCGGCCACGTTGGTTTCGTAGAGGAATTTTACCCCTCGGCGTTTTGCAATTCGCTTCAGCGATCTGTAATTATCCATGGAAGAAGAATTAGCCTTCTTATTAGGAGTCACGATTGCAACCTTTGCTTCCAGAATTCTGGCGTAAGTATCTGCCACCACCTGACTAGCGGTACAGTCCACAAAGACCGAGTTGGAGAAGTTCATTTCCTCCATTTTGGTAATAAACTTGTCCATATCCATGGTCTGATCGCTTTCGCTTAGCTCATAAGGCTGCTTCAGGTCAAAGCCATCCTCATGGAAAGCCATGTATCGGCTATTGGCCATGCCGTGAATCTGCACATCGAGCTCGTTGTCATTCAAAAGCTTGTGCTGCTGATGAGCAATCATTTTCATCAGAGCCTTTCCAATCAAACCTGTGCCTACCAAAAAGACGTGAAGTACCTTGTTTTCAGAAAGGAAAAATGCCTCATGGAGCGCATTGAGCGCTTTTTGCAAATCGGGCTGAGGAATTACCGCCGAGATATTTAACTCCGAACTCCCCTGAGCAATGGCTGCCACGTTGATGTTGTTTTGCCCCAATGCGCGGAACATGCGGCCTGAAGCTCCCGGGTTTTGCTTCATATTTTCACCCACGACTGCGACAGTTGCCAAGCCATGGAGGAGCGAAACCTGATCCATTTCACCGGATTTGATTTCATAAAAAAACTCACGCTCGATCGATTCCTTAGCCATGTAGGACTCCTGAGTTTTGATCGCCAAGCAAATGCTGTGTTCGGAGGAAGCCTGTGAGATCAATACGATGTTGACTTTGGCTTCTGCCAAGGCTTTGAAAACCCGGCTTACGGTCGCACCACCTTCGATAAGTCCTGCACCCTGAACAGTCACGATGGAAATATTGGACATCGAGCTGATCCCTTTGATCAGGGCTCCATGGCTGACTTCCCCGTTGATGAGGGTGCCTGGATTTTCGGGTTCGAAGGTATTTTTGATGTAGATCGGGATGTTTTTCTTCATCGCCGGCTGCATCGTGGCTGGGAAAATCACTTTGGCACCAAAGTGCGAAAGCTCCATGGCCTCGTTGTAACTCAGCTGTGGAATGGTGAAAGCAGTATACACCAGCTTGGGATCTGAGGTCAACACCCCGGAAACGTCGGTCCAGATTTCCAGATCGGTAGCTTCCAAAGCTCCTGCAAAAATGGCTGCGGTGTAATCAGATCCAGAACGCCCCAACGTGGTGGTCTCTCCCTTTGCAGTAGAAGCGATAAATCCTGTAATGACTTTTACCCCGTCGTTTTTGGCGAAATACTCCTTAATCTGAGCATTGGTGACTTCATAATCTACTCTGGCTTGGCCAAAGCGGTCATTGGTACGGATGACATCACGCGCATCTACAAACTGCGTTTTGATGCCTTTTCCGGCCATGGCTTCAGCTAAAATAAACGCCGAAAGCCGTTCTCCAAAGCTGGCCACATAGTCAAGAGTCCGAGCCGAATTTTCTTTGATCAGAAAAATGCCGTGGAAAAGGTCCTCCAACTCTTTGAATCTCACCTTGACATAGGTCATGACGGTGGATTGATTTTGGACGGCAATGAGCTGACGGACGATTTCCAAGTGCTTTTCTTCGAGGGTTTGAAGCAGGTCTCTGTAGGCCTGATCGCCTTCACGGGCAAGTCTTGCAATGGTAAGCAAGCTCTCCGTAACTCCTCCAAATGCGGAAAAAACGACCGCTATTTCGTGACTTTTAAGCTTGTCTTGGAGGATAGCAAAGACCTTTTTGATGTTTTCGGGGTTCGCTACGGAAGAACCTCCAAACTTGATAATTTTCATAGTAAGAATAGATTGCTGGAAACTAATATCTGGCCAAAAAAGGCCTCAGGGGCGGGTACTCAATGATCACGACGGGTCACCCCGTAATCATCGTGGTCATCATGCCTGTAGATGTCATCAAAAAAGCAGCCGCCTCACCCGTCATGCGGGAAGAATCAGAAAAAAGATACAATTGAGCTGCAAATACCATAGGTCGGTGAATTGACTTGACAATCTTACAGCGAAAAAACCGATTGACCAAAAGAAAATTCAATCGAATGGGATTTTTTTAGATATTTTTCACTGAATAGTCTAAAAAATTGTCCTTTTAGCAATTTCTTCAAAATAAAATTTTACAAAAATCTAGAAGAAAGCAAGTTTAAAAAAGAACGAAAAAAGGAAACGCTCATCCTTCCAAAATGGTCTATGGAAACGATGAGCGTTTTGTATTGAGAGAGAAAGGTATTTAGGCCAGTTCTTCGATCACCTGCATTTTACCTCGGAAATTGATTTGCTCTTTTTTCTTCTTTCCGATCAGGAGTTCGCCCAATGGTGAGTTTTTGCTGAGTAAAAACACTTTTGCATCATCTACCTTGATCTGACCGATGCTAACAGCGAGTAGAAACCATTCGGTACCCAATTTTACCAAAGCTCCTTCTTGCACAGTTGGTGGAGTTTCTTTGATGGTATTTAATCGGTACAGTTCCTCTAGGTCAAGTTTACTTTGTTTGATTTGCTTTTCGAGTGAGTTAAGATCCTGAGTCATCGTTTCACGGCTGGTTTCGTATTTGTCACCGGCACTGTTTTTTTCCTCCTCAAGAATACTCTCAATGATATTTTTTCGCTCCTCAGCCAAAAGGGTTTCTTTTTGTTTTAGCTGATCGATGGCAGTTTGATAGACTTTCGCTTTGAATTCGTTCATAAAATTTACTCTTCACAAGGTTCTTTTCTTCGGGTATCGATGATGTAGACAATTTTCCAGCCCTCGGCCATTTTGACCAACTGAAAGGAATTAACTCCACAGTGGCTGAAATTTCCATTGACATAGAATCGATAAGGTGTCCAGGCAGAAGCCATGGTTCCATCTACTTTGATTTGATAATCTAAAATGCGCTCATCCAGAGTGGTCTCTGCCGGAGTTGTGGCAATTCTTTTCACAAAATCTGCCACAGAGTTGCTACCCACCGAACTTCCTTCGGGCTTTGCTTGGACAGTTTGCATGAGTCCTTCGGAATAAAATGCTGCCGATACCTGCTCTGCATTTTTTGTTTTCATGCCTTCAAAAAGGCTTCGGATGACGTCCTCCACGGCTTTTTCTTCCGATTGGGAAAAGCCCGACAAACAGAACATAAATGCCAAAAGGGCTGATAAAATCAATTTCTTATACATACTTAAACTCCTCCGTAAAGTTTGAATGTCATCTGTCGTAACGCTGGTGTGTTTACTGCATAGTGCATGGCCTCGGCGATATCCGCAGGATTGACCCACTTACTTGCATCGGCCTCCGGCATAGCTGCTCGATTGGCGGGTGTGTCCATAATGCTTGGGACAAACACATGAGTCCTGATATCTGTTCCCTTCACTTCTTCAGCGACTATTTCTGAAAGCGAAATGACCAATTTTTTACTCAATGAGTAGGCAACTGTTTGCGTAGCATCATGTAGTTGTAAAGCTGGCCGAGCTCCTACAAATAAGAAAGTTCCGCTTTGCTGTTTTTTGAACAATGGAAGAAAGCCACTGACCATCGAAAATGCGCTAAAAAAATTGAGCTGAAACATTGCCATTAGATCCTTTTGGGTAGTAGTCTCAAGTGTCCCCATCGCAAATCCACCCACAATCATGGCAATAGCATCCAATTCTCCATATTGAACTTGGTACTCTCTGACGAATTCAGTGACTGCTTTCTCATCAGTCACATCTATTTCATAGGTGTCGTCTGCTTCTTCGGACACTTCATTGGCGTCAGGCCTCACCAAAGCGATCACGTGATAGCCTTCACGCTTGAATTTTTCTACCACAGCACTGCCAAGGGCACCTGCCGCTCCGGTTACGATTATATTTCTGCTCATCAGTCCTTCTAATCCGTCCTATATTTGCTAAAATTAGCCTTAATTTTTCGATTGAACGATGAATCACCTCAAAAGCAGTATCCGCATCAAGGAAAATGTCCGCCGAAGAAACTTTGCATTCAAACTAGTTCTTCTGATTATTCTTGAAATTTTTTATGCAGGGGACACCTTTTTGAGGCCTTTTCTCGAGCAATACGAAATTTTAACACACATCATCCGGGCCTTGATTTTCCTGTTGAGTGCCAATCTGATTTTCTCCCTAGGAAGATTTATCACCCTGAGTATTTACTTGCAGCAGCGTGAGGAGACTAAAGTTCAGCCGAATTTTGTGATCGGAATTGACAGGATAGCGACTCTTCTCAATATGCTTGCCGTACTAATTTCGTTAATGCTGGCATTTGGGATCCGTCCTTTGGAGTTTTTGACGAGTATAACTATCGTGGCCGCGGCCATTGCCCTACTCACCAAAGATTACATTACCAATATTGTCAATGGCTTGATTATGATGTTTTCGGATCAGCTGGAGATTGGGGATAAAATCCAAGTGGGAAGGCACATTGGGTTTATCAGAGACATTACTTTGATCAATTTGGTCTTAAAAAATGACTCAGGGGAGATCATTCTAATCCCCAACTCGATGGCCTTGACCACAGATGTGGTGAATTTTTCAAAAAACAATACCCATCAAGTCATATTTGACACGGAGATATCCTCCACTACTGAAATATATCTGAATCAATTGGAGGAAAAATTGGAGGAAGTGCTGGAAAAATACCCTGAAGTTGTGATCAAAGAAGGAGCTCAGTTGAATATTCTGGAAAGGAAAGCGGATACCATTTTGGTGAGGTTCCAGTTCCCGATCAAAACAGGAGAAAAACCCACCGAAATTCAAGTAAAGAAAGCGCTAAACCAAGCCCTCATCGACTGGAGACATGAATTACGACAAGCCTAATTACTTTGATTTGGTCTACCAAGTAGTCCGCGAGATCCCAAAAGGAAGGGTAACAAGCTATGGTGCCATCGCCCACTACCTAGGCCTGAAAAGTGGCGCTCGAATGGTGGGATATGCCATGAGTGCATCCCATGGTTTGCCTGATGTACCGGCACAGCGTGTAGTCAATAGACAGGGATTGTTGACAGGAAGGCATCATTTTAGCACACCCACTCTCATGCAGGAACTGTTAGAATCGGATGGAGTAAAAGTGGAAAACGACCAAGTGGTCGACTTTGAAAAGGTCTTTTGGGATCCTGAGAAAGAGCTGGGTATCTAAGATTTTTTCCTAACCAGATACAATCCCAAAAACATCAGGGCTCCATTTAAAATCAAAGCCTCAAAGCCGAATTTGTACCCCCAAAGCCATTTTTCTGAATTTGAGCTGACCATGAAAGTAAGCAAGGGAGCAGCCACTGCCAGATAGGGCACCCAGTTGTCCTTGACTTGAAATTTAGTAAAAAGCCCAAAAGAATATAGCCCCAGCAAAGGCCCATACGTGTATCCGGCAATGATAAACACCGAATTGATCACACTTTGGTCGTTGAGCCAATAAAAGGCCAGGATTAAGAAAAACATCAAGCCTGTAAACGCGATGTGGACTTTTTTACGAATTGACACCCGCTTTTCAGGAGCGTAGTTGCGTTCGATCTGGAGAAAATCGTAACAAAAGGAGGTCGTCAAAGCGGTCAATGTGGAATCTGCACTAGAATACGCAGCCGCGATGATCCCCAATACAAACACAATCCCTGTAAAAGAAGAAAAGTGCTGGGTGGCTAACAATGGAAAAAGTTGGTCTGATTTGGCCGGCATGGCTATACCTTTTGTCTCTGCGTAGAGATATAGCATCACACCAAGCGATAGAAAGAGGATATTTACGACCACCAAAATGATGGTAAACCAAAACATGTTTTTCTGAGCATCTCCCAAGGTGCGGCAAGTCAAATTTTTCTGCATCATATCTTGGTCGAGACCTGTCATGACTATGGTGATAAATGCTCCTGAAATAAACTGCTTGAAAAAATTGGTGCCGGCCTTCCAGTCCCAGTTAAAAATCCTAGATCGATCATCCTGAGCCACTGCTGAAATATAGTCTCCAAGGCTTTTGATCTCAAGGTCTTTTCCGATGAGTATGATCGTAATGACCACCGAGGCAAGCATAAATGCAGTTTGCAGCGTGTCTGTCCACACGACAGTTTTGATCCCTCCACGGTGGGTATATAGCCAAATCAGACCAACGGTGATCAGGACAGAAACCCAAAATGGAATACCCAAAGAATCAAAAAGGATCAATTGCAGTACACTTGCCACCAAATACATCCGTAGAGAAGAACCTAAAGCGCGTGACAGGATAAAGAAAAAAGAACCCGTTTTGTAGGACCAAAACCCAAATCTATCCTCCAAGTAGGAATAAATAGAAACTAAGTTGAGCCTGTAATAAAGGGGTAAAAGCACCTTGGCAATGGTGAAATAACCCAAGGTATATCCCAATACAACCTGAAAGTAAAAAAAGTTACTATTTCCGACTTCTCCGGGAACCGAGATAAAGGTCACGCCTGACAGAGACGCGCCTATCATGCCAAAGGCAACCAAAAACCAGGGAGACTGCCTGTCACCTGTAAAGAAAGTGTCTGCGGTAACTTTGCGTGAGGTAAACCAAGAAATCAAAAAAAGTAAAAGAAAATAGGCCGAAATGACCAAGAGTACGATTTGGGGATTCATAAAGCTAGGATCTGACACTCGCTAAGTTGCCCATTATTCTTAATTTTGCCAAATGAACCAATTCAGCATGCCTCTTCCGGAACTAGAAGAGATCGAACTTCTCCTTGAAGAATTGATCGATCAGGATGCACTCGATCTGATCGTGTTCAATGATGATGTGAATACCTTTGAGCACGTGATCCAAGTGTTGATAAAAGTGTGTAAGCATACTCATGAACAAGCAGAGCAATGTACACTGATCATTCACTACAAAGGCAAATGTTCAGTGAAGAAAGGTTCCCGCGAAGAATTGAAGCCCATGTGTGAGGCTATCTTGAACGCCGGTATACAAGCTGCCATAGTTTAATTTTCCCCCAACTTGAATTTCCCCTCCAAATTAATCGAAGATGCTGTCACAGAGATTTCTCGTCTTCCTGGTATTGGCAAAAAGACAGCTCTGAGACTTGCCTTACATCTGCTCAAACAGAATGGAGCCGTGACAGAGGCGCTAGCCTTAGCATTGACAAGGATGCGTGAGGAGATCAATTACTGTAAAACATGTCACAATATTTCCGACCATGAAGAATGCAGTATTTGTCAAAGCCACCGGAGAGACCGTTCTTTAGTCTGTGTGGTAGAAGATATTAGGGACGTATTGGCCATTGAAAACACCAATCAATATCAAGGACTTTATCACGTATTGGGAGGAGTGATCTCCCCCATTCAAGGAATCGGTCCAGAGGAACTTAAAATTGAAAGCTTGCTTTCGAGAATTACTGAGGGGGAAATCCGAGAAGTTATTTTGGCCCTTTCAGCTACGATGGAGGGAGATACCACCTCTTTTTATTTAAGCAAAAGACTTAAGGACTCCAAGGTGAAAGTCAGTACAATTGCCCGCGGCATTCCAGTAGGAGGTGAATTGGAATTTACAGACGAGGTTACCTTGGGCAGAAGTATATTGACGAGGATAAATTATTCTCAGGATTAAAGAAATTATTTGGTTCAAACCAATCTCAGTCTATATTTGCACCTCGAATTGGGGGATTAGCTTCCTGAAATTCTTCGGGACTAGAGCGTCCCGATGGCAATCGGGAAGGTCAACGGTTCGAATTCAAAATATAAATGGGGGATTAGCTCAGTTGGCTAGAGCGCTACACTGGCAGTGTAGAGGTCATCGGTTCGAATCCGTTATCCTCCACTTTTAAAAATGGGCAGTTTCATAATTGCCCTTTCATTTTGTTATTTTTTAGATCGCTATGTACTTCGTTTACATATTGTACTCTTCAAAAACCGAGAAATACTACATCGGTTCTACAGAAAATATTGAATCGCGATTGAAGCACCATAATGCAGGGTCAACACCTTCTACAAAATCCGGTGCACCTCATTGGAAGCTGAAATATATGGAATCGCTAACTGACCGGACTGCCGCTTTGAAAAGGGAATTAGAAATCAAAAAGAAAAAAAGTAAACGATACATCGAATGGTTGATTAGCTTCCCGAAATTCTTCGGGACTAGAGCGTCCCGCTAGCTAGCGGGAAGGTCATCGGTTCGAATCCGTTATCCTCCACGAAGACAAGTTTAGTGCTTGTCTTTTTCTTTTTAAGACCATTTTAGCCATGTATTTTGTCTATATACTTTTAGCTCAAAGTCTGGCAAGTACTACATCGGTTCTACAGACAATACTGAAGCAAGATGAAAGCATCATAATGCTGGAGCAACTCCCTCTACCAAATCAGAAGCTCCTTATTGGGAAATCAAATACTTAGAAACTTTGCCCGATCGAACTGCCGCTTTGAAGCGGGAATTAGAAATCAAAAACAAAAAAAGTAAACGATACATCGAATGGTTAATTAGCTTCCCGAAATTCTTCGGGAATAGAGCGTCCCGCTAGCTAGCGGGAAGATTCCCAAGAATCTTTTGGACAGGCTAACGGTTCGAATCCCTCACTTTACCGGAAATGCGCTACTAATCTCCACGCAGGTCTTTCCTAATCGTAAAAGCATTACCTACTTTCTACCAATTTAATACGCTTGAATACCCCTCAGGTCAAAGTCAGGTATGCATAACAATTGCCCTCAAATAAATACAACAGTGAAATCTAAATTCCCAGCAGGTAGGGATCGTTCTTATTCTTTAAGTACAGTTACCATTTTAGAAATTAAAATAGCACACAATTTTTATTATAAAGGCCCATCACTCTGACTAGAGATAGAAATAGATTAGAGAATTTTATCTACAAATAGAAATCAATTTATTTTCATTATCTCTATTTCGTCTACCTGTAAAGAGGATCTATAAAAACCCTATATAAAATACATTTTTAATACATAGACCTACAAAAAATATGGCAAAATCACATCAAAAAGCATATAATCGCTTGTTTTCCAATTAATTAGGATGAAGCTTTTTAAAGTTAAAAAGCTTCATTTTCTTTCCAAATTTCAAGGCGGTTTACAGATCATAAGCACTTTATTTACATAATGTTGTATTTTATTATCAATTATAATAAATGCAATTTTATGCATATTACATAGATCAAAAACTACTTCAACCTTATAAAAAAGCGTTTCATTTTTTCAAAAAATAGCATTTTGAATAGCACTTCACTTACACATCAATGCCATTTACAAGGACTTAATATAAGTCATTATATATTTATGTAAGATTTCTGCTCTAGAAAGGAGGGAAGTAAAAATGAGACGCTACATAAATATAAAAAGCTTTATACTAATTACTCTAATCAGTATTTCAACTGCTTTTTCTGCTGTACTTTTTGCTCAATGTTCCCAGAACAACATCGTTGTAACCGGTTATCAGCTTAGAAATCAATCGGGACAAGTATTTTCGGTAACTGACAATTATCAATTAGGACAACCAATTTCGGGAGAGCTCTGGGTCAATTTTGGAGGTTCAACCACCAACGGATACAATCTGACCATGTATTATGATGTCTTTATCAATGGTAATCAATCCTCAAATGACCAAGTAGATTGTATATTCTCAGGAACTCAGATTCAACAAAATGTGTGGACCAAAGTGAGGAATATTTCATGGAATTGGGGGGATGTCATACAAATCAGAGACATCTTTATGTATTGGGAGACTGGCACTGCAAAACCCAATACTACTTGCAATATTGTTTTGAAGAATAATGTGAATGCACAATGCTACAGCAACCCAGAAGGATTTACCGCTGCAGTACCTCTTTTTCCAAAATTCAACTTTGCCTCAAACGGTATTTGTAAAACCAGCATTCAATTTACCAGTCAAACCATAGGGGGCACTCCTCCTTACAACTATTCATATTCTTGGGATTTCAACAATGACGGAATCATTGATTCCAACTTGGCTAATCCGCTTTACAATTTCCCTAGTACTGGTACCTACCCTATACGAATGACTGTTAATGATGGTACCTCCATCACCACCATTACTAAAAACATCTTTATCGATCCCAACTTTGGAATTCAGGTGAATATTTTCCCGACCAAAGTGAATGGAAATACCGGTATCATTTACGTCCAGAGTGTGACCGGAGGTACTGCGCCCTACTCCTACTCTTGGGTAGGACCAAATGGATTTACCAGCACCAGTAAAGACATCTATAACCTAGCTGACGGACTGTATCGATTGACCGTGACTGACTTAAACGGATGTACCCAAACTGTAGAATACATCATGGATGTGGCTTCTGTTTTGGAGATATATTGGAAAGCTGTGGAGGTCAAAGAATCCCGAGCCAAAGTCGGAATCAATTGGCAGATGAACAGTGAAAAAGAAGGTAGCGTTTATGTGATCGAACGCAGCTTTGGCAATGCCAGCAGTTTCTATGAAATCGGAGAAGTAAATGGAAAAGGAAATTCTCAAGACCCTGTAGATTATTCTTTCTCAGATGAGACTTTCCCAATGTTTGAAGACCTTATTTACTACCGAATAGTGCACATTTCAGGCGATACCAAAACCTATTCTGAAGTGAAAATGGTGAAAAGAGACCCTGAGGTGAAGCCAGATGGTAACTGGATAGTCTACCCCAACCCAAGCCGTGACGGAAATGTCAACCTCAAATTCATCAACGGAAATCTAGCCTTCGGTGAAAAAATCCAAATCCAAGCAATCAATGGAGGGAACTTCGTCAAGAATATTGAAGTGGTAATAGGCTACGATGATGCCTTCATGCTAGATCAACTGATCGGGCAGCTTCCTTCAGGATTGACCCTTTTGAGAATCCAATGGAAAAACCATTCAGAATCCTTTAAGCTTATCCGATCTGAATAATCAAATAGCATAGGTTCTCAGAGCTAATTTTTAACTTGGGTCTTAAATCTATTGCTATGAAAAAGATTTTTTTGAGTCTATGCATCGCCTGTTCACTGAGCAGCTGTGCTTGTAATCCAGAAGATGTGATCCAGTTGGCCTTTTCAGGGATGGAAAGTGTTATCGGAGAAGGATTTTTACCCTCCACTGAAATTCAATCCTTGGGTGATTTTCAAGGAATGAGTGTGCAGCTAGGCCAATCCTCAGAAAATGGCATCTTGGAATCAGTGATTTTCCTGAGATTAGAAAATGGCGATCCCGACAAACTCTCAGGTCAACGAGAGATTCTGGCAAGAAAATGTGCGGAACTCTACCTCAGAGATTTTGAAAAAGCCAGTGATTACCAAAAAATCACGATTCAGTTTGTACAAACTGATCCCAACGACCCTCAAAACATGGCTCTTGAAGAATACACGTTTGAAGTAAACGATTTTTGATTCCCCTATAGAGCCCAAAAATTTCACCTACCATTATCCCAAGAATCATGAAATTCAAAGCGATTTGCTCTGATGTGGATGGGACTCTACTCAATTCAGAAAGAGACCTTTCTCCAAGACTTAAAAATCTAATCAAATCACTTTCTCCAGAAATTCCGGTCATTTTGGCAAGCTCACGTATGCCTGATGCCATGAGACATCTTTTGAAAGACCTGGGCCGCGAATCTGATCCCATGGTAGCCTATAATGGCGGGCTAGTTCTTGATGGAAAGGGAGAAGTCCTGGAATCAGTCACCATCCCGTTGGTCCTTGTGAAATCCATCATCGAATGGACCAAGAAAGCGGAAATTCATATCAGCTTATTTCATGGAGAACATTGGTACGAAGCCAAAGAGGATTATTGGTCCAAGAGAGAAATCCAAAACACCAAAGTCAATCCTACCTGGATGCCAACGACCGAGGTGTTGGATCTTTGGACAAAAGACAATCTCGGAGCCCACAAAATCATGGTGATGGGAGAATCAAATGACATCAGTTGGCTATTTGGCGAGCTCCACCTTCATCATGGAAAAGAGCTCCACCTGTACCGTTCTAAGGATACCTATATAGAAATAGCTCCAAGGAAAATCTCTAAGGCAACAGGATTGGAGGTCTTGTTAAATGCGAGATTTGACTTTGGGTTGGAGGAGGTGATTGCCTTTGGCGACAATTACAATGACATTGATCTGTTGCAAAAGGTAGGTTGGGGTGTCGCTGTAGCCAATGCAAGACCTGAAGTCAAAGCGGTGGCTAATGAAGTCACACTCCATCACAAAGAAGACGGAGTAGCTGAAACCTTGTCTCGAATTCTTGAATCCAAAAAATAAGGGGCTGAATCATTTTCAGCCCCTCCATGCATTTATTGGTAGTATAGATCCTTACTCCAACCCTTTATCTCTCATCTTGGCAAACTCGTCAAATCGTCTGAAGATCGCGACTGTGAAGCCAATCAGCATGACGATGGTACCAATCCAAAGAACATTGATATATGGCTTCACGATAGCCTTCATCACCACATAGTCTTTTTGGTACTGATTGACTTTGAAGACAAATTTGTTTTGCTCGGGAATAATATTCTCCAAACTGACTTTTAATCCCAGCTCGGTATCTATGACGGGAAGCTTTCCTACCTGATTATTTCGGATGATGAAAGTTGGCTCAAGCACTTTTTCCACATCATAATCCAACACACGCAACTTGGCTTTGACCGCCACGTCACCCTCCTGAAGGGTGTATCCTTCTATTTCCTTGAGTACCTCTGCCCCGTCAAAATAAGTCACAAAGTCAGCAATGTGAAACTGCTCTCCCGGCGACACTTCATAATTTTCATCTTCTTTCCAATCCGGATCGGCATAATCATTCATTGCCGCCACATAGGTATAGAGGTCACGATTGAGGTATATTTTTGAATCCGGAGAAGAAATCAATCCTCCCATTCCTTCATTGAATTGGGACATTGGGGAAAGCGAAAACTTCAAGGTCTCATTTTGCAAATAATCGATTTTGAAATAGTCATTTTCCTCCAAAACCAAGGTTACCACATCCCCCTTTTTGAAATAGTCCTTGTAATCGGCCAATGCGACCGCTTCGTTGACATTGCCGGTGGATTCTAAAAGTTTGGCAGGAACATATTCAGGAACACCCACCACTTTTTTCTGACGACCACGATAAATAACTGTGTAATCCTTCATCTGCGTGGGCTTATTGATCCAAAGTAGCACGTGCTCTTTGTTCATTTCATCTTCCCAGCTATTGCTATAAGTCAACCCGGACATATTGATAGAAATGACATCCGAATAACCGGAGCTAAACATGATACCAATCAAAATCATCCCTAAACCGATATGAGCTAAGGAGCCTCCTGCCAACTTGAAGGTGGTCTTTTTGAAAAGTCTTGCCAAAATCACGGAGTTGGCCACGATCGTAAACATCCCCGCCAAAACGATGATAATGTATTTCCAATCGTAAACTTTAGCCAAAACAATCACCAAAGCAGAAAGCAAAACAGAGATGACATAAGGGGTAACCAAGGCATCTTTCAAAGCCTTTTTATCCATTTTTTGCCACCAGAAAAATTGGCCCACCGCTGTAAGCAAGGCAATCACCACTGCAAACCAAAGCTGAAACTTGGTATAAAACTCCACTTGATCCGCAGGAGGAGCCATATTGGAAATACCACCGAAGCTCTCTACCAAGGCATTCCATGCCGGAATAGATGTTGGAAGAATTACTTGAAATGCCATTAATCCCAAGGTCACTGCCCCAAGGAAAATCCAGAACTCTCTGGAATAAACAGAGGCTTCTTTTTCGGAAGTAGGAATATGCTTCCATGCTCTCGCGGCCAGAAAGATGGCAATCGCCATAAAGAACAGCATGTATAAAAGCAGCTGACCGGATAGCCCAAGATCGGTAAATGAGTGTACAGAAGCATCTCCCAATACGCCCGAACGCACCAAGAACGTGGCATAGAGCACCAAAATAAAGCTCAGAATCACCAAGACAATAGATGTCTTCAGGGCGGTAGCACTCTTCTTAAAAGTGATCATGGTGTGAATCGCCGCAACCAAGATCAGCCAAGGCACATAGACAGCGTTTTCCACCGGATCCCAGTTCCAATAGCCTCCAAAGTTCAAGGTCACATAGGCCCAATAGGCACCCATGATAATCCCCATTCCCAAAATCATAGCTGAGAAAATCGCCCATGGCAAAGCAGGACGGATCCACTCAGAGTATCTTTTGGTCACCAAACCCCCAATCAGGAAGGCAAAGGGAATCAAGGTAGAAGCATATCCCAAAAACAGCGTCGGAGGATGGATAACCATCCAGATATTTTGTAAAAGCGGATTCAGACCTGTTCCGTCCTCAGGTACAAAATCAGGGTTGAGCTCAAAAATCGGAGCCTGAGTCGCATCTCTCAAAAGAATAAACGGTGAGCTTCCGATTTTCAAATCGCCAATCACCACACCCATAATCATCGAGACCAAGAAGGCTTGCACCAAAGCAAATACCACCATAACCGGTGCCTCCCAAAACTTGTTGGTGTGAATCAAAATCACACCCAAGACCACATTCCAAAATGCCCAAAGAATGAATGCACCTTCCTGCCCTTCCCAGAAACTGGAAATCATGTAATGAACCGGAAGCGCTTTGGAACTGTGAGAATAAGCGTAGAAATATTCGTAGCGGTGATTGTAAATAATCTCAAAAAGAGAAAATGCGATCATCGCTGTAGATGCCGCGTGAATATAAAAACTGATCCTGCTAAATCGTCTCCAGCTAGCTTTATCGATCTCGTTGGCTTGGAAATATTGGATATAGGCAAATGCCGAAACTAGCGCACTGACGAAAGCCACGATAGTCATCAAATGGCCCAAATTACCCACAAAGGTATTGATCATGATTTTTTACTTAGTATAAGTCAACCTCACATTCCTGCCGCCTGCACATCAGTCTCCTGATATTTGGAAGGGCACTTCATCAGGATTTTATCAGCCACGAAAATATCTTTATCACGGTAGGATCCAATCACCACCACCTGCTCCGAACGCTGAAAATCAGCCGGTACAGGTTCATTATAAAAGACCTTCTGCTCGGTACCCTCATTGTCTACCAATAAAAAAGTAAATGAAGTCTTGTCTTCTCGGACTTCGATTCCTTCAACTTGGCCGGTTTCATCTTTTTTCAACTGCCCTACCACATGAATGGCTTTATCTTCTCCGTCTTCTTTCATTTCCCAAGCGGTGCTGAAGCTTTCGTAGCTACTCGCATCTCCGATAGAGGTCATGATGATAACAATTGCGATGGCAATTATTCCAAGTCCGATGATGTGTCCTTTTTTCATAGACAAGCAAGGTTAAGAGGGTAGATTTTTTTCAAGTTTGGAGATCCTTCGATCCGTGTTGATCACATACACGGTAATTCCCGCAAAAATGATTGCGATCACTCCCACCAACACATAAATTTTTCCTTCAGCACGCATTTTATCTGCCATTTCCACCGAATTATTAGCATAATCAGCTTCCGTAACCGCGATTTTTTCCTGGGCTAGGGCGCTCAGAGAAAAAACCAAAAGTGCTATTGTCACTATCTTTTTCATGTGTATTTAAATTGTTTTTTTAGGCCATATGGAATCTTGCCTGCTTAAGAACCATGTTGTATTTAACACACGTGTCATGCTCGATTTCATCTTTCAAGAATTTATCAGTCTGTCTTCAAGTACTCGTTCCGCTCTTCGGACTCTCACCCGAACAGTCGCAATCCAAGTACCCAAAAGGGTCCAGCCAATGATTGCCGGATAGAAAACCATTCTGAGCTTAGAGTCCAAATCATAAGCATTGAAACCGGGATTGCCTCCGTTACCCGGATGAAGGCTATCCGTCAACCTTGGTAATACAAATATCAGGGGAATGAAAGCCGCAAAGGCGAAAATATTATAAACTGCACCTATTCTTCCCCGTTGCTGAGAATCTGTGATAGATCCCCTCAAGATCAGGTAGGCAAAGTACATCAGCAGACCGATGGCCGAAGCGTTTTGCTTAGGATCTCCACTCCAGTAATCTCCCCAGGTAAATCTTGCCCAAAGCATTCCCGTGACTATTCCCAACACCCCAAACAAGATGGCCGCATTGGTAAACTCCAAGGCCATGTCGTCATGTTTCAAATCATTGCTTCGGAGGTACTTGATGCTGTAAACTACTGCTACGATCAGCATCAAAATCATTCCAAACCACATCGTCACATGAAAGTGAAGGGCTCGAATGGTCTCATTGAGAATAGGAAGACGGGGAACGTCCAGCAATAATCCTGCAATCAACGTGTACAACAAGAGTCCGATAGTCAGGATTTTCCACCAGGATTGGCGCATAGTCGAGATTTGCTTATTCAAGGGCAAAAATAGGGTATAAGTTCCTGAATCTGCTTCTTTTTCTGATAAAAGGAATGAGTACGATATTGTAAAACACTTCTGCCAACTGAACCAATGTTAACTAGGATTTTTTCTACAAAAAATCGAAAATGACTTTCTGGATAAATTCATTATTTGACGCTGTAAATCATAAATCTGTCATCTACCAGACTTATTAAGTTGAAAAATTCAGAATTTCCAAGTTCCTCAAACATCAATAAGTCTTTTTGAGAATAGATTGAGGTATGAAGTAAGACTTTATCGATTACCAAAAATTTCACTTTTTGACTTTTTAAACCGTCATAAAAGTTATTTGGGTGACTCAAATCAAAATTAGGATTTTTAATATAAAACCGGTCGATCAGCTTAATCCAGCCACCATTTACTTGAGGTAAGTCTGGCAATTGATCTCTAATGTAGAAATCATGAGAATTGGTGAAGATTGATTCTGCTGAATAACTTTTATCAACTCTGGTAATAACCTTACCAATCTTTTTAAAACTACTTTGCAGGACTTGAGATGTCCTTTTGTGGTAATAATTGCTTAAAGAGAAATATAGGAAAGTTGGAATTAGAAAAATCGAAAGTACCACAGCAACCCTTTTTTGCCTTTCCCAAATTGAAAAGAAAAGGAGGCCTAAAAAAATATAAACAAAAGGTAGAATGGCAAAAACTCCTCTTGGGGAAGGATGAAAGTTGATTAGTAACAAATAAAACAAGCAGGTTAGAATCAATCTCCTAAATGACTTGAGGAATACCCATGAAATAATCAGAGTAGAAAAGTATAAAACATTTCGAACCAAGTTATTCAAATAACCTAGAGAAAATTCATAAAAAGACTGCTTCTCGAATTTTGTGAAAGGATTTAACTCTACCCAATTTGGCTTTTCGAAAGTTAAAAAATGCTTGGTCGCAACTAACGAAGAAGTTCCCCAAAAATTAATCAGAAATAGAACAGAAACAGATAGGACTATGGTCAAAAATCCCCTAAGATTTTTTGAATGACCAGAGAAGAAAAATAACCCAGAACCCCACAGACAGATCAACCAAATAAATGCTTCAAATCTGAACAGTGTGGCAATAACCAAGCTTGAAACACTAATTAAAGCAGAAAATTTGCTTCTGTCTTCATAATGTGATGTACCAACAATCAGGGATACTAAAAAAAAACCATAGGAACCAGGAGACAAACTATTGGATAGAAAAATCTCATTAGAAACTAGTAGAACTACAAGACAAAAGAAAACCAAATAAAAATTTAGCTCTTTGAAAATTTTAGAAGAAATAAAATAAAACACTAATCCTAAACTCAAATAATTTAAGATTTTGGTCAACAGGATTACTTCATCACTAAAATTTAGAATACACTTTAATACCCAAACAAACCCCGGCGGATAAACTCCATTGTAAAAAGTAGATAGATCATCAAGATCCATAATGGTAACCAATCCTAGATATCCAAAAAAATCATTTGAATAAACTTGTAATCCAAAGATAAAATCAATCGCAAAAAGCGTCAAGGGGAAATAGAAATATTTCAGAAAGACTCTCAAAAAGACTATTGTTTGTTACTATTTACCTAATGATGGGACAAGAGACCAAAATCAAATCTAATCAAAGGATTGAAATTTTATGATTTTACAACCAAAGACTCCTTTTCCCAGCTTAAAGCATAGTCCCAAAAATCAAATTGCTTTATCTAACTTTGCCCCGTGGAAAATCAAAAAAAAGACATCCGTAAATTCAGTTTGGCTGAGCTGGAAGAGTTTTTCTTAGCGCATGGAGAGAAAAAATTCCGGGCCAAGCAAGTCTATGAGTGGCTCTGGAATAAGTCTCTCAAAAATTTTGACGAGATGAGCAACATCTCACTTTCCACTAGGGAACTGCTCAAAACTCACTTTGCGATCAACCACATTCATGTGGATTTGATGCAGCACAGCAGTGACGGTACCATCAAAAACGCGGTCAAACTTTATGACAACAAGATTGTAGAATCAGTACTCATCCCCACGACCAAGCGAATTACCGCCTGTGTCTCCTCTCAGGTAGGCTGCAGTTTGGACTGTAATTTTTGTGCTACGGCTAGGTTGAAGCGGATGCGAAATCTCAATCCAGATGAGATCTACGATCAGGTAGTCGCCATCAAAGACGAGGCCGAAACTTACTTCCAGCGTCCACTGACCAATATCGTCTTCATGGGAATGGGTGAGCCGCTTCTCAACTACAACAATGTCATCGAAGCCATAGACAAAATCACCTCACCCGAAGGACTTGGCATGGCACCAAGGAGAATCACACTATCCACCGTTGGCATCCCCAAAATGATCCGAAAGATGGCAGATGATGAAGTGAAATTTAATCTCGCCATCTCTCTCCACTCTGCCATCAATGAGACCAGATCCCGTCTCATGCCCATCAATGACTCCAATCCGCTCGAAGACCTTGCTGAATCACTGAAATACTGGTACCAAAAGACCAAGCGTAAAGTCACCTATGAGTACGTCATCTGGCAGGGTGTAAATGACGACGAAAAACACGCAAAGGCCTTGGCCAAATTCTGCAAAATCATCCCTTCAAAGGTCAACATTATCCAATACAACCCCATTGACGAAGGAGAATTTCGCCAGGCAAAACAGGAAGCGGTGGAAATGTACGTTCGGGTGCTCGAATCACAAGGAATCATCGCAAAAGTCAGAAAATCAAGAGGTCAAGATATCGATGCGGCTTGTGGTCAGCTCGCCAACAAAAATGAAGTGGCTCAACTAGCCACCAATTAACATTTTTTATTTGTTTCAGATGAGAACCTTAGTTTAATTACGGTGTATACATCCGTAAACCTAAACCAACCCAAATTTTATGAGAGCCTTTTTTTTAGCATTTTTTCTCTTTTCATCTATTCAAGTCTTTGCTCAGAATGAGCTGCCAGATCGGATCCAAAACTACCTAAACAAGTATCAAGAGGATTTTCCGGTAGAAAAAGCTTACCTCCATCTGGATAAACATACCTATACTTTGGGGGAAGATCTTTGGTTTAGTGCCTACTTGGTCGCCGGGGGCACACAAGTGCCTTCTCCGATGAGCAAGACACTTTATGTGGATCTGTTTGATGGAGATGGGCTGTTACTCACCCAAAAAATGATTCTGATTGAAAATGGGAGAGGCGCAGGGGATTTCAAAATTCCAAATTTCGGAAAGGCTGGAACCTATCAAATCAAAGCCTATACCTCCTGGATGAAGAATTTTGGAGAGGAGTATTTTTTCAGTCAAAACATTCAGGTGATAGATGGCTCAGGAGGATCTTTTCTTCCTATGGTCAATTTCCAGGAAATCACTGTTTCGGAGGGAAAAATCAGATATAAACTCACTATCCAGGCAGTCAATGAAAAAGCAGAACCCCTTTCCAACAAAAAACTTGACGTACGGGCCATTGGGAGCAATGAAATCCTAGCCTCACAGCAAGTACAGCTAAATGCTAATGGGGAGGTGGAATTTGGTTTTTCAATACCTGAGAAAGTTCATTCTTCCCAACGATTGGAGCTCATCTTTGAGGAAAATGAAAATTATCCGGTCACCCAATCCGTACGTCTGCCTTATGCATTCCAGTTTGCGGATATTCAGTTTTTACCCGAAGGAGGAAACTGGGTAGTTGGGAAAAAGGCAAAGTTAGCTTTTAGAGCTGTTGATCCAGATGGATTACCGGTGCCCTTGTCTGGCAGTATCGAAGGAATCCCCAACACTGAATTTTCTTCCAATTTTGCCGGACTAGGCAAGCTCGATCTTATCCCCACAAGTCAACCACTAAATGCGGTGGTAGAATCGCAGAAATTTGGAGAAATAAGGAAAATCCCTCTTCCTCAGGCAGCCTCGTCGGGCCTGAGCATGCAAGTTCAAAATCCCGAAGAAGGTGCTTTTATTTCTGTTTTTGTGCAAGGCAGCAATTTTGATGAAAACTTGCTTTTGGTGTCACATACCCGGGGAATAATCAATTACCTGATCAAAGGATCCTTAGCAAATGGGGTGTGGGGAGCGCGTATTCCCAAAAAGAACCTCCCCTCTGGAATCAATTCGATCACGGTACTCAATCAGGAAGGCAAACCTCTGCTTGAACGCTTGGTTTTTATCACAGCCCAAGATGCGCTTACCTTGGAATTAGATACTGATTCAAAGATTAATTCCAGGGGAAAAGTAGAGTTAAACCTCAGCTCAGCATATTCCAATATTCCTGTTACCGGAAGTTTTTCAATAGCGGTGGGTGATGGAGATCAAGTCTTGGAAGAAAGTGATCTCTATGGCAACCTGTATTCTTTCCTATTGTTGAGCTCAGATCTCAAAGGAACTATTTACAGCCCTGGAGTATATTTCAAGGACAACAAACCTGAAACAAAAGAGGCTCTTGACTTAGTCATGCTCACACACGGTTGGAGTAGATTTACATGGAAAGATGTAAGAGAAGAAATCTACCCTGACCGAGGATTTTTTATAGAGCAAGGCATATCAATTAAAGGCAAGGTCAAGGAGCAAAGTCAGACCAAAAAGGGTCTTGCTGGTGGGAAAATAAGCGCGATGATCGGAGAAGGTATTGAACTGATCACAAGTGGATTCGGACCCGAAGGATCATTTTTTCTGACTGACCTGCTTTATCAGGATTCGGTCACAGTGACCCTGACAGCGGAAGACCAACGAGCACGATCTTTTGTAGATATCGAATTGATCCTACCTGAGGCACAATTTAAAAGCATCCCTGGTAAATATCCCACCGAAGTAGCATGGCCAGCAGGACTTACCTCCACGGTTCGGGAACGTAATCTGATGCAGGCTTTGGTAACGGATTCCAAAATCATTGACTTAGAAGGTGTCACAGTCGGAGCTAAAACTCTTCAAGAAGAAGAAACTTCGGTTCGAAAGCTTTATGGAGAAGGAGATGCCTCTATCAAACCGGACAAAATCCCAGGAGCGGTGGCTTTTGTCAGTGTCTTTCAGATGATCCAAGGAAGAGTAGCCGGTGTTCAAGTCACCTACAATGGTTTCTCAGGAAGCGTATTGATCAGGGGGTCAAATTCATTCCAATCGGGTTCAGAGCCACTTTATTTATTGGATAATGTTCCTGTAGATGCCGCTACATTCGGTCAAGTGAGTCCAAGAGATGTAGAAAGTATAGAAATATTCAAAGATCCTGCCCGCACGGCAATATTTGGTTCGCAAGGTTCAAATGGAGCCGTGGCAATCTACACCAAATCAGGCGCTGGGATTCGATACCAAAGCGTAGGCGGTACACTTGTCACCAAATACGGCGGGTATGCTACTCCAAGGGAATTTTACTCCCAAAAGTATGATGAAAAATCTCCGGCTACCGCTGTGACAGACAAACGAGCCACACTGTATTGGAATCCGTTGGTCAAAACGGACGAAAATGGAAAGGCGGCTTTTTCTTATTTCAACTCAGACTCAGCCAAACGTCATCTCATTGTCATCGAAGGAATGGACAGTCTGGGTAGGCTTGGAAGGATGGTCAAAATCCTGCAATAATTTGCTAAATCAGCCAAAGCCATCTACCTTTTTCCCCAAAAACAGAATCAGATGAAGAAACTTCTTTTACTCCTTTTGATCGGATTTGGTACCATTTCCCTAACTCAGGCACAGACCCAAGGAGAATCTCGGTTGCACGCCTTGGGGCAATATGGGTTAAGATTGAATGAACCGGGCATCGGACTGGGTTGGGAATATTTCTTTGCGGAGAAGTTTGGCTTTATGCCCAACTATACACGCATTTTTCCCAATGTGGGCAATGCAAGTAACTTTAGCGCGGATCTTCGATATTACCTCTCCACCGGCAAATCCCAAGTGTATGCTATGACTGGATACAGCCTAACCAGTGAAAATCCACAACCCGGATCGGCAGGTACCCGACGAAATCAAAGCGGTGCTAATGTCGGGGTAGGTGCAGTAGTTCCCATCGTGGAATGGGTAGCTTTGAGCACAGAGTTTAAGTTTCAAAGTCAGGGATTTCGGCAGACGTATTTCCGTTTTGGGTTGGCTTTTCCGCTTTAATCCTTGAATTCCTTTCAAAAAAGAGCGGCTTTCCATCGAAGGAAAGCCGCTCTTGCTTTGACTAAGTATTACTTTTTGCTGAACTCGAAAAGTTTCCTTTTTTCCTCTTTGCTTAGGCCATCATAACCCTTATCAGCAATTTTATCAAGAATCCGGTCGATTTCATCCTGAGTAATAAGTTCTTTTTTAGCAGAAACTTCAGGTTCAGTTTTTTGTGATTTGAATCGATCAAATGGACTAGCTGAAGAAGTGGAGGCCTTTTCTCTACGATAGCTAACCTTCACTTTACTCTTCCTTCCACTGAAAAGATTCTCAAAAACCATCCCTACTTTTTGAAGAGGCACTCCCCAATCCATCCCTCTTCTCAACTGGACAATATAGAGATAGCCTAACAGGGCACCTCCAAGATGGGCGATTTCCCCACCGGCATTGGCACCAATCGAATTGGCAAAGGATAGAATCACGTAAAACGCCGCGATATACACAATCTTGACCGGACCGAGAAGCAATAGAAAAAAGGTGGTATTGGGAGTCAAGGTAGCCGCACCTACGACCACGGCAAAAACGCCTGCACTGGCACCCAGCATCATGGAAGAATCTACCGACGAACTGAAATAAGGGGCAAGATTATAAATCAACACATAGAAAACCGCTCCAAATAATCCTCCCAAAATGTAAAGGTTGGCGAGTTTCCGACTGCCTAGGTATTGATGGATTAGCAATCCAAACCAGTACAGAAAAAGCATATTGAACAAGATGTGAAAGACACCTTCGTGCAAAAACATATAAGAAAATACAGACCAAGGCTGCGTGGCCAATTTAGAGAGTGAGGCAGGCATCATGAGGTATCGCAAGCCGGCCTGATACCACTCACCAAAGCCTCCTATTGTCATAAAAACCCTGACAATCAAGACAGAAAAAAACACAATCAGGTTGATCGCGATTAGCTTGTAAAGGCTGTTATCGCGGTACTTGAATGCGTTTCTCAAATTGTCCCAAAAGCTACCGTACATATCAATAGAAAGAGTTTCTGTCTTTTTTCCAATTGTAAACCAATACTGCTCCGATCAGCAGACCACTCAAATGTGCAAAGTGTGCGACATTGTCTGTGGGACTGTTAAGCAATACATTGTAAACCGTGTAAAGTCCATAAAACAAGACCAAGTATTTTGCTTTGACCGGCATGGGAGGAAAAAGCAAAAAGAGCTGGGTATTGGGAAAAAGCATCCCAAATGCAACCAAAATTCCGAAAAGCGCACCCGAAGCTCCTACCATGGGCTGGTTGGCATGCAAACTCAAAATCGCACTTAGCGTTTTTTCTGCGCGCTCGATATACATGGGGTCTTCTGGATTTCGGCTATACTGATCGACAAAGTCAAAAACCTCTGGGGAAAAGTACCCCCTATTTTCTATTACCAGCCGGTTGAAGTATTCCGGATCTGGGGAAGCTTCGAACGTCGAAATTTTCTCCTCAAGACTTTTATACTGGTACATCGTGTAGCCAGAGTAAAGAACTCCGGCCCCAACTCCACATACCATCCAAAGGGTAAATAATTTTTTTGGTCCAAGAAACTGCTCCAATAGCGGACCAAAGATCAATAGTCCAAACATGTTGCTGAACAAATGCCAAAAATCGGCATGCATAAACATGTACGTCAAAAACTGAAAAGGCTTAAAATAAGGACTTTGGATGTAGTATAAGGCGAACCAATCGTTGAGCACTGGGAGGACAAAACTTGCCACCAAATAGACTGCAATGTTGATCAGCAGCAGATTTTGAACGACCGGCGTGATATTTCTAAACATATTATTTACCGAAGAAGGCGTGAATGCTAGATAAATCCAATTTTACGAATGTTTTGTTCCCCGCGGGCGAATAGTTGGGATTATGGCAGGCAAAAAGCTGTCCCACCAAGGTTTCCATTTCCTGAGAATTGAGTTTTTGACCTTTCTTCAGAGAAGATTTACGGGAAAGTGAGCGCGCAAGATTTTCTCTTTTGTCAAGAGACAATTCATTTTTGAAATTCTTAAACTGCTCTATCAATCCTTCAAACAATTCTTTCTCATTTTTCACTTGCACATCAGCAGGCACTCCCTGTATCAAAACGGTGTCTTTGCCGAACTCCTCCACCACAAACCCTAAGCTGTGCAACTCGGGCAGCATATCCATCACCAAGGCAAAATCGGAAGGATTAAGGGCCAAAGTAGATGGAAAGAGACATTGCTGAGATGCTCCCTGTGCCAATTGAAGCTGCTTGACATAGCGCTCATAGAGAATGCGCTCATGTGCCATCTGCTGATCGACAATGAGAAGGCCTGTAGACATCTGGGCAACGATATAGCTTAGCTCCACCTGAAAGGTTGTGCCCGTCGCCTCTACTTCCAGCGGCTGTATCGAAAACCTGCTTTCATCCGTACTCACTCGGCTTGGAAAAGTCAGGATTTCCTGATCTTCCTCCGTAAGTATCCTAGGGGTCGGGTCTTTTGGAAAATCAACATTACCTTCAAAAAGTCGCTGCCAGCCGGATACAGAAGACTTCTTAAATTCAGGTGTATTGAATGTCTTGTAGCTGTATTCGCGATCCACTTGAACAGCAGTATCGGGATTTTTGGTCCAGTTTTCCTGAAAATTGACATCTACGCTGAAATCCAAGGCAGGCATTACATGGTGCGCTCCAAGAGATTGCTTCACCGCAGATCGGATGACCGCATAGACCGTCCGCTCGTCGTCAAATTTGATCTCCGTTTTGGTGGGGTGCACATTGATATCGATATGGGCAGGATCAATTTCCAAGAAAAGCACATAAAATGGGTGTTGATCGGGCTGAATCAATCCTTCAAAAGCCGAACTCACCGCATGATGCAGGTAGCTGCTTTTGATGTAGCGGTTATTGACAAAGAAAAACTGCTCTCCTCTGGTTTTTTTAGCATGCTCAGGCTTACCGATATACCCCTTGACATTGACATGAGGGGTGAGTTCGTCACAGGGGATGAGCTGTCCTTGGTAGGATTTGCCAAAAATCCCCACGATGCGGTTACTCAACTTGCCTGAAGTCAGGTTGTACGTCTCAAGATCCTGTTGGAACAACGTAAAACTGACCTCAGGATAAGAAAGTGCCACTCGCTGGAATTCATCTACGATATGGCGCATCTCCACAGGATTAGATTTAAGGAAGTTCCTACGTGCCGGAACGTTAAAAAAAAGATTCTTCATGGACACTGAGGTTCCCACTGGAAGAGCAGCAGGCTCCTGCTTTTTAACTTCCGAACCTTCTATTTGGATTAAAGTACCCAACTCACTGTTTGCTTGGCGAGTTTTCAACTCGACTTGGGCAACTGCCGCAATCGAGGCTAGGGCTTCTCCTCTAAATCCAAACGTACGAATGGCAAAAAGGTCTTGGGAGGTTCTGATTTTGGAGGTGGCATGCCTTTCAAAACTCATCCTTGCATCCGTGGAAGACATCCCCTTGCCATTATCAATGACTTGGATGAGCTGCTTTCCCGCATCTTTGACAAGAACTTGAATTTGTGTGGCACCCGCATCGATCGCATTTTCGAGGAGTTCTTTGAGTGCGGAAGCTGGTCGTTGTACCACTTCTCCTGCTGCAATCTGATTGGCAATCGCATCAGGGAGAAGCTGGATGATATCACTCATTTTTTCCTTTCTTGATGTATTTGAAAAAGAAATAAACCACAACTATAAGAAGAACCATTGCGGATAAATAGGTAAAAATCTCGGGTCCGATATACAGATAGCCAAATGCAGCGATGATCAACCCGAAAAAGAAGAAAGTTCTGATCAAGGAAATTGAGCTAAAAACAGAAGCGGATTGACTTGACTTTCCTCCTCTATAGGATGCAAATGATCCCTTAATGGAAGCACGGTGGTAATTACCCAAACCTTCTTCCTCTTGAAGACCACTTTCCTGTTCCAATTCCTTTTTGATCCTTGCTGTCCTTTCTTCAATCTCTTCCTTAATCGGATCGTAGTACCTCGGTTTGATATCAAACCTTTGGTAATTGGGAGTTTTGAATATGGAAGGAAGTTTCATAATCCGATCAATTTTTAGTGAGATTGGCCGTTTTGTCTATACTAAAACAAAAATCCTAGGATCTGTCGACTATCAACTTTATGATCAATTAAACCTTAAAGTTGGCCATTTGTTAGGCGATCTTTAGTATCTTGGATAGTGAGCTTTTCGTTTTCGACAAAGCTAAACCAACATCAGAATGCGATTCTAATTAGGTTTAGAATCACCTCAAAGACAAATTTACTTTAAAAGTCAAGGAAATAAAATCAATCTCCTGCATGAAGAAAAAGCATTGGATACTACTCTCATTGACCGCGTTGATTGGGCTTTTTTCCTCCGGAAAGTCTGATCCCTTCGTTGCCAATGAAGATCCTTTGGAGAGCAAAGATGACCAACATCAACTCCATTGGGTAGACAGTGTCTTCAAGGCGATGACTTTTGAAGAGCGAATTGGACAACTTTTTATGGTTGCTGCCTACTCCAATAAGGACCAGAGGCATGTGGATGAAATCAGCAAATTGGTCAAGGAGGAAAATCTGGGAGGACTGATTTTTTTTCAGGGTGGTCCAAACCGTCAAGCCAGATTGACCAATTACTATCAGGCACAAGCCAAGACTCCCCTCATGATTGCCATGGATGCCGAATGGGGTATAGGAATGAGACTTGACTCCGTCTTGAATTTTCCAAAAGCCATGACTCTTGGAGCGATACAAGATACCCGGTTGATTTATGAAATGGGGTCTGAAATTGCAAGGCAATTTAAAGAACTGGGTATGCATGTCAACTTTGCTCCTGTAGTGGATGTCAATTCTAATCCCCTAAATCCAGTCATCGGTTTTCGTGCATTTGGCGAAAACAAAGACCGAGTCACTCAAAGGGCCGTGGCTTATATGAAGGGACTTCAGGAAAACGGCATCATTGCCAACGCCAAGCATTTTCCGGGACACGGAGATACGGAGACGGACAGTCATTATGCTTTGCCTGTAATCAAACATGCCGAAAAAAGAATATGGGACATTGACTTGTATCCTTACCAAACACTCTTCAGGGAAAATCTCATGTCCGTCATGGTCGCCCATCTCAATGTCCCAAGTCTGGATAATGGCGCCAATATTCCAACCAGCCTTTCCAAGCCCGTGGTGACCGACTTGCTTCAAAACCGAATGAATTTCCAAGGGCTGATTTTTACAGATGCACTGAACATGAAAGGGGTAGCAAATACTAGTAGGCCTGGTGAGGTGGATCTTAAAGCCTTATTGGCAGGAAATGATGTGCTCCTCTATTCGCAGGATGTGACCAAAGCCAAAGCCCTCATCAAAGATGCCGTAGCCCGGGGAATGATCAGTGAAAATGAAATTAACCGAAGGGTCAAAAAAATCCTAAAGGCCAAATATTGGGCAGGATTGAATGAATACAAGCCTTTGGATACTTACAAAATAGCCGACCGGATCACTACCGAAAAGACCAAAGAAGTGGTCGAAAAACTGTATGCTGAGGCAATTACAGTAGCTTCCAACAAAGATGATCTTTTGCCATTCAAGCACCTTGATCTGAAAAAGATGGCCAGCTTGACTATTGGAGATGAAGGAGGTGTATTTAGCCAATACCTAAATAAATACTCTAACGTAGATCATTTTTTCATTCCTAAAGCAGCCAACGAAACCACTCATTACAACATAATCAAACAGCTGGAGGATTATGATGTAGTGATAGTAGGTATGATGGGAATAACAAACAGTCCCCAAAGGGCATTTGGAGTGGCACCCGGAGATGTGGAACTGATCCGAAACTTAGAGAAACGACAACAGGTAGTCACAGTTCTCTTTGGCAATGCTTACGCAGCAAATGCACTCGAAGGAATGGGGCATGTGGTCTTAGCCTATGAGAATAACTCCATCACCCAGCAACTGGTGCCTCAGGTATTATTTGGGGGAAGGTCTGCAAAAGGTATACTGCCTGTAACTGTAAATGGTCAGTTTTCTCACGGAGTAGGGGGCTACTTGGCTGATTTAAGAAGACTTTCTTATGGAGTACCTGAAACCGTAGGCCTAGACAGCAAAAAATTAAGTAAGATCGATGAAGTCGCTCATCAAATGATTCAGATGCAGGCTGCTCCTGGTGCTAATGTGCTTGTGGTAAAAAATGGGAAAGTAGTCTTTGAGCGATCCTATGGGCACTTGGACTACCAGCAATCTTCTCCAGTAACACCTGAAACGGTATATGATCTTGCCTCCATTACCAAAGTCCTCGCCACAACTCAGGCAGTCATGTTTCTTCACAGCCGCGGCGAACTGGACATGAACAAAACATTGGGTGACTACCTGCCAGAGTTGAAAGGAACCAACAAAGCTCCTCTTGTACTCAAAGATGTGTTGGCACATGAAGCTGGATTAAAGGCATTTATTCCTCATTTTGTCCATACCGTTCAGGGCGGGCAGTGGAAGCCAACCTATTACCAACCGAGCCCTAGCCCAGGTTTCAGCAGGCCAGTATCCAATGACATGTATGCCATGAATGGCCTCCGAGACAGCATCTGGCACTGGACGGTAAAATCCGAACTCCTTCCCAAGCCAAACAAATATGTCTACTCTGATCTGACCATGTATTTTATGCAGGCTGTGGTGGAGCAAATCGTCAACCAACCTTTGGATGAGTTTGTAGATCAGATTTTCTATTCACCCCTTGGGCTGAAAACACTCACTTTTAATCCTGCTCAGAAAATGCCTATTGAAAGAATCGCCCCTACTGAAAATGATTTTTCCTTTAGAAAAAGACAAATTCAAGGCTATGTACATGACCCGGGGGCAGCCATGTATGGAGGTGTAGCCGGTCACGCGGGGCTATTTGGTACTGCCAATGATCTTGCGGTCATGATGCAACTAATGCTTAATAAAGGATCTTATGGTGAAGTCTCTATAATCAAACCTGAAACCATTGAAGCATTTACCAAGCGTCAATCCCACATGAGTAGACGGGGGTGGGGATGGGATAAGCCCGAACCTGAAAAAGGGAAAGGCGGATCAGCCGGAAAATTGGCTCCAAAGAGCACATTTGGTCACACTGGATTCACAGGTACCTGTGTTTGGGCTGATCCTGAAAATGAACTGATTTATGTCTTTCTCTCCAATCGAGTCCATCCTGATGGAGGAAACAACAAGTTATTGGATGTCGGAATCAGGACACAAATCCATGATTTGATCTATGAAGCGATAGAGAAATGACATGAAAAAGGGCTTTGAAAAATTATCAAAGCCCTTTTTCATGTCAATGTACTCGATACTCTTGAATCAAATCGATAATTGTGGTTCTATTATCTTGAAAAGCCTTCCAAACATCTTCACTCCACAACCTAATCATTCGATCCCGATCTTCTCCTGGAGCAGCTTTTAATACATCCCCTATTTTGATTTCCCCTCTAAACTTCGGAAGGTGCAATTTCGGCCAAGCCTTTTTTTGCCTTGCCATTTTTTGATGAAAAAGCTGGACTTCCTTGCCTGTGAAACCCTCTTCAACGTATAAGTATAGTCCTACTAAAGAAAATAGGATTCGAATGGGCTTGGTAGTCTCATTCGCGGATTGAGCACCATAGGCATCTACAATTTGCTGATGGATAAAATCCGGCGAAGCATGAGATAGGGTGTAAAACGAAAGTTCATGGAGCAATTTATCCTCCTCTGACATCAGATGAGCCACTTGAATTACTCCTTAATTTCGATCACTTTAAATTCAGTTCGTCGGTTGGTTTGATGCTCCTCTTCGGTCTTTGCATCTTTGATGATCAGCTGGGTTTCGCCGTAGCCTTTTGCCACCAATCGTTCTGCCGCAACACCTTTGGATACCATGTAGTCCACTGCAGATTGTGCTCTCCGCTGTGACAAATCCAAATTATAGGCATCACTGGATCTAGAGTCAGTATGTGAGCTCAGTTCGATTCGGATTGCAGGATTGTCTTTGAGGATTTTTACCAATTTATCCAACTCGACGGCTGCATCACTTCGGATTTCCGCCTTGTCCAAGTCATAGTAAATGTTATCCAACACGATGGCTTTTTCCAAAATCAATTGATCCAGAATGATGGTGGTATCTAAAGTTACATTGGTAACCTCTTGAACCAGCGTCTTCGGGTCAGGAGTTTTTCCTTTAGTCGTGTAAGGAATTGATTTGGAGAAATACCCTGACTTGGAAGCCATAATGGTATAGTCCTGCTCCGGTGCCATGGTAAATCTCACTCTTCCTTGAGCATTGGAGAAGTCACCCCCCTGCTGCTTATTATCTGAACCATACAAAGTTACTCTGGCTTGAGACAGTACTGCCGGAGTGCCCTCCCCTTTGGATTCCTTGGTATATACATTAAGGAGAACGTTGACAATCTTTGGTTTTGGGGTTTTATCCTCGAAAAAGTAAATGTCATCATCTCCAACGCCACCTTCACGGTTGGAAGAAATAAAGCCGGCTTTTGGATATTCAGTGAAAAAAATCCCAAAGTCATCATCCTTGCTGTTGAAGTTTTGACCTAGGTTTTTGATTACCATCCCTCCAGTATTGTCTTTTTCAGCTACAAAAAGATCGAGCTTTCCATAACCGGGATGTCCATCGGAGGCAAAGAAAAACTTACCATCACGGGCAGGTCTGGGGAACATCTCATTTCCAGGGGTATTGATAGACGGTCCAAGATTTACCGCATTTCCAAAATCTCCATTAGCCAACTTGGTAGCTTTGTATAGGTCTATCCCCCCAAATCCTCCGGGTCTATTGGAGGCAAAATAAAGCTCGGAGCCATCCGGGCTAAACGCCGGAGTAGAATTCCACCAATATTCATCTTCATTGACAGGCATCCAGATCGGCTGGGTAAATCCTGCTCCTCGAAAATAGGATGCAAATAGCGCTACGTCGGGTAGATCTTTGGAAGAAGTTGAGTTTCCTCGGGCATAAATAATCGTATTTCCGTCCGGGCTGATAGCTATTGCTGCCTGATTCAACCCTTCTTCATTCTTGAATTCAGGTAATGCCTGCACTCCAGATACATCCACTTTCAACCCATCCGCTCTGGTTCTAAACAGCTTGTGGTAAGGTGTACCTGTAGCAGCATAGATTCCCGAAGCTTGTCTCCCTGAGGTGAAATAGAGGAAATCCTCACTTAAAACAGGGGCATAATCTGCTCCTTGGGTATTCAGCTCCTTAAAATTTACCAACACGTGGTTTGGCCAATAATCTGAAATTCCTTCGGCTAGCTTGATAGCTTCAATTTCTCGTTGGGTTCGGGCAAGGAGACTTTCATCAGACGTATAGCCCTTTGCTTTGTCGAAGGCTTCTTTTGCCTCGGCATTCTTTTGCTGGGCTTTTAAGCTTTGGCCAAGGAAAAAGTAATTGTTAAATGTGGGTTCCTGCTCGACCACTTGGCGATAATACGGTTCTGCTTTTTCGATTCGATTGGAGAGTCGGTAGCTTTCGGCAATGGTCTGATTGGCCTTTAGATTGGTAGAATCGGTTTGAAGGATTTGGCCAAATGTGGAAATAGCATAGTGATACTGGCCAGAAAGAAATTGATTATCTCCTTTTTCGACCAAGCTTTTGCAGCTTACCAAGCCAAGGAGAGCAAACGTCGAAATCCATAAAAAATACTGTTTCATGTACTGGCGATTGAAGGTCTAGTCCTGAATATTACTAATTAATTTGGAAAGTATTTGTTCAACCAGCTATTTCGGACAGGCTGCCATAGCTGGTGAAGATCGGCTTTAGTTCGAATCATCGGATTGATTACTTCTTGCTCCAGGGTCAACTCTCCAGCCTGGACTTTGCTTTTTAGGCCCAAAGCCGGAAATACCTTTAAGTCTCCGTTGGAATTGCGAACACTTACTTTTCCCTGGTCTGTCAGATTAATTCCAAGCTGTGATTCCAATTCTCTGAGAACCCTTACCGAACTATCGATGGAGCAACCGCTCGCTCCCAATCCACTTTCATCTACTGCCAAAACCAAAATCTGGCTATCAAATAACTCAAAAGAGGTTGGCATGCCATTTCCATGCGTGTTCCATCCTTCACAAAAACGGGAAAGTCGATGCCTGACTAATTCTAATTCCTGCTCAGTTAGCTTTCGCTCGGCCTGATAGACCCATACTCTTGAATAGTCGGGCAGTTGGTTAAATGGAAGAAGCATAAGGTGGAATATTTTTTCAAAGAAAAACCCTTTCTGCATAACGGCAAAAAGGGTTGAATTGATTCAAACTTAGGATTTCTAAATGCCCATTTCTTTGGCAATCATTTCGGAAAGGTCATACACTTGGACATCATTTTCCCGGTTCTTGTTTTTGACGCCATCCATCATCATGGTCAGGCAAAACGGACAACCTACTGCAATCGCTTGCGCTCCGGTAGCCAAGGCCTCCTCGGTACGCTCGATGTTGATGTCTTTTTTGCCTGCTTCCGGCTCCTTAAACATCTGTGCCCCGCCGGCACCACAGCACAAGCCCTTGGTTTTGCAGCGCTTCATTTCGACAAGCTCCACATCGAGCGCTTTGATGACTTCACGTGGGGCCTCATAGACATTGTTTGCCCGACCGAGGTAGCAGGAATCGTGAAAAGTTATTTTTTTTCCTTTAAACTCACCCCCACCTTGCAATCTTACTTTGCCTTCATTGATCAACTGCTGGAGAAACTGGGAATGGTGGATCACTTCATAATTTCCTCCCAAGGCAGGATATTCATTTTTGATGGTATTGAAGCAATGAGGACATGCCGTCACGACTTTTTTGACTTCGTAACCGTTCATGACTTGGATATTGGCTACCGCTTGCATTTGGAAGAGAAACTCATTTCCGGCACGGCGGGCCGGATCTCCAGTGCAAGTCTCTTCGTGTCCGAGGACCGCAAAGCTAACTCCGACTTTGTTCAATATTTTCACAAAAGCCTGTGTGACGGCCTTGTAGCGTTCGTCAAATGAACCGGCGCATCCCACCCAAAAAAGTACTTCTGGGGTTTGGCCATTAGAGGCCATTTCGGCCATGGTGGGAACTTTATAAGTAGACATAATTTGGATTTACGATTTTAGAATTACGATTTACGAGGGGCTGAGAAGCTTTTGACCTTTCCTTGAAATTCAACTTTCCTGATTTCATCGGACATCAGTCATCCGACATCGGACATTCTCCTATTTCATTTCCTCATCTTTCACTTGATCAGCCCAATTGAAGCGGTCGGAAGGGCTGAATTTCCAAGGAGAGAAGCTGGTTTCCATATTTTGAAACATGGAGTTCCATTGAGCCGGAGTACCGGACTCTTCCATGGCCACATAGCGACGAAGCTGGAGGATAATCGAAAGCGGATCGATGTTGACTGGACAGGCTTCCACACAGGCATTACAGCTGGTGCAGGCATTGATTTCTTCTTTGGTGATGTAGTCTCCCAAGAGTGATTTGCCATCCGCCAATCCCGGACCACCTGCATCGATGCTTTTTCCTACTTCCTCTGCTCGATCACGCACATCCATCATGATTTTTCTTGGGGAGAGCTTTTTCCCTGTCAAATTCGCAGGGCACTCCGACGTACAGCGACCGCACTCGGTGCAGGAGTAGGCATTGAGCACATTAATCCAGCTCAGGTCATTGATGTCTTTGGCTCCAAATCGACCTATTTCTGCCGGTTGAGCTGCAGGAGTTTCCACCGGGATTCCAAGCATCATATTCACTTCATTGCTCACTTCAGGCATGTTTTGCATTTCGCCTTTAGGCCTGAGGTTGGAATACCAAGTATTGGGGAAAGCCAAGAAAATGTGTAGGTGTTTAGAATAAGTGACATACACTGCGAAAGCCAAAATTCCCACAATGTGAAACCACCAAGCAAAACGCTCGATAGCTACCAAGGCACCGTTGGAAAATCCTTCAAACAACGGCTGAAGGAGGCCGCTGAAAAACAGGGTTCCCAAAGCCAAATAATGCTCGTCTCCTCTTGTCGCCAAAAGCTGATCTGTGGCATTCATTGTCAAAATGGCAAACATCAAGATGATCTCAATCACCAAAATCAGATTGGCGTCCAAGGTAGCCCAACCTTTCAACTCCGGCTTGGTGAATCGCTCGACTTTCATCACATTTCTGCGGATCAGGAAAGCCACGCAAGAAACTAAAACCGCTACAGCAAGAAATTCAAACATATTGATCGCTACCGTGTAGGCACTTCCAAGGAACGGAGCAAAAAGTCGGTGGGTACCCAATAGCCCATCCAAGACGAATTCGAGTACTTCCAAATTGATCACGAGGAAACCCACATATATCAATAAGTGTAGGAAAGCAGGAACAATTCTTGAAAACATTTTCTGCTGACCGAAGGCTACCAGAAGCATCGTCTTCCAGCGATTTTCAGATTGGTCGTTGCGGGTCTCAGCCTTACCGAGCAGGATGTTTCTCCGGAGAAATTGGATCCTTTTGCTCAAAATATAGCCCGCAACACCCAAAATGAGGACAAAAGCGAGTTGTGGTAAAATGCTCATATTGATCGGATTAACTGGTTTTTGTAAAATTTGGGTCTATTTTTTCTGAAAAGGATTTGTAGGGAATACTCATTTTTCTACCTTTGCAACACTTTAAACGATGGTGATATAGCTCAGTTGGTAGAGCATCGGACTGAAAATCCGTGAGTCGGTGGTTCGAGTCCACTTATCACCACGGTCCCGATCCCCCCAAGGATCGGGATTTTTTTTGCCCTTTTCCCAGCGAAGTTCGGTTTGTTGATTTCCTTTTTCATCACTGCCAAAATATAAAATAGTCTGCATGCATACTATTTTTCAAGAAATTTAAAATCAATCTAACCTGTTTGCACAAGCCTTAACCTTATGACCAAGGAATAACATGGGCCTTTGGAAATGGTTTTTTCGGAAAAATCGAAAAAAAAATCGCGCAGCTGTAACTTTTTCCTGTTTCGCACATCATCTTCCTGAATGAAGTCATTTTTCGAAGCACACATCTGGCCCTTGAGAGGAAGGCTGTATCGGATGGTCTACCTATGGACCAAAGATCGTGACCTGTCTGAGGATCTGCTTCAAAATGTCTTCACCAAAACCGTGGAGCGTCAGACGGAACTGGAAAGCCATCCCAATCTCGGTGGCTGGCTAGTCAAAAGCCTAAAAAACGAAACCCTGATGCACTACCGGAAAACAAACAGATTGACCGGACTGGAAGGAACCGAAGAACTCCCTCAACCTGAAAGCCACGGCTTGGACAGTAGCGATCAGGAAAGGCACATTTTCACATTGGTCGACCTACTTCCTCAGAAGCAGAAGGAGATTTTCCTCCTCCGCGAAGTGGAAGAAATGAGCTATGAAGAGATTGCGACACAGCTGGAAATCACACTGGAGCAAGTCAAAATCAACCTCCACAGAGCAAGAAAAAGTGTAAGAGAAAAATTAGTCCACCAAGGAATCAACCGATGAAAACAAGATTAGAGATCCTTTTGGAAAAATACTGGGAAGCAGAAACCAGCCTCGACGAAGAGAGAGAACTTAAATCCCTCCTCAAGGCTGCTGATGGATATCCTAAAGAGAAAGCCCTTTTCGGAATCTTGGAAGACTTCAAAAATGAAGTTCCCCAAAAGGTCAAATTGCCAGAACAAAAACGAATTCGAACCATCCGAATCCAGTGGTTAGGTTGGGCAGCTTCGATCGCCTTGCTGGCAAGTGCCGCTTGGGTATGGCAGGATTATGAGCAAAAAAAGCAAGAAGAACTCGCCTATCAACAGGTGATGGAAGCTTTGGCACTGATCCAAACCAACCTCTCCAAAGGTCAAGAACAGATGCAGCCGCTCAATGACCTAAAGTACCTCAACACAACAAATCAGCTGTTTCAAACGACATCACAAAAATGAAAAAGATCTTATTATTAGCCATTTTGGCTCTAGGAATAGGCTTTCAGGCTTTTGCTCAGGAAGATGCTATCCAGCGCTTTTTTTCCAAATACATGGAAGATGAGCGTTTCTCAAGGGTGTACATCTCACCCAAAATGATGCAGATGGCCGGAGGATTTCTGAAAAACAATGCAGAAGGCGACAAGGATGCAGAGCAGCTTGGAGCCTTGATCGGAAAAATCAAAGGTATCCGCATACTCTCTTCTGAAGAAGTAAATGGCAAAACGCTTTACACCGAAGCCATGAGTACGCTCAGCCGAAATAGGTATGAGGAGCTCATGGATGTGCAGGACAAAGGGAGCAGCTTAAAATTTATGATCCGAGAAGAAGGTGGGCTAATTAAGGAATTGACCATGATCTCCGGAGATACCAAAAGTTTCTCCCTGATTTCCATGTTGGGAAGCTTTACCTATGATGACCTAAACATGCTCTCGGAAAAAACCAACATTCCCGGCATGGAGCAATACAACAAAGGCTCAAAAGGACCGAAAGGCCCTAAATAATTTAAACTAAACCAATCTAAAAATGAAAAAGCTAATCTTAACTCTCATGCTATTTGCCGTCGTGTTGGGTGTGCAGGCACAAAGCAAAAGTATCGCTGCCCTGAAAGAGAAATACAAAAGCCATGATGACTTCTTCCAACTGGAACTCGGAGGCAACTTCATGAATTTTGCTGACGGCTTTAAAATCAACATGGACAAAAATGACATGGCAACTGTAGCCAAATCTGTCGAAAAGCTCAATTTCTTCACACTTCCGGAAGGTGCACAAGCTATCACCGAATATAAATCCCTCCAAAAAGGCCTCGAACGAGAAAATTATGACTTGCTCATGGAAGCAGCTGAGGGAAAAAGCGGCGTTTTGATCTATGGAAAAGGTGCTAGAACACTATCTGACTTAGTCATCTTGGTAGGAGATGAAAAAGAAGGAGATCTGGTAGTGGTAGAACTCAAAGGAAGCTTCACTCAAGAGATGCTAGCCAAAGCTAAAACCCAACTTAACTGAGTTTAAAGCGCTTCATTTTACTGTTCAAGGCCCGAGTTTCCGGGCCTTTTTTTTACTTATTCAAAAAAGTTGATTTTTTTTCATTTCCATACAATCGATTGCGGAGAGGCTTTTTCCGAGATTCATTTAGCCTTATTTATTTGTTTTTTTAAAGTAAATCAGAATTAAATTCTATAAACAGTCAAAAACTCAAAATAGAAACAGGTATGCGATCGATTGCGAAGTGATTTTATATTATTGTTAAAATTTATTGATATTAATTGCCATTTTGAAAATTTTTTAATCATTTCATTGAAACTATTGCAATATTGATTCCGTTTGGTACCTTTGTACAGTAATTCGAATTGCATCGAAGGCCCTGTAACCCAAAATCTCCTCCCCTGATGGAATCGTCCATCCTGTGGTTACAAAAAATCTAGAAACCTATTTCAACTCAAACCACTTGGAGCAATTCCAAGAATTTATTCAATCAAGTACAACTTATTAAACCAACTAAAACAATGAGAAAATTAATGACCATGCTTTTTGTTGCGGGGATCGCATCAGGAGCGTTTGCTTACAATGACGAAAAAACGGTAGAAATCAGACAGACTGAGCCTGCCAAAGTAATGATAGCAGTGGCTGAGGCTCCACAGAGCACTCTTGTAGTGAAAATCACAGACGCTCAAAATCAGCTCGTACTCAGAGATAGAATCTCAAAAACTGAAGCTTTTGCAAAGCGATACGATCTGAATGCCCTTCCGGTAGGACAGTATTCTATCGAAGTATCTGATGCCAGCGGTACTTTGAGAACGGCTACTTTCAATACCGAGGTGAAAACCAAGCCTGAGGTATTTTCAAGAGTAACTGCACTGGGAGACAATCAGTACAGACTCCTGGTTGCCAACTTGGTAGCTCAAGAAGTGACGGTTCAAATCTTTGACGGAGACAAGCTGATTCACACGGAGCAGGTAGACAATCCTCAGGGACTTCACAAAGTGTACACCATCAACAGACCAGGTTTCCCAGAGGCAATCAGCTTCAAAGTATCTACTTCAACTGGCTTTTCTGCTTACGTAGCATCCAAATAAGCTAAACCAACTTAGTTCGAAACCCCGCTGAGGTAACCTTGGCGGGGTTTTATTTTGTCATCAATTTCCAATTGAGCGCTTTTTGAGCGACCCTTTTCCCCAATCCGGCTCCTTTTTTCAAAAAAAGATCATCTACTTTTTCTTTTCCAAACGGTCCCTCACCCGTGATCGCAGATGCTCCAAAAGCAGATTCAACTTCCTCTCCGCCCATCACGATCATTCCGTGAATCAGCATTGTACGCAAAATATCCAACATGACCCCTTCCTCACCGATCGAAATGCCTCCACCGGTGGCAAAGGCGGCTCCAAGTTTATCTTTCATCGGTCTTCCGTCAAAGGGCCATGAATTGAGAAATTCCAGTACCTGAGGCGCAGGATTAGAATTGTACACCGGTGAGCCGACTATCACTGCGGTAGCCTCCATCAAATCCTGGGACTTTACTTCCGAGACAGGCAAAAGTTTCACTTGAACACCCTCCACAGATTTTGCGCCTTCATAAATCGCTTCTGCCATCTTTTTGGTACTACCTGATGAAGAATAATAGGTAATCAGGACAGACGGGGAATTCTGACTATAGCCAGCTATGGATAGAAAAATCAACAAACCAACAAGGGAAATTTTTAGGCTCATGGAATGGCTATTTAGAACAGACAAGTTGGCAAAAAAAAGCCCCCATCTCAACAATGAAATGGGGACTTCTTTATCGCAAGTTACAATTACTTCTTCCAGGTGGCTTTTCCACCCTTGGCAGAATCCACAGTAACGCTGTAATTGGAAGCCGAAGAGACGATCCATCTTACTTTCACAGCTCCCATGCCCGGAATATTTTCCACAGCCATTTTTTCAGGAGAGGCTTTCTGCTCCTTGAATTTCTTCATGTCTTCGTCTTCTACCACAAATCCGGCGATGACTTTAGCACCAGAGATCGTCACATAGTCGGGACGTTCGATTTTGTACTTCAAATCCTGACTGGCATGGGTAGGCATCATCCGCTCATTAAAGATGGTCGCGGTGATGGCCTTCAAACCTCCCCCGAGATCTTCCTCTTTTACATCCATCACAGACAATTTGGGAGTATGGTAGGCGTGATAAATGGTGAAAGCTGCATTCCGATGAGCGTCTTGCTCCAATAAGAAGCCTGGATGTGCTCTGCCAAAATTCTTTTTGAATCCTCCGATCTCTACTGTACCAAACTGTGGGTGCTTAAATTCCTTCCAGTTGACAAAAGCATCACCAAAAGTGAGCAGTTCATCAACTTTTAGCTGCTCTTCCTGATTACCTCTGCCTGCTTCTTTATTGAAATACAGGTAGGAAACCATTAGCTCATTGGTATAGGTGAAAATGCCTCGGTTACCATAAAACCAATCCAATTCACCCCCAAATACGGAATACAAGTCTTTGTAAACTGTCAAATAGCGATATCCCGGGATCATCTCTTCCCCCTTTTTGCCGATAGCATCGTAGATTCGGATATCCTCACGATTGTAAGTATTGATATCTTCCTCGGCACCTGGACCTCTGAGGATCATCCCTCCTGAGTTGTGAAAACTTTGAGCTCCGGCTATGTTGGGATGCTTCATCACAAACTCCATCACAGCACGATTTTCTGGCAGGGTAAACGGATACCTCAAGGCACCACGCTGAATGTAGTCCGGCTGCCAGTTCCAGCCCCAATCTCTGTTGGGATCATAGTACCCTACACCATCTTCATTGACCTCGCCGTCACCATCATTATCAATGCCTTCCTGACCCAGCATTTCATATTCTCCTACCTGATCAGGTCCGACTTGCATCAGTCTTCTGGGATCTAGGGGATCTTTGATAAATCTGCCCGTCGGTGACTTGCGGATCATCATGGTGATGCTACCGTCGCCGTCGAGGTCATTCATCATGTCCTCACCTGCCTGTCCGTCTCCGTCATTGTCCAAAACGAGCATGCCCGATCTTGGCGAACTGGCAGTGTTTGGCTCCTTAAAGAAGTTATTCCGGGCATCCGGATTGATTGTCGGAGTGATGTAAAAGGCCTTATCCTTCAGCAATTGCTTGACAAACTCATTGTCTGCATGCATTTCGGTCAGGTACCAAGCCACGTAAAGGGAAAATTCACCCCCTTGGATTTCATTGGAGTGGATATTGCCATCGATCCACATGGCAGGCTTTTCGGTGTCTTTTCCTGCGGAAAAATCCGTAATCGTCAAGGTCAGGATATCCCTGCCTTCCACAGATTTTCCGATCGATTCGATTTTGGCCAAACCAGGATGCGCAGCGGCAATTTTTTTCATCCAGTCCCAAAGACCCTCTGCGGTGTAATACCTATTCCAGGCAATCTCCACTTTAGGCTTGTGGGGCGTACCGATCGCACGGAAGTAATTTTCCTGCTGCGCAGTAGTTTCAAAGGAGCCCAAGGTCAACGCTCCCAAAGCCAGGGCAACTATCGTATTTTTCAATTTCATGGTATTCATGGCTTAGAGTTTAATGGTTTGGGTAGCAAATCCGGTATGCGAAGCACCGGCTTTGATGGTCAAATTTCCGGTACCTCGGACAATCCAGCTGAAAGTGGCTTTTTCGTAAGCCGCCATGGAATCAACTAATTTGATTTTGTCTCCACTGATCAATTTGTCCGTGGTCGTGTCGATATCGATTCGCACTTTTCTCAGCCATCGTGATCTTGCACCCATTTCAGAATGGGTAGGCAGCGGAGAATTATTGTATAAATCCACCGTGATGCGAGTCAGCCCATTTCCAAGTGCCTCCGTTTTCAGGTTATGAAACTCAAGTTTAGGCTGCATGGCAGCGAGTTTTAGGATAAAATCCGTGTGCTGCTTGGCAATTTCTCCTACTTTTTCAAAAGGAGGATTGACCATCACAAAAGGCTTGATGCCTCCTACTTCTACTTTTTGGTTTGGAAAATCAGGGTGCTTCACTTCTGTCCATGGAACAAATGAATTCCAACCCAAGGAATCTGACCACGCCAAATAATTGGCCTCGGCATTGGTTTTCCCTTTAAACTCAGGCGTCCAGTATCCCGGAGTAGAGAAGCTCAGTCGGGCAAAATGGAAATAGGCCCACTGGAAAAAATCCCCGTCTGTTCCCTGATTGGTTTGTTGGAAAGCCTTTGAAGTCACGGTTTTGTTGTACATCTCCGAGACCATGGCATTGATGGCTTGATCTTTTTCCAAAATGGAAGTCACTACCCGCTTACGGGCATCGGGTCCATTATATTTCAGCGGCGCACTCAGGTTATTAGCGGGGGAGAACGTGACAAAAGCGAAAATATTCCACTGCTCAAACAAGTAATCCAAGAGTGCTCGACTTTCCTTTTGGGAAACCGCGATGTCTCCGGCCAAAGGTTCAAACACCGGGAATTTGTAAGTCAGAGACTTATTGAAGGCAATTCCTTCTTTCAAGTCCTCGGCAAATTTCCCGTCTTTATCATCGTCTTTGGACTCCTTGAATATTCGGTATTTCCCTGCTTCTCCTTTGGAGCGATCCGCTTTGACCAAGACTCTTTCGTCTTCCTTGGAGACTGTCCAGTCACCCATCGGATCCTCTACGCGCATCCAAGTGATCATGCCATCACCATTGAGATCTGAGTAGCCATTGTCACCCGGTGTGCCATCACGGTCATGATCAACTGCCACTGCATTTCCTCTCCGCTCATACTTCAGCGCTGCATGGTATTGCTCATAGGCATCGGGAGATAGGTTTGGGAAAATGTAAAAAGTGGTTGACTCCAGGACTTTGGAGTTTTCATTCACCAGCTTTTCGGCAAACTGAAGCGCCAACTCTACGCTAAGGACATGGAATCCCTCCACCCCACCTACGACAGCAATGGCGGGCTTTTGGTCTTTGGCACCGGTTCCGATTTTCAGGACGTGTATATCCTTTCCACCCTCGGTTTTGGTGAGGGTTTTCAACTCCACCGAGGCATTGCTGCCTAGCTTTTGGAGTCGCTGAGTGACCTGACTGAGGGTAGGATAGTCGCTTTGGGCATTGGCATTGCCACAAATGAGACTTCCCAACAGCAGCCCGGTGAGTAAGAATTTTCGCATAGGAAATTTGTTTTTCGGGTTAATTCTGAAGGATAGAATTAAAAATTGAATGGGAAGTTTAGGAAAAAATGATGGGAAAATAATTCCGGCTTTTTCAGAAATCCGAATACAGACTCGAGCGGAAAGGGTTTGTGATAAGTGGCGGAGAACCTTACCAAACTTGGTCAAGTGGCAAAAAATGCCGTATTTCAACTAAACTAAGCTAGTGGATATGTATCAAAAAGTAGCCCTTGCCATTGCGTTTTCTCCCCGAATGGAAGCCCTCATCGCTGAGGCGAGAAGGTTGAAAGGACTTTTTCAGGGGGAATTAGTACTGATCCATGTGGGTGTGAAAACCCCGGAATTAGAGGCCAAGCTGGATGAAATCTTAAATCGACTTTGTGCAGATCTGGGCAAGGTCAAGGTATTGTGGAAAGAAGGCAAACCTGCAAAAACCATCCTCAAGACCTGTGAAGAAGAAGGGGTGGACTTACTGGTGTTGGGGGCTTTGAAAAAAGAAGGGCTGCTCACCTATTACCTAGGCTCCGTGGCCAGAAAGGTAATCCGAAAATCACCCTGCTCGGTATTGACTCTCATAGATCCTAAAATAGAAACCACCCGATTTTCCAAGGTTGTCATCAATGGAACTCAGCTAGAAGTTACTCCCAAAGTCATCGAAAGAGGGTTAAAATTTTGCCAGGCAGAAAGTGCTTCTCAAGTTCACATCCTCAATGAAATCAAACTCTATGGACTGCAAATGGCTACAGCCGGTGAAGGTTCTGAGGATGAAGTATCATTAACTAGAAGAAAGCTTGTACAGCAAGAAATTAAATATGTACAGGAAATTCTCGACGGGCTGGATCAGACTGGCCTGAAAATAAACATCAAAGTGACCGCAGGGAAATGGGCTGTAGAGCTTGTCAGATATTGCGAATCGATCGAAGCAGATCTGTTGATTTTGGGAGATGAGAATGGCTATTCTTTCATTGACCGCCTATTTCCTCATGATTTGGAGGAAATTCTGGAAGAGCTCCCTTGTAATTTACTCATCGTTAAATAAGAGGCAACATGGAAAAACTAACGCATAGCGAGGTAGTCACCTTATTGCTTCAATTGGCAACCATGCTGGTATTGGCAAGGGTATTTGCCGAAATCGCACAAAAATTCAAACAACCTGCTGTGGTAGGGGAGATTCTGGCGGGCATCTTATTAGGGCCTACCATTTTGGGAACCTTCTCTCCCGAATCTTTTGAATTTCTGTTTCGCTCCCACCCCATGAGCAACATAGCATTGGCTGGATATACTCAAGTGGCTGTGGTGCTTTTGCTGTTTATCGCGGGCTTGGAAGTCGAATTAAATCTGGTCTTTTCTCAAGGTCGAAAAGCTTTAAACATCAGCTTCTTTGGATTGGTAATCCCGTTTGCTTTTGGGTTTACTGCGCCGTTTTTCTTTGCTGAGTTTTTTGGATTTTCCGAAGGCAGCAAATTACTCTTTTCCCTTTTCATGGGCACCGCAATGGCCATTAGTGCCCTACCCGTAATCGTAAGGACACTCATGGATCTCAACCTTTTCAAAAGTCGGATGGGAATGATGATCGTATCAGCAGCCATGGTTGATGATATTATAGGATGGATGATTTTCTCCATTATTCTGAGTTTCATGGGTAAAGAATCAGGAGGCATTGGACTCGGATATACGATATTACTTACAGTAGGCTTTGCTGCATTTATGGTGACCGTGGGGAAATCCCTGATCAATCGTGTACTTCCCTGGATCAATAAACGCTTGGCTTGGCCAGGAGGCTTGATTTCTTTGTCTTTAGCAGCCTGTTTTCTGGCAGCAGCATTCACAGAATTTATTGGTATTCATGCCATTTTCGGCGCTTTCATAATAGGAGTAGCCATTGGAGATTCCGAACACATGACCGAGCGCGCCAAAGAAATCATCCACCAATTTGTCAATAACATCTTTGCTCCGGTCTTCTTTGTATCCATCGGTCTCAAAGTAAACTTCATCGCAAATTTCGATTTCTGGCTAGTGCTTATCGTTATTTTAGTAGCCTATGCCGGAAAAGTGATTGGCTGTGGATTTGGCTCCTATCGGGGAGGATTGGACAAATGGGAATCCATGGCCATTGGCTTTGGCATGAATGCACGTGGGGCAATGGAAATTATTTTAGGTCTTATCGCTTTAGAAAATGGATTGATCAATGAGAAGCTTTTCGTGGCTTTGGTAGTCATGGCCTTGGTCACCTCAATGACTTCCGGACCACTGATGAAATGGGCCCTTAAAAAGAAAGCTGCTGCTTCGTAACTCATTAAAATCCCGGTACTGCCGGGATTTTTTCGTTTCTCTAAATCCTTACAGCTATTCCACTTAGAAAACATCAATCAAAGAAATCAAACAAAGGGGCTATTTTTGGACTTTCCAAAGGAAATTGAATCCAAGCCATGGCTAAGAATAAAGCAAAAATCGGGGTCCTTCTCGTCAATCTAGGTACGCCTGACAGCACCAAAACAGGAGATGTAAGAAAGTATTTGAGGGAATTTTTGATGGACGGACGGGTCATAGATTTCCCCTTTATCCCCCGATGGATGCTGGTCAACTTGATTATTGCCCCTTTCCGCGCCCCAAAATCCGCTGGCGAATACCGCAAATTGTGGACAGAACGTGGTTCTCCCCTACTTTTCCATACCGAAGACCTCAAAGAGAAGCTGATCAAAAAGCTGGATCCGGAAAAATACCTGGTGGCCATGGCCATGCGCTATCAGAATCCAAGTATCGAAAAGGGCCTGAAGGAACTGATGGATGCCAAAGTGCGAAAAATCATCGTACTGCCGCTTTTCCCACAATATGCCTCTGCGACCAATGGCTCAGTCATGGATCGGGTGATGGAGATCGCCCGTGGCTGGCAGATTATCCCTGAGATCACGTTCATCAGCAACTACGTGGATCACCCACTTTTCTTGGAGGCTTGGGCCGAACTCGGACGAGAAGCCATGCAAAAGCACGACTATGACCGCTACTTGTTTTCGTATCACGGCCTACCCGAAAGACAAATCCGAAAAGGAAGTGTGGAAGGCTACTGTCAGTTGGGTGCCTGCTGCAACAAGTACGGCTTGAAAAATCAGTTCTGCTACCGTGCACAATGCTTTCAGACGACCCGATTGGTGGCAGAAAAACTCGGACTTCCAGAAGACAAAGTCGTGACTTGCTTCCAATCCCGCTTGGGAAAAGATCCTTGGATCAAGCCATATACCGAAGACATGATCAAAGACTTGGCAAAAGAGGGCGTGAAAAAAGTATTGGTTTTCTCCCCGGCCTTTGTAGCAGACTGTCTGGAAACTACCGTGGAAGTGGGCGAAGAATACAAAGAGCAGTTTGAAGAACTCGGAGGCGAACATTGGGACTTGGTGCCCAGCTTAAATTCCAACAATACTTGGGTGGACTGCGTGAAGGATTTGGTGGAATCTAGGGCTTGATTGGGACCTAGTTCAATTTTCAACGTTCGGTGTTCGATATTCGAAATTAGTTACGATTTATGAATGACGATTGACGACATTATCAGGCACTTCAAATACTCACCATAAAGCTTAAGCTTTAATTAAAAGGATAGAGGTTCCTTAAAACGTCGTAATTCGTACATCAAAAATCGTGATTTACTTCACTCCTGTTTCTCCAAGTTCGAACTTATTGTGAAAGTCCTTGAAGTGCGATTCAATGTCGTAAATCGTACTTCGTAATTCGTACTTATCTAATGTCCAAACCCACCTCCAAATTCCTCCTAATCCTCGGCATCATCTTGATCTCGATCAATCTGAGGACGTCGATCGCTTCGGTGGGACCTTTGATTCCATTTATCCGAGAGGACTTGGGGATTTCCAACGGATTGGCGGGCTTTCTGACTACGCTAAGCTTAATCACCTTTGCCATTTTTTCACTTTTTGCTCCGAGTTTTGGGAAAAAGCTGGGCCATGGAAAAGCCATTTTCCTGGGGATATCCCTTTTGTCAATCGGAGTGGTGATCCGGGTTTTGGGAGGAATCGAGCTACTTTATCTGGGTACAGCACTGACCGGAATCGGCATAGTCACCGCCAATGTGTTGATGATTCCGTTTTTCAAAGCACGGATTCCTGAGCAAATCGGATTGATGACCGCGCTACTTTCTACCGGCATGTCGCTTTTTGCGGCGATAGCTTCCGGAGTGAGCGTACCGCTTGCAGAGGATTGGGGGCTGGGCTGGAGAGGATCCTTGATTTCTTGGGTGATCTTGATGGTTTTGGCGCTCATTGTCTGGATTCCCCAATTGAAGCCCCATTCGACTCAGCAAACTGGTTCAGCCAAGCCAGCAAAAAATGTCTGGAAATCACGCTTGGCTTGGCAAGTCACGCTCTTTATGGGAGCTCAATCCGTGATGTATTTTACCATGATCACATGGCTGCCTGATATGCTGATCGCACGCGGGATGAGTCCTGTCAATGCAGGAATTGCACTTTCCTACATGCAGTTGATCTCTCTGATCGGGACCTTTTTTGCGCCCAATCTCCTGATGCGACTCAACCAGCAATCCGGTGTGGTGCTCATCGTGGGCATCGGATATTTGGTTGGATATGGATCGCTATTTATCACCAATGAAATCGTCACTTTTGCTGCGCTTACGATCATTGGCATCGGAAGTGGAGCGAGTTTGAGTATTGCATATACGCTGATTTCCATGAGGACAGCGGAAGATTTAACCACCGCCAAACTCTCAGGAATGGTCCAATCGGCGGGTTATGTCTTGGCTGCTTTGGGGCCTCTGGTATTTGGCATTTCACTGGATCTGTTTGACAATTGGAACATTCTGATCTGGTTTCTATTGGCGATGACGGTTCAGTTTATTGTTTTTGGCTGGCCTGCCGGCAGAGATAAAAAAATCTGATCTCGGATTCCTCTACTTTTTGTGTCTCCCTCTCCGAATAATGGGGTATTTTTGTACCATCATGCAAGATCTCTTTCACTCCCTAGGCATTTCCGACAACCTGCTCAACTATGTGCTCATGCCCTTGTTGATCTTTGTGGCGCGTATCGGAGATGTGTCGATCAATACCCTCCGCATCATGTTTATGATGAACGGGAAAAAGAACATTGTTCCCATTTTGGGCTTTTTTGAAGCCATGATTTGGCTCTTGGCGATTGGACAGATTTTCCAGAATGTCAACAATCCGCTATCCTACATTGCCTATGCAGGAGGATTTGCCACTGGAACCTATGTGGGGATGACTTTAGATGAAAAGCTTGCCCTCGGCAGGGTACTGGTCCGAGTCATTACCCCTCATCCTTTGCCTTTGCTGCTGGAGTTTATGAAGGAGAAAAACTACCGATTCACCAATGTGGGGGCCGAAGGAAGGTATGGAAAAGTAAACCTGCTCTTCACCGTGATGAAGCGTGATCAGCTTCAGGAGTTTATTTCCAAGGTGAAGGAAATCGATGAAAAGGCTTTCTATACTATTGAAGGCGTGAAAAGGGTATCTGAAGAAGAGCTCAACGTAATGGAAGAAAAATCCAGATTCCGATCCAAATTTTTTAGCCGAGCGCGCACCTAATGGGCAACTCTTGGTTTCAGTTTCAACAGTTCAGAGTCCAACAGGACCGCTGTGCGATGAAGATCAGCACGGATGCGGTGCTTCTTGGAGCATTGGCTGAAACCGTCTCTTCAGCTACCATTTTGGATGTTGGCACTGGTACCGGGGTGATTTCCCTGATGCTGGCGCAAAGGTTTCAAGAGGCCCGCATCACGGCTGTCGAACTCGATGAGGATGCTGCCGATCAAGCAGCTGAAAACTTCCGAGAAAGTCCTTTTTCCGCAAGGCTAAGGGTGGTCAAACTCCGGTTCCAGGATTTACCAGAGGATCAACTTTTTGATTTGATTGTGAGCAATCCCCCTTATTTTCCAGAACATCTCAAATCAAAAGATGCTAAGCGAAATCAGGCCTTACATACCGATGATTTGTCTTTTGAAGAGTTAATCCAAAAAGCAGTCAAGCTCCTCAAAAAAGACGGTCAACTCTGGGTCATTTTACCCCCTCGGCAGATGAGGGATTTTTCTGAATTCGCCTCAGAATGGGGGCTTTTTCCAAAATGTATTGTGCAGGTAAGGGATAATCCTGCCAAGCCAATTATCAGGGAAATTGTAGGCTTCACATGTATAAAAGGGGAGCCAGATCAAAAAGAAATTACCCTGAAAAAAGTAGAGGGATTTTTTTCCGATGAATATTCCTCCCTGATTTCCGGATTTTTATTGGGTTTTTGAAAATATTGGCCCAATTATCTACTAATTTTCCTTATTTAGCCATTTGAAACAGCTAACCTTAGCAGATTCAACCCCTATTTTTAAAAATCAAACCACTATACAACTACATGCAAAAACTACTGGCATCCTGCATTTTTTTTATGCTCCTTGCCTTTGGGTCATGCACCCAAGAAAGTGACACTCCCATTTTGGTTTCTACCGAAGACCTGCTCTTCGTCGGTGGAGACAAAGTCCGGATTTCCGGCAGGTTGTTGACCAATCAAGATGTACTGGCTACCGATCATGGCTTCTTATTCTCCACGGAGTCGTCTTTTGCCGGTGCCCAAACACTCTCTTTGGGTCAGAAAAACGGTCCGGGGCGCTTTATCGGAGAATCTACGGGATTCAAAATCGGTCAGACTTACTTTGCCAAGGCATTTGCCGAAATCAATGGTCAACGTATCGAAGGCGATGTGGTAGAACTCAAGACGCTAACTCCTTCTGTGTCCAGTTTTACACCGACCTATGCCTCCGCAGGCAATGAAATGGTGATCCAAGGGAAAAATTTCCCTCAAGGCACTAAGGTTTTTTTCGGGACTCAGGAGGCTCAAGTCCTTCAAAACCTATTTGAATCAAAACTCACCATTCGGATACCTGTGGCAGCAGGCCAAGTCGTTGTTCCGGTTAAGTTGGTCATCCAGGACAAGGAAATTGTTTTGCCACAGCCCTTTGAGTACCAAGCCGGCAAATACACCAAAGTCTCCGAGTTTCCCGCCCAAGCAAGGATCTACGACAATACGTTTTTCACCAATTCATCCGGCTTCCATGTCGGATTGGGAAGGCTGAGACTATCGGATTCTTACCGGTCTTTTCAGCGCTTTGATCCGACGAACGGCACTTGGACTGAGATTAATTTCCCCGGAAATCCAAGGCGATTTGCGTTTGCATCCTCGAGTTACCTTGGTGGAGGTGCTTTGGAAGTAGATCGAGATGTGTTTCAGTTTGACCGCAGTTTTTATAAGATCAATGGAAGTTCTTTCGAGCGCCTGCCTGATCTGCCATTCAATACCCGTGAGGCAATGGCCGTAGATTGGAATGGGAAGCTTTTTCTTTTTGGTGGCAGAGACGGGGCTGGAAGTGTGGTCAGGGAATACGACGCAATCGGAAGAACCTGGAGCCAAAAAAGACCTGCTCCATTTGACATGAGCGGAACCACTGCGGTATTTAAATATGGGGAAAGAATTTATGTTTTGGCTGCCTCAGGCCAAGTATGGGAATATCTCCCAAGCCAAGACTCCTGGCTGACAAGAGGTACCTACCCCGGCAATACCGGACAAGGATTTCCATTCGCTCAGGTGATTGGCAAAAAAGCATACTTGGGACTCTACCGACGTACCCAAGAGATCTGGGAGCTCGACTTGGAAACTGGGGTATGGAAGTCAAAAAATCAAATCATCGGCCTTCCTCAAAGTATCAATGCCGGCCATTTTCAATCCAACGGGATGATCTACATTCTACGATCGGCAGAGGAATCTACCAACGGAGTACTTCCAATGGAGCTCTACAAATTTGAACCTGATGCGATTTAAGCCTTATTTTATGAAGAACTTACTCCTATTTACCTTTTTACTATTGGGGTGCTTCTCCGCTTTGGCACAGACAGATGCCCTCAAGCGGGAAGTCGTAGGCCGGGATATCGGTCAGCTCAAAGGCATCAAAATCTCAGGAAGAATTATCGATGAGATCACCGGACAGGCCTTGGTAGGTGCAACAGTCAGAATTCCAGAAATCAACCTGACCCGTATCACGGACAATAACGGGAGCTTTGAACTGGTCGTGGACCGTGCTGAATACACCTTGGAATTCCGTTACGTGGGCTATGAGACCAAGATCTATCCTATCACTGCAGTAGGAGACGGAAGACTTTCGATCCGGATGCTGCAAGAAGACTTTACCCTCGACGATGTCGTGATTTATGGCAGTGACCCGGAAAAAAACATCCGATCTACCAATATGGGTGCAGTCACCCTAAGTGTAAATACCATGCGCGAAATGCCCCCATTCTTGGGCGAAGTGGATATTGTAAGATCCTTGGCCACCCTACCCGGGGTAAGTCAGGTCGGAGAAGCTTCCTCCGGACTGAACGTGAGGGGTGGCGGCGTGGACCAAAACCTGATTCAGTTTGCCGGAGCCCCCATCTACAATCCATCTCACATGTTTGGACTTTTCACAGCATTCAATCCTGACATGGTCAATGATGTCACGCTATACAAGGCAGTGGTCCCGGCAAGATTTGGTGGACGTAGCTCTGCGATCTTGGATATTCTGCCAAAAGCCGGCAGCGTGGACAAATGGGGAGGAGAAGTCATGCTTAGTAATTTTTCTGGCAAAGTTTCCCTTAACGGTCCCTTGATCAGGGAAAAAGTATCCATTCTCGGTGGCTTCCGGATTTCTTATATCAATTGGCTTTTGCAGTCTCTGAGCAATCCCACGCTCAATACTTCCAATGCCAATTTTTACGATGGTAACCTGATCATCAATGCTCCTATTTCTGACAAAAATGAATTTACCTACAGCTACTATACCAGCTATGATGATTTTGCTTTTGCCTCCGACACAACCATATCCTGGCAGAATCAGGCTCATTCACTGATCTGGAAAAGCAAACTCAGCAACAAGCTCAGCTTGGAAGCCAATGGGTTTTATACCCTCTATGACTATGGAATATTCAACCGATCAGGAATCAATGACTTTGAAATCAACTCTGATATCCAAGACATGGGGGCCAGGGCCTATCTAAACTATACCCTGAGCGAGAGCAATAAGATCACCGTCGGTGGAGAATACAAGCAAGTCAGCATCCAACCCGGAGAGCTGATTCCTACCGGTGTGGAGGAGGATATTTTACCCAAAAAGGTGCAAAACGAAGCAGGTCGAGAGATGGGGGCTCACTTTCAGCATGAACTGGAATTGGGAGAAAAAATCGGCATTTCCTATGGACTGAGGTATGATCTATACCAATACCTAGGGCCTAGAGTGGTCCGCAGCTATCAGTCCGGCAAGCCCATTTCGGATGGGAGCGCTATTTCGGAAACCACCTTTGCCGATGGAGAATTGATCCAAACTTACGATGGACTGGCCCCAAGGGCATCCTTCCGCTACTCGTTTAACAAGGCGAGTTCGATCAAGTTAGGATACAATAAAATGTACCAATTCATTCACCTGATCTCCAATACAGCGACTATCGCACCTTCGGACGTCTGGAAGCTTAGTGATGGATTCATAGAGCCTCAGATTGCAGACCAAGTTTCCTTAGGCTTTTACAACAACTTCAAAGGAAACATCTTCGAAACCTCCGTGGAAGTCTATTACAAAGACCTTCAAAATGTAGTCGAGTACAAAGACGGTGCAAATCTCATTCTTCAAAACCATCTTGAAACCGAATTGATCCCTGCAGAGGGTCAATCTTTTGGTGCGGAATTCTATGTGAAAAAGAACCTAGGACGATTGACTGGTTGGGTTTCTTACACTTATTCCAGATCGCTTAGAAGAGTCATCACCCCATTTGAAGAAGAAAACATCAATAACGGCAAGTGGTATGCCTCCAACTTCGACAAGCCGCACGATCTGACCTTGATTGGAAATTACAAGGTCAGCACCTACACTTCGATCTCTGCCACTTTTGCCTACAGCACCGGTCGACCGATTACCTTCCCCGATGCCAAATTTGACTTTTCGGGAAACAATCTGGCTTATTTTAACGATCGAAATCAGCAGCGTCTGCCCGATTTTCACCGTTTGGACTTTGCTGTGAATTTTAAACTGAAAGGGACTGGCAAATTCTACGATGGCAATTGGACCTTCTCGATTCTGAATGTCTATGGCCGCAAAAATCCATTCTCTATCTTCTTTGACGATGCGCAAGGACAGCCTCCTCAGGCACTTCGATTGGCCCTTTTGGGTATCCCGCTTCCTAGTTTGAGTTACGCCATTAAGTTTTAAACCATGCTGAGACGACTTATATATCTATTCTTTTTTATTCCCTTTGCCTGCATCGACCCGTATCAAGTAGATGTACCGGAGGGTGAACAGCTTTTGACTGTAGAAGGAATCATTTCTACAGGTCCGGGTCCTCATGCAATTACGCTCACTCGCAGTGCTACCTATGGGAGTGTTTTTGAAGGATTAATCCGACCCGTTTCTTTGGCTACTGTAGTGGTAAGAGACAATGATGGAAATGTGACTTTTTTGACAGAAGGAGATGAAGCAAAAGGAACATATTTTACTCCTGCTAGCTTTCGAGCAGAAGTCGGCAAATCTTACACCCTGCAGATCTTAACAGCCGAGGGGAAAGTTTACACTTCTACTCCAGAGCGGGTAGAATCTGTGCCACCGATTGCGTCCCTTGAACTCCGTACAGTCACTATCCCATCTCCAGGAAGCCAAGCTCCCAGATCAGGGGTACAGCTGATTGCAGAGGTGAATGACCCCGGAGATCAAAATAATTTCTACTATTGGAGAAATGGTCCGGCTGTTTATATTTTGGAAACTCGCCCCGACCTTTTTACACCGAGACCTTCTCCTCAAAATCCAAATCGCACACCTCAGCCGAAACCTTGTTGTATTCAGTGTTTTCGAACAGAAGTTAGCGATAACCAAGGTCTATTTGTAGTCAACGATGATAACTTTAATGGGCTCAAAGCAAGAATACCTGCCTCATTCATCGAGGACAATGGGCTGAGATTTGTCAACAAATTCAGGATGGACCTAAAGCAGTACAGCATTTCCCAAGGCGCATTTCGATTCCTTAGGTTGGTGAAGCAACAGGCAGAAATCAACGGTTCGATCTTCGATCCTCCTCCGGCGACCATTCGAGGAAATATGATCAGCTTGGATAATCCTGATGAGGTGGTTCTTGGTTATTTCATGGCAGGAGGGGAAACTAGCCGGCGGATTTACATTGACAGAAATGACCTGACTTTCAAGCAAAACCGTGCAATCATCCCCGACGATTGTCGAGAGGTAGCAGGAGCGTCCCTCAATCCCCCTGCTGATTGGAATCCTTAAAACAAAAAACGCCCAAAGAACCTTTGGGCGTTTTTTGTTTTATGATTATCCGCTTTTCTACCAGTAACCAAATAAGATAAGGTTTGAAGTCCGATTAGAGGTGCTGTGGACGGTCGTCTGTGGTCAGTCGACGATTATCCGCGATCTTTAGAGCCGATGACTTACCTAGTGGTAAGATTGCGGATATTCATGTTTTGTTTTATTCGATTCACCCTCAATACCATTCCTGCTCGACAAATCGGATTCCCTGCCTCTCTAATTCCGCTAAAATCGGGAGGTAGATTTCCGGCAGTACAGGAAGGTGCAGTCCTGTTCCTTTGATTTTTCCTTCCAAAAACAAATCCACCGCAATCGCCAAGGGCAATCCCACCGTCTTGGCCATAGCCGTATAAGCTGCATCCTTTCCCAGATCCACCAAACTTGAGGTCAGCTTTTTGATACCTCGCTCAGTTTTGATCTCAAACTGATGCTGCATCACGATCATGTCTTTGTCTTCAGGCTGGAGTGCCCAGTCCTTTTCCAAGATCGCTTGAAGAATTTGAGCAGGACTTCCCTTCAGGAGCGGTAGCTTCCGGTTTTCAAAAAACCCAAGCCACTGCAACTTCTCGAAAGTTGGAAAATCCAAATCGGGGATCAGTTCGGCCAATTTTTCCTCCACACTCAGGGTCTCCGACCAAGGTAAAAAAGCATTCAAAAACTGTCGGTAGGTGCTCCCCTCATGCAGCTCCAACTGAAAACTGTCATCCGTCAATCCCAGCTGCACAAACACATCCCATCCTTTGCAAAATCCAGCACGGCGCAGCGTACCGCGGAGCATCGTGGAGATGTCTTCCAAGCCATATACTTTACGATAACTGAGTGAATCCCTGTTGGGATACCCGTCAAAATCCCCCAATCCCGGAAATTTGACTGTTTCAATCCGCTTAAACAGTTGGTGATAGGGCACGTATTTCAGTTCGCCTTTTTCAATAAATCGGGAAGTAGCCTGACCTGCCAAAATTACATTTCGGGGATTCCAGGTGAATTTGTACTTCCAAGGATTGTCCTCGCTTTGGGGAGAAAGCAACCCTCCACAATAGGACTTGAAGGAGATGATTTCTTCACCCTTTGCTTTGGCTTCATGGATGATTTTCATGCCAGACATGTGATCGATCCCCGGATCTAGTCCACACTCATTGAGGAAGAATAGTTGTTTTGCTTCAATCTCTTGAGCCATTTCCCGAAGAGCATCGCTCTCATAGGAAGCCGTGAAAAAATGCTTACCCAACTCCAGGCAATCTTTCGCCACTACAGGATGCATGAATGCAGGCAACATGGAAATAACCAGGTCCGCCTGAACGATGAGCCCTTTTCTGGAGTCGCCATTTTCGATATCAATGGATGCCGCTAGGGTATTCGCCCGATTTTTGAGTTTGGTCGCCGCAGTGGATTGATCCAAATCGGCCAAAATGAGTGTTCGCTCTTTTTCCACACAGGAATCTGCCAAATAATCTATCAAATAGGTGGCCGATTTACCAGCTCCGAGAATCAGAATAGTCTTCATGCACTTGGGTTTATCGAGCTAAATTGATCCTTTTTTTTTGTGGGAAAAAGGCCATTCACTTTTAATTAAGGAACAATTCCTTACTTTGACCGTTAGGATTTTCCCAAACCGATTTTTGAAGTGAAAAAAATTAATCTGAGTACCGAGATCGAGGAACTGCTTCCTGAAGAGCTTTCCACCATGGAAAAGCTGCTGATCGACCGCGCCAAAGAAGTGTCCAAAAGAGCCTACGCACCTTATTCAGGATTTCATGTGGGTGCTGCTGTCCTGCTCGAAAACGGTGAAATCCTTCAATCTTCAAATCAGGAAAATGTCAGCTTTCCTACAGGCGTATGTGCCGAGCGATTGTTGCTTGGCTATGCAGGTGCAAACCATCCAGATTCGCCTCCCACCATGCTGGCGATTGTCGCCCAGAGGGCAGGTGAGGAAATTTGGGCGGGAGTTTCACCCTGCGGAGTCTGTCGGCAAACCATCAATGAGGTCGAAAATCGATTTGAAAAACCGATCACGATGCTGATCCTTTGCTCCAATGGAAACGTGATGCGGATCAAGGGAATTGCCAATTTGCTTCCCCTAAAGTTTGATGACCTCAACAGCTGATCGGTGAAAAAGTCCATCCGGTTCTCTTACGAGGCACACTATTCCATCTCCCACGAACCCAGCGGAAAAGAGAAAGAGCTTTGGCTGGTCTTCCACGGCTATGGTCAGTTGGCGGAATTCTTTATCCGCAAATTCCTCCCCTTTGATTCGGCAGATCGAGTCATCCTTGCACCAGAAGGAACCAATTATGGATATTTGAAGGAATTTCAGGGAAGGGTCGGTGCCAACTGGATGACCAAGCATGAGCGGGAAGTTGCCATCGCAAACAATCATCGCTATCTGAATTTCTTGCTGGAGCAAACTCTCGAGAACTTTGAAAGTCTTCCAAAAATCCACGTGTTGGGATTTTCGCAAGGTGCCGCTACATGCACGAGATGGGCAAGTCAGTGGAAAGGTCAAATCGCCACTTTGGTACTTTGGGCGGGAGGCTTTGCGCAGGACCTTTCCCTGGATTTGGGAAGGGAAAAATTCGAACACACCGAACTGATCTTGGCCTTTGGAGACCAAGACGAGTTGATCCAAGAGGAACATAAAGCGCAGCAAATGGCACTTGTTCAGTCCTTGGGAAAGTCGATTCAGGTTCTGACCTTTCCCGGAGGGCATGAACTAGACTCACATTTACTCGAAAAAATCATGAATCACGAGATTTAGGCTATTTTTTGGCCTTGACATTGCTATGTTTGAAACAATTTGTTGAAATTTCAACTTTCATTATTTTTCCAAAAATCTTGAAACCCATCCATGCTTTCGCTTACTGAAAAAGAGGTAGACTTCATCGCAGCCCAATTACTGAAGGGTAATGTCTGCTTTTACCAAATCGACAAGAAGAAAATCCATCACATGCCGGATGATGAGGACTACTTCAACTATGATCTGACCGAAGAGGAGGAAGATATCCTGGACGAAATCGAAGATCAACCCGACAATTTTGCGGAATTCACCAAGATGGAACCTGCTCAAGAGCATCAAATGATGCAGGACTTCATCGACCGAAAAGTAAAAGAGAAAAACCTTGCCGAAGACTTGGTCAATGCCCTGAGCAAACCCAAGGCAGCCACCGGTTTCAAGTTTTTGATCGAAGAATCCAAATACAAAGAGGAATGGGTAGACTACCGAAAAGGAAAATACTCTGACTGGGTCAAAGAACAGGTTGACTCCTTCAACTACGCCGAAGACTAATTTGAAGCCGTCCTGAATCAATTCCGGACGGCTTTTTTTATCTTACATCCCTCAGCAAATAAGAAGCATTAAACCCTGCTTTCTTTTATTCACCGAATCAACAATCATGAAAAAGCTCACTTTTCTCCTTTTACTTACTTGCTTTTGGTCCAGTGCCTTTGCCCAAAACTGGGACTGGGGAGGACCGCTCGATCCGCTTCAGGCAAAGATGAAAATTCGTCATTATCGCTTGGAATTGGAGCTTTTACCCGAAAGCCAGGGCATCCAGGGTTCCAATACCATTACCTTTTCTGCAGCCGAAAAATTGGACACCCTCCGATTCCAACTCATCGATGAATACGAAGTGAGTAAAGTCCTGATGGATGGTAAGGAAGTCAAATTCTCGCACCAAAATGACCTGTTGGATATCATCCCAGTGGACTGTACCTGCGATCAGGTTCAAATCTTTTATGGAGGAAAAACGCCCATCGCTCAGAATCCACCTTGGACAGGAGGATTCACTTGGGAGAAAGACCTGCTGGAAAACCACTGGATGGGATTGTCATGCCAAGGTGAGGGGGCAAAAGTCTTTATGCCCGCTCTGGATCATCCATCCAGCGAACCAAGCGAAGGTGTGGATCTCATTTTCACCGCACCCAAACCCTACTTTGTCGCTTCCAATGGTCGACTGATCGACACGCAGGAAACGGGGCCAAAAATGACCTACCACTGGCAGACAGATTATCCGATCAGCAATTACAACATCAACTTTACGCTAGGGGTATTTCATGAAGAAAAGCTGGATTTCACCTCCTCATCAGGTGACGTCATCCCCATGCAAGTATGGGTGCTTCAGGAAAATCGGGCAAAAGCAAAAGGCCTTCTGGAAAACCTGAAAGTCAGTACCGAAACCTTGGAGAAGTACTTCGGCCCCTTCCCTTTTCCAAAAGACAAAATCGCAGTAGTCGAAACCCCCTACCTGGGTATGGAACACCAGACCATCAATGCCTACGGAAACAATTTTCAATCCATCCCTATGGGCAAGGTACGCTACGACTGGCTACTGCACCATGAGCTGGGCCACGAGTGGTTTGGAAACAAGGTATCGGTGAGTGACTGGGCGGATATGTGGATTCATGAAGGGTTGACCGCCTATGGGGATTGGCTGTTTTATTGGAAGCATGGCGGTCCGGAGGCCTATTTTGCCAAGGTAAAATCCGAATCAAGAAATATCCCTCATGCCAAGCCTGTCGTGAGCCCACCGAATTCGACCGAAGAGGAAGCCTATCATCCCGAGATTTATACCAAAGGAGCATTGGTCATTCATGCTTTACGAGGCGTGCTGGGCGATGAGCTGTTTTTCTCTGCGATTAAGGCATTCGTGATGGACGAGCACTTCACATACCTCAATCAGGTAACGACCAAAGACTTTACTGATTTTGTCCAAAGCTACACCGGAAAGGACCTTCAGGGATTCTTTGACCTGTACCTGTATACCACGTCTGTCCCCACTTTGAAAGTCAGCAAAAAAGGCAAAGAAGCCTATGTGATTGCTCTTCAGGGAATTGATTTTGAGATGCCTGTTGAAATTGAGACTTCCGAGGGGGTGCAGCGAGTCCCTGTTGGGAAAAAAGGAGTGGAAGTAAAAAGCAAAACCCCTCCGATCGTGGATCCGCGAGGTTGGTTGATACTAGCCCGATAAAGTTTAATTGAAAAACCTTCGAGGTTTTGAAAACCTCGAAGGTTATGTCACAAAAAAGCCCCGAATCGCTTCAGGGCTTTCTGTTTATAGGCCAAATTCATTTAATCGATTCAATCTTTTTAAATTTTAGCTTTTCAAAATTTTGCGGGGTGTTGTTGAAGTCCTGTACGATTCCAGAAATTTTCATTTAGTCCATGTCTTTTTCTCAGAATGGGAAGCAAGTAAAATTGATTATTTCTAAACTCGGCAAATTGCTCTTCCAATTTTTTTTCTTGAGAAAGTGATTCTTCCAGCTGCCTTTCACCAGGAAAGGCAGGATAGTCAAAATCCCTCCAAAAGCCAGACTGGTATCTGGCTTTTCCAGCAATAAAAATCCATCCATTATACCGATCAGGGTGATAATAAATGAACCTATCAGGATAAACACCTGCAACTGGAGCTTGGTACTTTTCAGACAACTGTTCGGTGTCTAATACTTCCATACTATAATTCAATGCATATAACTCGGCGTATTCTTTAATCTCTCGGGGGTGAGGATTATTTTCGGTTTGATACCCAAAATCGGTATAGGTCATCTGGTAGTTACCATAAGTAAAAAAGTATTTTCCTGCTGGATCTCTTCTGAATTTAACGATTGCTTCACACTCTTTTTTTGAATAGAATTGACCAATTTTTTCATTAATTACTCGTTTGGCAGGAAATTTCTGATGGAGTTCCATTATGTGAATCCCATAATCTTCTTGATCAATATAGAAAATCGCATCTTCTAATAACCCATACAAACCATACCCCCATCTTGCGGCCTGGTTCTTCACGTTATTATTTTTTGCCTTTATGGATAAAACGAAAACTTCTCGATCACCGATTATTTCTCCCCCTAGCAGCTCATAATCAAACCAATTGATGTTAAAATTCCAAAGTCTATAAGCAAGTAATGGAAAAAGAAGGTCTCCTACAGCTCCTCTTGGCCGTCCAGTCATGGAAGTCAGAACCCCATATTCCGTTTTCTGGATATCGGTTATAAACATAAAATTGTAATCATCACCACTTGACATGGGCTTTCTGGAATGTTTCTCATGATAGCCTTCAGAGTGTAAATACCCTGCCGCTCTAGTCATACCCTGAATGGTTTCATTGGCCCAAATCAATTCTCGATAAAATACATCGATTTCATGAGGTTGGCCATATTGAGTTTTCTCCAGATTATCTTGGGCACGCTCCATAATTTTCTTTGGTTTGAAATCAAACACTATTGCCTGATCTAGGTCATACTCACCAGCAATCAATCGAATCTGCAATGGGGAATTTCTTAAATCAGCTACTCGGAGATGGACGGAGTGAAAACCTATATGAGAGAAAACTACCTCCATATGATCTTGAGCATTTGACGGAAGCCGAAAATTAAATTCTCCTTCCAAATTACTCACAGTGCCTTTCCCCAAGTCAGTGATGATGATATTGACAAAAGATACAGGCTCATCAGAAGTTGCATTGATCACTTTTCCATTAACCAAACCTTGAGAAAAGCTACTCAATGAACTAAGGAGCAAAAGTAAGGATGCCAAATACTTCAATTCTCTGATTAGTTAACTGTTAAAATATAAAATCCTAGTTGCTCATTTTGTTCGTCAAAAAATCCATCAACGATATATTGGGCTCCTATTTTCCCCAAGATTTTGAATCTACCCGGTACAGCATGATCTCCTGCTAATTTGCCTTGTTTGAAGACTTGCAACCGGAGTGGATTGTAAGTTTCATCCAAGAGATCATGCCGATCGCTTCCTGTACGGTATGTCCTGAAAATGAGCCCATTCTTCTCGTCCACAAAGATATCCTTGTAAAATCCCTCATTTTTTCTGGAATGATAAAAATACTTACTTTCAAATGCTACATCGATACTTTGGGATTGTACATAGTCAGTTTTCATGTCTATTCAAGCCGAGCCAAAGGTCTCTTTCAATTTCCAATCCCTGTCATAAACGTAGATAAGGGAATCTATCTCATGCGTGACGTAGATTAAGTTTGTGGTAGTTACCGTATAATCAAATTTGTTGTGAAAAGGAACAAAGCTGAACCCTTCATAACTAGCCGGTCTATTGAGCCTAATTTCCTTGACTTCGCCGGAATACAGATCAATTTTCCCTAAAATCCTAGCAGCACGATAATAATCTCGAGAGATAAAGGCATTGAAAATCGGATGTTCTACATCCAATTTGGTTATCAAGCCTCCATCGGGTAGCTCAACTGTCCTCCCATTGTAATTCTGTAATTCATAAATCCCGATATATTCCCCTTTGGGATTGTCCATCAGTTCATCATAACTCTCCTCTGAAGGAAATTGGAGAACAGATTTTCTCGAAAAATCCCAATCTTTACCATAATGATAAAATACCCATTCATGTCGGATTATAAACCCAGTTTTAGTTGGAATTAACTCCGAAATCCCCTGGAGTTCCTCGGGGCCGTCCAGCTCGCGCTTTTTCATTCCTTTTGATTGCCCTTCAACATTAAATTCTTCTACGAATCCATAAGCCTGATCCACATAGAAAATGGCATCTTCTTTAACTTGGAAAAAACCAATTTGAGATGATTGAGATGGCGCAATCAATATCGTATCAATAAAAATATTACTCTCAATCGCAGCAATATTTGATTCAATTGAAAATTTCTTTTCAGGTTGACAACCTGAAAACAATAGAAAGAATATAAAATGGGCCCAAAGTAAATGGGCCCTTAAATAATTACTGACAATCATCAACGGTACTGCATGCTTTTCTAAATGAAATACAACTTACTGTCACACATGCCCCATCCTTGCAACGTGTTTGAAGTGTACCTTCTGTTCGTTTATCATCACAATTACTATCAATTACCTCATAAAGAGCTAAAGCTAAGGCAGCCTCTTCTACTTGCCCGAATGAACTACTAATCGGGGCCATCACGGAGCCAAAAAGACCCATAATTAAAATAAGGAAGTTTTTTTTCATTTTTTGATTGAATTTAGGTTTGAATTGATTCATTAATGAACTATTTACGACGTCAATTAAGCCTAAAAAAAAATATCTAAAAAACAAAGTAGAACTAATAAAATAAAATTTTAAATATTAGGTGATCATAAATAAACCGACAAATTCTATAAAGTGATTCAAAGATTGAGGAAATGAAATTTTTTAAATTCAATCAAAAAAGCCCCGAATCGCTTCGGGGCTTTCTGCTTATAGGCCAAATTCAGCCTTGATTTTGTCGACGAAGTCCAGCTTTTCCCAAGTGAAAAGCTCCACTTCTACCGTTTTTGCTTCTTGATATGGTGATTTGAAAACTTTGGTCACCACTTCATTTGCTCTGCCCATGTGGCCATAAGCTGCAGTTTCCTCATAGATCGGATTTCTCAGCTTCAGTCGCTGCTCGATAGCATAAGGTCTCATATCAAATATAGCTTCCACCTTCTTGGCAATTTCGCCATCGGTCAGGTTCACTTTGGCCGTGCCGTAGGTATTGATGTAGATACCCATTGGCTTAGCCACACCGATTGCGTAAGACACTTGAACCAGGATTTCGTCGGCTACACCCGCAGCCACCATGTTTTTGGCAATGTGTCGGGTAGCATAAGCTGCTGAGCGGTCAACTTTTGATGGATCTTTTCCAGAGAAAGCTCCACCGCCGTGAGCACCTTTGCCACCGTAGGTATCCACGATGATTTTTCTTCCGGTCAGACCGGTGTCACCATGAGGACCACCGATTACGAACTTGCCGGTTGGGTTGATATGGTAAGTGATTTGATCAGTGAAAAGCTTTTGAAGCTCCGGCTTAAGTTTAGCTTTTACTCTAGGAATCAATATGTTGATGATATCGGATTTGATTTTGGCAAGCATAGCCTCTTCCGCATCGAAGTCATCGTGCTGAGTAGAAACTACGATGGCATCAATTCTCTGAGGCACATTATCGTCACTGTACTCTATCGTCACCTGAGATTTGGAGTCTGGCCGGAGGTACGTGATCTCATTATTTTCTCTTCTGAGTGCAGCCAGCTCTCGGAGGATCATGTGAGACAGATCCAAGGCAAGCGGCATGTAGTTTTCGGTCTCGTTAGTGGCATAGCCAAACATCATCCCTTGGTCACCTGCACCTTGCTCTTCAGGATTCTTACGCTCTACACCCTGATTGATATCAGCTGACTGCTCGTGAATGGCAGATAGTACACCGCAAGAGTTGCCTTCAAACATGTATTCACTCTTGGTATAGCCGATTCGATTGATCACATCACGGGCGATCTTCTGCACGTCAAGGTAGGTGTTGGATTTTACTTCACCTGCTAAGACCACCTGACCGGTAGTCACGAGGGTTTCACAAGCTACTTTGGAACTGGGATCGAAGGCCAAAAAGTTATCAATCAGCGCATCAGAGATTTGGTCAGCGATTTTGTCAGGATGACCCTCAGACACTGACTCTGAGGTAAATAAATATGCCATAAACTAGAGTATTGATTCGTTGTAAAAGAAGCCCAAAATTACAGGAACTGAGGGAAATAAAAAACCTCAACGTAGTCCTGAAAGGTTTTTATCTCCCCTTCCATGGGATGGAGTCAATTTACTGAATAGTTTATCCTAATTTCTTGGGTTGGATTCTGCTTGGCAAGAGATTATCTTTCAGACTGTCTCCTTTTCCATTGCCATGCGAACGACATACTATTTCCTTTTTGGCTGTATTTTCAGCTTTTTACTGAGCTGTAAAGGTGCTGCTGACCCATCAACCAACTCTATTTCAAAGCTCCCCGCCACCCATTCAGATCTAGTCTCTTTATTTTCAGAATGGAGGGCCTTTGAAATGCCTCCTACTTGGGAAGGTGCTCCGGATTACCGAAAGGCGACTTTTGAGAAAAGAATGGCGGATTTCGAAGTCCTTCGGGAAAAACTTCTGAGCATGGACACCGCTGGCTGGACTATTGCCGAGCAGGTAGACTGGCGAATTGTATGGGCTGAAATGAACGGCTTCGACTTTAACTACCGGGTGCTGAAGCCATGGGAACGCGATCCTGCTTTTTACAAATCGATCTGGATGGAGCGGAGTGATGTACCTGACCACGAAGGCCCTACGCACCATGGAGTGACAGAGGTTTGGCAGTTTTCTTTTCCCTTAAGCTCAGAAGAAAGAGCAAGCGTTCTTGCAAAAATTCAATCCATCGTAGCCTTGAATACCCAGGCAAAAGAAAACCTGACCGGCAATGCCAAAGAACTTTGGGAAGCAGGAATTCCAACGATCGAACAACAAGTGGAAGATCTAGCCTCATTGCTGGATCTGCCCGGTGTAAATGAAGATGGCGAACTGGTAGAAGCCATCCAGTCGGCATCCCTCTCTACCAAAGACCTTGTCAGTTGGCTTCACGCCGAAGCGCCTAACAAAACCGAGCCCTCCGGTATCGGTAAGGAAAACTATACCTGGTACCTGCAAAACGTCCACTTGGTGCCGCTGACTTGGGAGGATGAAGTGATGATTTTGAAGCGAGAACTTGCACGTGCTTGGAATTCGCTGAAATTAGAAGAACACCAAAACCGAAACCTTCCCCAGCTTCCGGAGGCCAATACGCCTGAAGATTTCGAAAAACTCACAGAAGAGTCCATTCAGGAATTCATGGCCTTTTTGGAAAAGCAAGAAATTGTTACCGTTAAAGATTACTTTGAACCAGCTTTGAGAGAGCATAGGGGAAGTTTTATCCCCAAAGAAAAGCGGAATTTCTTCACCATCGGAATGCACATCGATCCGCTTCCGCTGTATTCGCACTTTTACCATTGGTTTGAGTTGGCTATTATGGACAATGAACCGCATGTGAGTCCGATTCGAAAAGGTGCTTTGCTTTATAACATTTTCGACAGCAGAAATGAAGGAACTGCCACAGCAGTGGAGGAGATGTTTATGGATGCAGGGCTATATCAGAATTCTCCAAGGTCCCGTGAAATTGTATACATCATGATTGCCCAGCGAGCTGCCAGAGGTCTAGGCTCACTCTATGCGCAAGCCAACGAAATGACCATGGTCGAGGCGGGAGGAATTCACTCCAACTACACGCCTAGAGGCTGGATGAAGACAGAAAAGGAGCTTTTGCTTTTTGAGCAACACCTCTACATGAGACAGCCTGGGTATGGAACAAGCTACATCACCGGCAAATACCTCTTGGAAAATGCCCTCGCAGACTATGCCCGAGTCAAGGAAGAAAAAGGCGAAGAATTCAAGCTTCGGGAGTTTTTTGATCAGCTGAACGCCATCGGAGGGATTCCGATTGCTTTGGGACATTGGGAGATGATTGGGGTGGATCCTTTGCAAGAAAAGGTCAAGTAGGCAGACAAAAGAGTAGAATTCACAGGTTAAGTTCCGAAAACGTGAAAAAAATCACATAATCGGAACTTAACCTGTGATTTTTTAAAATTTAGCTCTTTTGAGAAATGACTTAAATGGCCTTTCAATTACTTCATTCTAGACCACTTTTCCACTAATGGGCTCATACCAAGTCCAATAAATAACGAGTACGGTCCGCCATAAAAAGTGGAATATTGATCAGTCCATCTTGATTGATCAGATTTTTCATCGAAAACCTGAGTTTTACTCGGGGGTTGTTTTCCTGATCATAAACAGAAAGGCTCCTACTACGGGTATTCTCACCGGATTTAACCTCAACTGGTAGGATTTCATTTTGGTAAGAAAGTAAAAAATCGACTTCCGCTTTTCCATCAGAAGTCCAATAGGATGGCAATTCGCCAAACTGAACCAGCAAAGACTGTAGCACGTAATTTTCGGCCAAAGCCCCTTTAAATTCAGAAAAGAGTTCGGTCGGATTGAGAATAGCAGCTGGCTGAAGTCGAGCCTTGCGCCTCAGTAACCCCATGTCAAGAAAATAAATCTTAAAAGCGTTAAGATCCTGATAGACAGACAGCGGTACACCGACCTTAGTCACTCGGTTGACTTTATAAACCAAACCTGCCTGAATCAACCACGTGAGGGCATCTTCATATTCTCTTGCTCGGGCACCGGGTTTGACCACCTGGTAGAGAAATTTCTTATTTTCCTTGGCCAGCTGTGAGGGAATTGAATTCCAGATAAAGTTGATTTTTTGAATATCTCTAGCAGGTACATGTTTGGAAAAATCCAACTCATACGCCTGATTGATGTTGTCCAATAGGTCCTCCACTCGTTGCAAATCAGCGCTTTCGACCAATTCTTTGGCAGCTTCGGGCATTCCACCCGAAATCATATAAAGACGAAAGCTCTCCAAAATCCTATTGAAAAAATAATCAGGTATTGGCTCTATTGCCTGAATAGACTCCAGATAGTTAGCCATCTCTGAGTCCTTTTGAGACAAAAATTCCATGAATGTCAGTGGGAATAATTCTAAAAAATCAACTTTTCCCACAGGAAAGGAAGAGAAATTTCCTAAAGTGACTCTCAAAAGCGATCCTGCACCAACAAGATGGAAGGACTCTTCCAGTTCCTCGAAATATTTAAGGGAGTTCAGGGCTTCCTTACATTCTTGGATCTCATCAAAAATGATCAGTGTGTTTTTTGGCTCAATTGAAAATCCCACCACGAGGGAGAGATTCTGAATGATTCGGAGTGGGTCTTTGGTCAGTTCAAAAAACTGCTTCAGATCAGGCTGCCGATCAAAGTTGAAGTAAGCTGTTTTTGAATAATAGGTCTGACCGTACCATTTCAGCAAGGAGGTTTTGCCTACCTGCCGAGCACCTTTTAGCAAAAGAGGCTTTGGGGTTGGACGTGCAGTCCAAGCTTGAAGTTGAGCAAGAATATTTCTGTCAAAAAACATTAATCACACTTTATGTTCCAAAAATGTGTAAAAAAGGGAGTGTTCACTAAACTGTGTCAGTTTGGTTAAATCGATCTTCAAAGTAAGCGATTAGGTCTTTTCTAATTGATGGCCATGCGAAGATGGTTCCGTTCCATTTTGTCTGAGCGTTCATGGTTGCTA